>JBDSAJ010000443.1:0-44026 GCA_039922235.1 Umezawaea sp.
CGACGCGGATCGCGGAGAACACGAAGTCCGCGCCCCGCAGCGCTTCGTCGAGATCGGTGGTCGCCGTGACCACGGGCGCGTCCGGCACGTCCTCGGAGCGTTCGGCCAGCACCCGGCCGATCGCGTCGAGCCGCGCCCGGTCCACGTCGTGCAGCACCAGTTCGGTCACGCGCCCCGGCGTGCGGTCCGCCAGCAGCGCGCGGTGGACGAGCGGAACGCGGAACCCTCCGCCACCCAGGATCACCAGCCTCATGCCGTCTTTGTACTACGCTCGCGGTGACTTCATCGTCTTCGATGGCTCGGGCGTGCCGCGAAACGCCCTCCTCATGGTCGTGCGAACGCGCACCCGCTCGGAACTGTCCCGGCAACGCCGCACCCGTTCCCACCGCTGCTGGAACCACCTGCTGATCGCGCCGCTGTGGCCGTTGCACGGCGCGAACCTCGGCACCCTGCTCCGCACCTGCGACGCCGTGGGCGCCTGCCTCGTCGTGCCGCCGTTCCGGTGGGTGGACGAGGCCGTGGCGCGCGGCAACACGCTGCGCCGTCCCGGCTGCGTCCACCGGGTGGGAGACCCGATCCGCTGGCTGGCCGCGCAGCGCGAGGCGGGCAGCAGGCTGATCGGCGTGGAACTGGCCGACGAGGCCATCCGGCTGGCCGACCTGCCCGCCGCGCGGGAACGCACCGTGGTCGTGCTCGGCCACGAGTCGGACGGCATCCCGGTGGAGGCGCTGCCGTTGCTGCACTTGGCCGTGGAGATACCGATGGTCGGCGGCGGGCTGTCGCTCAACGTCGCCGTCGCGGGGTCGCTGGTGGCGTACAAGGTCGCCGGGCTGATCTGACGGCACACCGATCGGCGCTGGTCAACCACCCGTTCGTCGGTTTCCGGTGTCTGTCCACAATGGACATACGGGTCTTGACAGGTATTGCGGACAACCGGAAGGGTGCGGTGTCCGCCCGTTCTGCTCGGAGTCGTGATGGGGGTCCTCGTGAGGGCTGCACGAAGAGTCGCCTTGGTGGCAGCGCTGGTGTCGCTGCCGTTGACGCTCGCCCCGGTGGTCGCCGGAGCCGCGCCGGAAGGCCCGGTCTTCGTCGACGGCGAGGCACAACCGGTCTTCGACCCGAAGGACGTGGTGCGCGAGAGCCTCTACGTCCGCGCGCCGGTCGACAGCGACCGCGACGGCAAGGCCGACGAGGTGTACACCGAGGTCGTCCGGCCCACGGCGACCAACCGCGGCCTCAAGGTGCCCGTGGTGTACATGAACAGCCCGTACTTCTCCGGTGGCAACGACGTGGCGAACCACAACGTCGACGTCGAGCTGTACGTCCCGGACGGCAAGGGGCACTACGACCGGCGCGACGGCAAGCAGCTGTCCGCGCAGGCCGACGAGCGCGTCGCCGCGGCTGTCGGGCCGAACGCCGGCCCGATCACCTCCGGCCGCTACGAGGCGTACTTCATCGCCCGAGGCTTCGCCGTGGTCTACGCGGAGTCGCTCGGCACCGGCAAGTCCACCGGCTGCCCCACGTCCGGCGGCCGCAACGAGACCATCGGCTCCAAGTCCGTGATCGACTGGCTCAACGGCCGGGCGTTCGCGCGGGACGCCGTGACGAGCGCGCCGGTGAGGGCCGCGTGGACCACCGGCAAGACCGCGATGATGGGCGTGTCCTACAACGGCACGCTGCCCAACGCCGTCGCCGCGACCGGGGTGCGCGGGCTGGAGGCCATCGTCCCGATCGCCGCCATCTCCAGCTGGTACGACTACTACCGGGCCGACGGCGCGGTCGTGGCGCCCGGCACGTTCCAGGGCGAGGACCTGGACGTGCTCGCCGAGTACGTCTACACCCGTGCCGACCGGGAGATCTGCAAGCCGGTCATCGCCGAGGTCGCCGCGAAGCAGGACCGGGTCACCGGCGACTACAGCGCGTTCTGGGACGAGCGCAACTACGTCAAGGACGCCGACAAGGTGCGCGCGGCGGTGCTGGCCGTGCACGGGCTCAACGACTGGAACGTCAAGGGCAAGCAGGTCGTCCAGTGGTACGAGGCGTTGCGGCGCAACGGGGTCGAGCACAAGATCTGGTGGCACCAGTCCGGCCACACCGATCCCGACACGCTGCGGTCCGTCGAGTGGCGGCGCACGCTGAACCGCTGGTTCAGCCACTACCTGTACGGCGTCGACAACGGCGTCCAGCGCGAGCCGAAGGCGACCATCCAGCGCGAGGACAGGACGACCTGGACCGACGAGGCCGACTGGCCCGCGCCCGGCACGTCCAAGGCCTCCCTGCGGCCGTCCGCGGGCGGTCCCGCCAAGGGCGGCCTGTCCGTCCGGCCCGCCGTTGGCAGGCCCGTGGTGGAGAGCCTGCGCGACGACTCGTCGATCCTGGCCGAGACGCTGGTCAACGCACCCGCTTCGGAGCACCGCCTGTCGTACGCGACGTCGGCGCTCGCCACGTCGCTGCGGCTGTCCGGCACGCCGTCGGTCGACCTGGGGATCTCGTTCGACCGGAAGGCGGCCAACGTGACGGCGCTGCTGGTCGACCGGTTCCCGGACGGCACCAGCAAGATCGTCACCCGTGGCTGGACGGACCCGCAGAACCGCTCCCGCCCGGACCGCACCCAGCCGATCCAACCCGGCAAGCGGTACCAGGTCGAGGTCGAGTTCGAGCCGAAGGACTACGTCTTCGCGGCGGGCCACACCCTGGAGTTCGTGGTGCTGTCCAGCGACTACGACTACACGCTGCGCCCCCAGCCGGGTGCCGGTCTGTCGGTGGACCTGAACCGCACGACGCTCGACCTGCCCGTCGTGGGCGGCAAGACCGCGCTGCGCGGCGCGATCGGCTGATCGACCGGGGTGGAGCCTCCTCAGCGGGGGCTCCACCCCGTTTTTCGCGGCAGGGTAGACCAGCCCACCGACAAAACCGCTTTTGGCGCCCGGAGTTGTCCACAGGCCACCAGGTTGTCCACAGTGGAGCAATTCCCGCTACCGCTCCGCCGGTTCCTGGGCCATCGTCGAAGCATGCGAACCCCACCACAGGCGGCAGCGGTCCAGGTCGAAGGTCCCGGCGAACTGGTCGCCGCACTCCCGCACCTGCTCGCCTTCCACCCCGTCGACTCGCTGGTCGCGCTGGTGCTCAGCCACGGCCGCCCGACGAGGGTCGCCATGAGCCTCCGCGTCGACCTGCCCGCTCCCCGACATCGACGCGCACTGGCCCACCAGCTCCTGACCCCGATCCGCAGCGAGGCGGGTTCCGTCGTGCTCGTCGTCGTGGGCGGCGGCACCCCGGACCCGCCGAGGGCGCTGCCGCACCAGGGACTGATCGACTGCATGGAGTCCGTGCTGGCGACCGCCGACATCCGGCTGGCGGGCGCGGTCTGGGCGTCCGGCACCACCGGGGGCGCCCAGTGGATCGGCTACGGCGAGGTCGGGCGCACCGGCACCGTCCCCGACCCGACGGTCAGCGAGATGGCCGCAGCGTGCGCCGCGGCGGGCATGGTCACGTTCGCCAGCCGAGCCGACCTGGCCGCCGTGCTGACCCCCGACGACCCGGAAGCCCTGTCCAGGCGCGAAGCCCTCCTCGACGAGGCCGCCCTGCACGCCGAGGACGACCAGGACCGCGAGCAGTCCGCCCGCAAGGGCCTGTCGCTGATCACCCGAGCCGTGACGGGCACCAGCGACCGCACCACACCGCTGTCCGACCACGAGATCGTCACCCTCACCACAGCACTGTCCGACCTCTGGGTCCGCGACATGAGCCTCGTCTTCGCGACCGGCCCCCACGCCACCGCCGCCGAACGCCTCTGGACCGAACTCACCCGAGCCACCCCCACCCCGGAACGAGCCCAAGCAGCCACCCTCCTGGCCTTCTCCGCCTACCTTCGCGGCGACGGCGCCCTGGCCTCCGTGGCACTGGACCGAGCCGAAGAAGCCTGCCCGAGCCACCGCCTGGCCTCACTCGTCAGAGCAGCCCTGGACCACGCCCTACCCCCGGACCAGGTGGCGCGCATGGCCATGTCCTCCTCCCACCCCGACTGGACCCCGGACGGCCCCCAATGGCCCTGACCCACCAACACCCCACCGGCCGTCACCGCCGCCACCCACCAACCCCCTGGCCCTTCTTCACCTGGTGCAGGAACCACTTACGCCGCACCCCTGCACCAGAACCCCACCGGCCGCCGACCTGAGCCACCGGTTGCTGCACGCCTGCGGCTGGCGCCTGGCTGCCGTGCCTCACTCAAGCACCGCGAGTCGAACACTCACGCACCCCGAATGGAACGTTCGCGCACCCGGCAAGCACGAGAGGGTATCCGAACGCGGGGTTCAGGGTGTCCGAGTGGGGGACACGCGACTACCTGACCGGCGCTCCACGGCAGCCACCACCAACCGGAATCCGCGACAACCCCGACCCATTTCCCACCAGTGCCCCAAGCGAGCCCTGATCCGGTGCACGTCCACCTGCTCCACCGACGGGTCCCCACCGCAGGGCCTTGGCAGAGCCGCAGAGCCCTGGCCGAGGCCGCGCAACACCGCCACCCCGGAGCAGCCAACCCCAGACCGGCGGTCGCACTTCCCCTGCTACCGCCGAAGCACCGCTGGGGTCGGACCCCCTCCCAGGCCGACCCCAGCGGTGCACTTCTCAGCGTCAGAGCAGCTCCGGCCGCTTCCAGTCCTCGGCGAGCACGTGTTCACCGAGGAACCCGAAGATCGTCTCGTACCAGATCCGGCTGTTGCCGGGGGTGAGGATCCAATGGTTCTCGGTCGGGTAGTACAGGAACTTGGCGTTGACGCCGTGCCGCAGCAGGTCGAAGTACAGCCGCTGGCCTTCGCCGATCGGCACCCGGTAATCCTTGTCACCGTGGATCACCAGCATCGGCGTCTCGATGTTGGCGACGTACAGGTGCGGCGAGTTGGCCTTCACGCGGTCGGGCTGCGTGAGCGGGTCGCCCATCTCGCGGATCCAGTAGTACGAGCTGTCGGTGCTGCCGGTGAAGGCGTCCAGGTGCCACAGCGACGCGTGCGTGACGATCGCGCGGAACCGGGTGGTCTGGGTGGCGATCCAGTTGGCCATGTAGCCGCCGAACGAGCCGCCCATCGCCGCGGTGCGGCTGTCGTCGATGTCGTCGCGGTGCTCGGCGACGTCCGTGATGGCCATGAGGTCGGTGTAGGGCTCCGAGCCCCAACGGCCCCAGCCCGCCTTGACGAAGTCGTGGCCGTAGCCGGTGGACAGCGCCGGGTCGGGCAGCAGCACGGCGTAGCCGCGGGCGGCCATCAGCCACGGGTTCCAGCGCCAGCTCCAGTTGCTCCAGCTCATGACCGGGCCGCCGTGCACCCACAGCAGCAGTGGTGCGGGCCGGTCGACCGAGGCGCCTTCGGGCAGCACGAGCCAGGCGCGCACCGTGCGGCCGTCGGCGACGGTGGTCTCGATCTCGGTCAGGGTGCCGGGCACCGAGGCGACCGTGCCGGGGGAGAGCAGCCGCACCGGTTCCTGGTCGACGGCGGTGGCGTCGAGGCGCACCGGGGTCGGCGGGTGGCCGATGGTGCCGCCCATGGCGTACACGGTCGTGCCGTCGGGACTGACGACGGCGTCGGTGTAGCCGCCGCGCGCGGTGAGCCGGGTGATCGCGCCCGACGCCAGGTCGAGCCGCCACACGGGCTGGTGGCCGTGGTCGCTGCTGGTGAAGTACACGGCGTCGCCGGTGGGGCTGACGACGGGAGAAGCGGGCTCCTCGGTGAAGTCCGGCGTGAGGTCGGTGGTCTCACCGGTCGCCACGTCGATCCGCACCAGCGTGCCGAACCAGGGGCTGTCCACCGTCGAGTCCACGACCCGGACGGCGATCACGGACGCCGAGTCCGGCGTGAACACCGAGGTACCGAAGGAGTGCCCTGGCTCGTCCGCCAGCACGCGGTTGGAACTGCCGTCGGTCGCGGCCAGCCGCAGGCTGTACCGATCGCCGTAGGACGGGCTGACCTGGACCTGCTCGGAGTAGAGCGCCCACCGGCCGTCGGGGCTGATCGCGACGATCTCCTCGATCGAGCTCCCGGCGTCGGGGGCCAGGTCGGTGACGGACTCGATCCGGCCGCTGTCGGCGCTGACCGGGTCCGTGGTGAGCGCGCGCTGGTAGGCGGGCCCGACATCGGAGTCCCACGAGCGGATCGGGTAGCCCTCGTGCAGGATCGCGGTGATCCCGGAGTCCTCGCGCGCCTTGCGCTTGGCGGCGTCCTCCTCGCCGAACGCGGCGGTGGAGTGCGCGGTCGCCGACAACAGCAGGTGACCCGTGTCGGCGGCGACCCTGAAGCCGTCGATGCCACCCGCCGGGCGGTACACCTCCCGCGCTTCACCGGTCGGCGGCAGCAGCCACAGCGCCGTCTTGTCCTTGCCCTGCTTGTCCTTGTCGTCGGACTGGGCATCGGGACGGCTGGACAGGAACAGGACCGACCCGTCCGGCGTGAACTCGGGGCTGGACTCGCCCTTGGCGGAACTGGTCAGCCGCCGTGGCTGCCGAGTGCCGTCAGGGTCGATCTCCCAGAGCGCGCCTTGCCACTTCTTGCCGTCGGGAGAGAGCTCGGACACGACGGCCACCAGGCGGGAGCCGTCCGGGGAGAGCGTTGGGGAGCCGACTCGGGGCAGGGCGTTGAAGGCGGCGAGATCCGCGAAGTCCGCGGCCGTCGCCGAACGGGCACTGTCTGTCATCCGGGCTCATGCCTCCTGACGGGACCGGGTGAATTCCCAGGCGTCGCGCACGATTCCGGTCAGGTCGGCGCGCTCGGGCTTCCACCCGAGTTCGGTCCGGGCCCGCTCGCTGGACGCGACCAGCACGGCGGGGTCGCCGGCGCGGCGGGGCGCGATCGCGGCGGGGATGGCGTGGCCGGTGACCTCGCGGCAGGTGTCGATGACCTGCTTCACCGAGAAACCGGTGCCGTTGCCGAGGTTGTAGATCCGGTGCTCACCCGCGGTGGCGTGCTCCAGCGCCAGCAGGTGGGCGTCGGCGAGGTCGGTGACGTGGATGTAGTCCCGCACGCACGTGCCGTCCTCGGTCGGCCAGTCCTCGCCGAAGATCTGGATCTGCTCGCGCTGCCCGAGCGCGACCTGCAGCACCAGCGGGATGAGGTGCGTCTCGACCGCGTGCCGCTCGCCGATGGAGCCGTGAGCGCCCGCCACGTTGAAGTACCGCAGGCTCACCGCGGCCAGGCCGTGCGCGGCGGCGTACGAGGTGATGGCGTGGTCGATCGCCAGTTTCGACGCGCCGTAGGTGTTGGTCGGCCGGGTCGGGGTGGACTCGGAGATCGGCACCTCCTCCGGCTCGCCGTAGGTGGCCGCGGTGGAGGAGAACACCAGGCGCGGGGTGCCGTGCTCGCGCATGGCGTCCAACAGCCGCAGCGAGGTGACGACGTTGCCCTGCCAGTACTTGGCGGGGTCCACCATGGACTCGCCGACCAGCGACTTGGCCGCGAAGTGCAGGACGCCGTCGAAGCCCTCGGCGAGCACGGTCCCGATGACGTCGTTGATGTCGCCCTGCACGAACCGGGCGCCATCGGGAACCGCGTCCGCGTGCCCCGTGGACAGGTCGTCGAGCACGACCACCTCGTGCCCCGACTCGATCAGCCGAGCCGCGTTCACGCTGCCGACGTACCCAGCACCGCCCGTCACGAGCAGCTTCACCGTGGTTCTCGCTTTCGTTCTTGTGGGGGAGGAGGAAGATCAGCGGTCTTGGCCCGCGCCCGCGGAGGGCACGGCCGTGAACAGCCTCGGCTTGGGCAGGGAACGCTCCGCGAACGCGGCGAAGACGGACTGCTCGACGTCGTGGTGCAGGTCGACGGGCACCAGCGCGATGGCCGATCCGCCGAAACCGCCACCGACCATGCGCGCGCCGAGGGCGCCCGCGGCCATCGCCGCGTCGACCGCGATGTCGAGTTCGAGGCACGAGACCCGGTAGTCGTCGCGCAGGCTGGCGTGGGACGCGCTCAGCAGCGGGCCGATGTCACCCAGCTTGTTGGTGTGCAGCAGGTCCACCGTCTGCAGCACCCGGTCGTTCTCGGTGACCACGTGCCGCACGAGCGGCCTCAGGTCGTCCGGGAGCCTGGTGAGCGTCTCGTCGAGTTCGGTGATCTCGACGTCGCGCAGCGCGGGCACCCCGAGGATCTCGGCGGCCCGCTCGCAGCCCGCCCGGCGCGCGCCGTAGCCGCCGTCGGTGTGCGAGTGGCTGGCGCGGGTGTCGACCACCAGCACCTCGAGCCCGGCCGCGGCCGCGTCGAAGAGCACCTGCTCGGACTTGCCGGACCGGACGTCGAGGAACAGCGCGTGCGCCTCGACGCAGCACAGCGACGCGGTCTGGTCGAGCAGCCCGGTCGGCGCGCCGACGAAGTCGTTCTCGGAGCGCTGCACCCAGCGGGCGATCTCCGGGCGGCTCGGCGAGGTCGCCTCGGCGCCGTCGGGCGACAAGCCCGCCAGGCCCAGCAGCGCCAGTGCGACCGCGCATTCCAGCGCGTGCGACGAAGACAGGCCCGCTCCCGCGGGCACGTCACCAGCCACCATCAGGTCCGCGCCGCCGGTGATGCCGTGCGACCGCAGCACCCACGCGACGCCGGAGGGGTAGGCGGCCCAGCCCGACACGAGGCCGGGTTCCAGGTCGGCGATCGGGAACGGGTCCGCGTGCTGGACGCTGCCGTCGACGCCGAGCGTGCCGACGGCGAGGACGCCGTCCGGGCGCGGAGCCGCGGCGACGGCGATCCGGTAGGGGAGGGCGAACGGCAGCACGAAGCCGTCGTTGTAGTCCGTGTGCTCGCCGATCAGGTTCACCCTGCCGGGTGCGGACCAGATGCCCGTGGGCACCCGGCCGTACGCCTGCTGGAACGCTGCGGCGGCTCGATCCGCTGTCGTCACCGTGCCTGCACCATGACGGCGTGGGCGACCGACGGGTCCAGCGTGGCGGTGCAGCCGTTGCCGCGGACCTTGATGACCTTCGCGCCCGCGAGGCCGTCGACCTCCACGGTCCCACCGGGCACGACGCCCGCGATCTTCAGCTCGGCCATCAGGTCGGGGTCGAGCTGGATGTGCTCGGCGATCCGGCGCACCTCGACCTTGCCGCCACCGCGGCGGGCGACCTCGTCGATGCGGATGAGGTCGGCCTCGGCGGCCGGGGCGGGCTCGCCGTCGCCCAGCTTGTCCAGACCGGGGATCGGGTTGCCGTACGGCGAGGTCGTGGGGTTGCCGAGCAGCTTGATCAGCTTGCGCTCGACCGCCTCGCTCATGACGTGCTCCCAGCGACAGGCCTCGCTGTGGACGTGCTCCCACTCCAGGCCGATGATGTCGACGAGGAGGCGCTCCGCCAGCCGGTGCTTGCGCATGACCGCGATGGCCAGGTTGCGGCCCTGGTCGGTGAGTTCGAGGTGCCGGTCGCCCGCCACGATGACGAGACCGTCGCGCTCCATGCGGCCGACGGTCTGGCTCACGGTCGGACCGCTCTGCCCGAGCCGCTCGGCGATGCGCGCCCGCAGGGGCACCACACCTTCTTCTTCGAGCTCGTAGATGGTCCGGAGGTACATCTCCGTGGTGTCGATGAGGTCGTTCACGCCCGCTCCCCTTCGTATGTCGTCAATGCTAGTCGCACCCGAGGTCACCACAGGCCACGTGTGGTGCCGAGGTCCGTCGCGGAGCGGTGCAGGATGGTCTTGTGCATCCTTTGATCAGCACCGAAGCTCTCGCCGCGGCACTGAACGGTGAGCGTCCACCTGTCGTTCTCGACGTCCGCTGGCGACTCGGTGGACCACCTGGACGTCAAGACTACGAGGTCGCGCACATTCCTGGTGCGGCATATGCGGACCTCGACACCGAACTTTCCGCGCCCCCCGGTCCAGCGGGCAGGCATCCACTGCCCGATCCGGCCGTTCTAGAGCGCGTGTTGCGTGCTGCGGGCGTCCGCTCCGGCCACCCGGTCGTCGCCTACGACGGCGGTGACGGCTCGGTCGCCGCCCGCGTCTGGTGGCTCCTGCGCTGGGCGGGCCACGAGGAGGTCGCGGTGCTCGACGGTGGTTTCGCCGCCTGGACCGCCGAGTCGAGGGACGTCACCTCCGAGTCTTCGACGCCGAGGCCCGGCGACATCGAGGTCCGCCCTGGGGCGATGCCCGTCACCGACGCCGACGGCGCTGCCGCGCTGGCCCGCACCGGCGTCCTGCTCGACGCCAGGGCGGGGGCCCGCTACCGCGGCGAAACCGAACCCGTCGACCCCAGGGCAGGTCACATCCCCGGCGCGCTCAACGCCCCGTCGGCCGAGCACGTCGACACCACCGGCCGCTGGCTGGACGCCACCGCGCTGGCGGACCGCTTCCGGGCACTCGGAGTGACCCCCGAGGTCACCGTGGGTGCCTACTGCGGTTCGGGTGTGACGGCGTCCTCCGTCGTCCTGGCGCTGGAGGTCGCGGGCGTGACCACGAAGGACAGCCCGGCCACGCTCTACGCGGGCTCGTGGTCCAACTGGTCGGCCGACCCCGCCCGCCCGGCTGCCACGGGTCCCGGCGCGGGCTGAGAGCACACCTGGTCCGGGTCCCGACCGGATGCGGTGGGACCCGGACCAGGTGGAGGTCAGGCGTTGGGGATCTTGTTGAAGCCCGCGGTGGCGAGCTTCAGCGCGACGTCGCAGGTGTCGATCTTGTCCAGCGGGGTGACCGAGGCCAGGAAGGCCGTGGTGATCTCCTTGGGATCGTCGGACAGCATGACCATGACGGAGCAGTCCTCGCCGTCCTTGATCTCGTACGCGGTGTTGCCGCCGATCTCGATCTCCCTGGCCACGCCCTCTTGCTCGGGGAGGGTGACCATGACCAGGACGACCACCAGCGGGTCCGAGGTGGTCTGGACGCAGCCCGGCGTGGGGGACGGCTTGGCGCCGACCGCGGCGGCGACGTCCTCGGGGCTGAGGAGGTCGCAGTCCCCGTCGGTCTTCTTCCGGGTCGTGATCTTGACCTTGCCTGCCGGCGTGCCCGTCGGCGCGGACGTCGTGGGCTTCGCGGCGCTGGTCGGGGCCTTGCCGGAGGTGGTGGGCTCCGTGGCCTTGCTCTTGGTGGACGTCGTGGTGCCCGCGTCCGCCGCCACCACCGCGATGCCGTTGATCTTCTGCGCGCACCCGCCGAGGCCGAGGGTCAGGGCCACGGCGAGGACGGCGGTGAGCGCGGGGACTCGTCGCATGTGCATACGGGCTCTGACCTCGTTCCGTTGGACGCGGTTCCATCCTCGATGCCGGTATTCGGGGCTCGCGTCGTCGGGAGGACTCTAGGTCGGGCACCACCGGTGTTCGCAGTGGTTCGGGGGAACGGCTGCCAACCTGTGATCGGGTCCACCCACGTTGTTGCCTTGGGTTAGGTTGCGACCTATGGGCAAGGCAGCCGCAGTCGTCTGGGACCAGTCCTTCCTCGGCTACGACCTGGGCGGTGAACACCCGCTCAACCCGGTCCGGCTGGACCTCACGATCCGGTTGGCGACCGGGCTCGGCGTGCTCGACGGCGTCGGGCTCCTCGCGCCGACGGCGGCGAGCGACGCGGACATCCAGCGGGTGCACAGCGCGTCGTACCTCAACGCCGTGCGCGAGGCCCCCAGTTCGGCGTGGGACGTCGGCCACGGGCTCGGGACCAGCGATAACCCGGTGTTCGAGCAGATGCACGAGGCGTCGGCGCTGATCGTCGGCGGCTCGCTGGAGGCGGCGCGGCGGATCGCGTCGGGCGAGGCGGACCGCGCGGTGAGCATCGCGGGCGGGCTGCACCACGCCATGCGCGACCACGCGTCGGGCTTCTGCGTGTACAACGACTGCGCGGTGGCGATCTCGTGGCTGCTCGACAACGGCTTCGACCGGATCGCGTACGTCGACGTCGACGTGCACCACGGCGACGGCGTGCAGACCGCGTTCTACGACGACCCGAGGGTCATGACGATCTCGGTGCACCAGAACCCGATGACGCTGTGGCCGGGCACGGGGTGGCCCGCGGAGCTGGGTGGGAAGGGCGCCGAGGGCACGGCGGTCAACCTGCCGCTGCCGCCCGGCACCCGCGACGGGAACTGGCTGCGGGCGTTCCACGCCGTGGTGCCCGGCCTGCTCGGCGCGTTCCGGCCGCAGGTGCTGGTCACCCAGTGCGGCGTGGACAGCCACCAGGAGGACCCGCTGGCCGACCTCGCGCTGTCCGTCGACGGCCACCGCGCGATCTACCGGGCGCTGCGGGACCTGGCCGAGACGTACGCGGGCGGCAAGTGGCTGGCGCTCGGCGGCGGTGGCTACGAGCTGCTGCGGGTCGTCCCGCGCTCGTGGACGCACCTGCTGGCGACGGTGCTCGACCGCGACCTGGACCCGAACGTCCCGCTGCCCGCGAGCTGGGTGTCGCACGCGTCGCGGCTCGCGCCGAACTGGTCGCTGCCGTCGTCGATGACGGACGACTGCGACCCCGGCTACGAGCCGTGGGGCGGCGACGCCGACACACCGATCGACATGGCCATCCGCAACACCCGTCGCGCGGTGTTCCCGCTGCACGGCCTCGATCCGGACGACCGCAGGGACTAGTGCTGTGGCCGCAATCCTCACCGTGTCCCGCGCGGCCCAGGTAGATCCCTCGCGGCGCGAAGCCCGGCAAGGGGCAGCGGCCACCGCGCCAGTTGTGCGCCGGACGTCGAGAAGCGCTAGGACTTGTCCGAAGGACTAGAGGAACCGGTGGCGCACATGGCCGAGGTCGACCCGTACGACTTCCCGGAGCACTGGGAGGCCGACGTCGTGCTGTCCGACGGCGGCACCGTGCACTTGCGGCCGATCACGCCGGACGACGCGGAGCGGCTGCTGGCGTTCCACAGCAGGCTCTCCGAGCGCACCCGGTACTTCCGCTACTTCGGCCCCTACCCGCGGATGCCCAAGCGCGACGTGGAGCGGTTCAGCACCGTCGACCACCGCGACCGGGTGGCGCTGGTGGCGTCGCTGGGCGACGACATCGTCGCGGTGGGCCGGTTCGACCGGCTGGACGCGGGTGACTCGGCGGAGATCGCGTTCGTCGTGCAGGACGGTCACCAGGGGCGCGGTCTGGGCTCGATCCTGCTGGAGCACCTGGCCGCGGCGGCGCGGGAGCGCGGGCTGAGCCGGTTCGTGGCCGAGGTGCTCGCGGAGAACGGCCAGATGGTGCGGGTGTTCCGCGACGCCGGGTACGTGGTCAGCCGCGAGTTCGAGGAGGGCGTGCTGCACCTGGAGTTCGCCATCGACCCGACGGAGGAGTCGGTCGAGGTGGCGCGGTCGCGGGAGCAGGCGGCCGAGGCGCGCAGCGTGCACAACCTGCTGCACCCGAGGTCGGTCGCGGTGATCGGCGCGTCCACGGACCCGACGAAGATCGGCAACGCGGTGCTGTCGAACCTCCTCTCGGCCGACTTCACCGGCCCGGTCTACCCGGTGAACGCCGAGCACCGGTCGGTGCGCGGCGTGCGGGCGTACGCCTCCGTGCTGGACATCCCGGACGACGTCGACCTCGCCGTGGTCGCGGTGCCGGCGGCGGGCGTGGACGAGGTCATGGATGCCTGCCTCGCCAAGGGCGTCAAGGCGCTGCTGGTGGTGTCGTCGGGCTTCGGCGAGACCGGGCCGGACGGGCGCAGCGCGGAGCTGCGGCTGGCCGCCGAGGCGCGGTCGCACGGCATGAGGGTGGTCGGCCCGAATGCACTCGGAGTGCTGAACACCGACCCGAAGGTCCGGCTCAACGCGACGCTCGCGCCGCGGTTGCCCGCCCGCGGCCGCACGGGTTTCTTCTGCCAGTCCGGCGCGCTGGGCACCGCGATCCTGGCCGATGCCGCCGAACGCGGCCTCGGCCTGTCGACGTTCGTGTCGGCGGGCAACCGGGCGGACGTGTCGGGCAACGACCTGCTGCAGTACTGGGAGACCGATCCGGCGACCGACGTGGTCCTGCTCTACCTGGAGTCGTTCGGCAACCCGCGCAAGTTCGCCAGGCTCGCCCGCCGCCTCGGCCGCACCAAGCCGATCGTCGCGGTGAAGTCCGGCAGGCACGCCGTCACGCCCGCGCTGGCCGCGAACTCCGTCCAGGTGGACGAGGCGAGCGTGCAGGCGCTGTTCGAGCAGGCCGGGGTGATCCGGGTCGAGTCGCTTGCCCAGCTCTTCGACACCGCCCTGCTGCTGGCCCACCAGCCGCTGCCCGCGGGCAGCCGGGTCGCGGTGGTCGGCAACTCCACCGCGATCGGCCTGCTCGCCGCCGACACCGCCCTCGCCCAAGGCCTCGATCTGGCGGGCGACCCGGTCGACATCGGCCCCCAGAGCGGACCGGAGGACTTCGCCGCCGCCGTGCGCGACGCGCTGCTGAGCCCGGACGTCGACGCGCTGGTGGTGGTGTTCGTGCCGCCGCTCGCGGTGCCCGGCACGGCGTACGCCCGCGCGCTGCGCGAGGTCGTGGCCGAGACCGGCAGCGCCAAGCCGATCGCGTCGACGTTCCTCGCGGTCGAGGGCGTGCCGGACGAGCTGGCCGTGCCCGGCCCCGGCGGTGCGCCCGGCCGCGGATCGGTGCCGTCGTACCCGAGCCCGGAACGCGCGGTGCTCGCCCTGTCGCGGGTCACGCGGTACGCGCGGTGGCGGTCGGCGCCCCAGGGCACGTTCACCCGGCCGGCGGGCATCGACACCGAGACGGCGTCGGCACTGGTCACCGCCCTGCTGGCCGAGGGGACGGAGCAGGTCGGCGACGAGAACGCCGTGCGCCTGCTCGCCTGCTACGGCATCGACGTGGTGCCCTTCCGGACCGTGTCGTCGGCGGACGAGGCCGTCGCCGCGGCCGGGGAACTCGGCTACCCGGTGGCGATGAAGGCGACCGACGACCGGCTCCGGCACCGCTACGACCTGGTGGGGGTTCGGCTCGACCTCGGCGGCGAGGAGGCGGTCCGGGCCGCGTACGAGGCGCTGACCGCGGTGGCGGGGGAGCCGGGCGCGTACGTGCAGCGCATGGCCCCCAAGGGCATCTCCTGCACCGTCGGCCTGCAGGACGACCCGTCGTTCGGCACCCTCCTGTCGTTCGGCCTGTCCGGGCTGGTCAGCGATCTGCTGGGGGACCGCGCGTACCGGGCCGTGCCGCTGACCGACACCGACGCCGCGGCACTGGTCCGCGCGCCGAAGGCCGCGCCGCTGCTGTCCGGGTACCGGGGCGACGTCCCCGCGGACCTCGCGGCGCTGGAGGACCTCGTGCTCCGGCTGGCCGCGCTCGCCGAGGACCTGCCGGAAGTGCGCTCGCTCGCGCTGGAACCGGTGCTCGCGTCGGCCGCGGGCGCGTTCGTGAGCAGTGCGCGGCTGACGGTGGGACCACCTCCGTCGCGGCTCGACAGCGGGCCCCGCCGATTGCGGTCTCCCGGCGTCGGACGGTAATCGGTCACCGTTATTACGGTTACCAATCCATTTGTTGCGGATTGGTGTCGCTGGGCCGATCCGGAAGTCGATCTCGGGCCGGCTCTGGACGCGGGCCAATTCTCCGCCTAGATTTTCGCCCAACACGGCGGTATTGCCGCGCGCGCGTTCGATTATCGGACGCGGAGCTGCTGTGTGATCCGCCGAAGTAGGCCCGCAGAGGGGAAAGAATGGTGCCGGTGTTGCTGTTGCGCCTCGTAGCGGCCTGTTCCGCGCTGCTGCTCGTCGGCGCTTGTTCCTCCGGTGACAGCACCTCCGTCGCGGGCAAGGACACCCTGATCATCGGCGTCTCATTTGACCAGCCAGGACTCGGTGTGCGCAGGCTGGACGGCAGTTTTCGGGGCATCGACGTGGACGTCGCCCGCTACGTCGCGAACGAGTTGGGCGTCTCGGACACGGAAATCACCTGGCAGGAAGCGCAACCCGCGAATCGCGAGAAGTTGCTCACATCCGGACAGGTGGATCTCGTGCTCTCCACCTACTCGATCACGGCGAAGCGCAAGGAGATCATCGACTTCGTCGGTCCGTACTTCCTGGCGGGCCAGGACCTACTGGTCCGAATGGGCGAAGGTAGGATCATCGGTCCTGAATCGCTGAACAGCGACCCCAATCTGCGGTTGTGCTCGGTGCAGGGGACCACGTCGGCCGAGTACGTGAAGACCGAGTTCGCGAAGGACGTGAAACTCGTCGAATACCCGAAGTTCAGCGACTGCGTGACCGCCTTGCTGGCGGACAACGCCGACGCGATGACCACCGACGACGTGATCCTCGCCGGCTACGCCGCCCAGAACCCGGAGCTGTTGCGGGTGGTCGGCAAGCCGTTCAGCAAGGAGGAGTACGGCATCGGGATGCGCAAGGGCGACACCGACGGCAAGGAGAAGGTCACCGACGCGGTGCAGAAGATGATCGACAGCGGGGAGTGGAAGAAGATCATCGACCGCAACGTCGGCACATCGGGATACGTGATCCCGGCCCCGCCGGTCCTGGTTTCCTGAGACGGTCCACACCCTGGTTTCACTCGTATGCGTACTGTGCGCGACGTAGGCTAACTGGTCGTGACTGCCTCGCATCGCATCCCCCCGCACCGGGCGGATGGCCCGGTTCGTGCCGGTATCCCCGAGCACGGCCGGATCCCCCGGTACTACGCCGTCAAGACCGAACTGCTCTGGCTGGTCGACGCACTCGGAGTGGGCGCGGCACTCCCGTCCGAGCGTGAACTGGCCGAACGCTTCTCCGTGTCGCGGGTGACCCTCCGGCAGGCGGTCGGTGAACTGGTCCTGGAGGGCAAGTTGCAACGTCGCCAAGGCAGCGGGACCTTCGTGGCCCCGCCCAAGCTCGTGCAGCCGCTGTCGCTGGTCAGCTACACCGAGGGCATGCTGCGCCAGGGCGTCCAGCCTGCCCGCAACGTCATCACCTGCGAACTCCTGCCCGCCGACGAGGTGCTGTCCCACGACCTCAGGCTCGACGTCGGCGCCCCGGTCGTGCACCTGGAGCGCGTGCTGCTGGCCGACGAGGAGCGGATCGGGCTGGAATCGACCTACCTGTCGGTCGCCCGGTTCCCGGACCTGCTGGACGTCTTCGACGCGACGACGTCGCTCTACTCCTGCCTCACGGACCGCTTCGGCGTCGTGTTCGACGAGGCCGAGGAGCGGCTGGAGACCGTGCTGGCGACACCGCGCGAGGCCCTGCTGGTCGGCAACAACCCCGCTCTGCCGATGTTGCTGCTGCACCGCGTCTCCTACGACACCGCGGGTGACCCGATCGAGCGCGTCCGGTCCCTGTACCGCGGCGACCGGTTCAGCTTCGTCGCCAGGCTGACGGCCGAGAAGTGAACCGCGCGGTCCACTGAGGACCGGAGGGGGCGTGGCGGAGCCTGGCACACAAACGCCCGTTAGCAGGAACTTCGCGGAGCCCTCTCGGCTGTACCGTGGTGGGGCTTCAGTGGCGCGGCGTTCGCAGCGGAGCGGACGGATCGAGGTGTGCCGTGACGTTCAAAGCGGAGTTCCTCGCCGAACTCGAGGACTGCCTGCGCGGTTACGGCGTGGTCCCGGTGAGAAACCCGGCCGCACTGGCGCGGTTCATCGAGTACGTCCGACTGCTCCCGGAGGAGCATCCCCGGTTGCGCTGCCTGGAGGGCGTCGACCAGGGTTCGGGCTCGTTCTGGAACAACCCGGCCGTCTGGTGGGAGCGGGTGCCCACCTTCGGGGTCGCCCACCACGACTGCGGCGCCCTGCTGGACGACCTGCTGGACGAGGCCGTGAACGACGAGATCGACGTGCTGGAGATGGAGATCCGGGAACTCCCGGGCTGACGCGCGCATGGGAAACCCGTTGCGCGCCCGGTGGTCGGTCCGGACGCGCAACGGGCTGGATCAGGTCGGTCAGACGGTCAGCAGCTTGTCGAAGAAGGCGCGGTACTGGCGCAGCGCCACCCGCAGCTCCTCGGTCTCGACCTGCTCACCCTTGCTCCACTGGCCCTCCAGCGACTTCTTGTGGTCGGCGAACGTCGTGGCGAGGCTCTGCATCACCTGCGCGACCAACTGGTCGGCGTGCTGCACGGCGTCCCTCGGGCTGTCGACGAAGTCGGACTGGAGTCCGCGCCACTCGGTGCGGAACCGGTCGACCTCCTCGCCGGTGAACAGCGGAGCCGCGCCCTCCTGGGTGGCGTCCGTGGGCTTCTGCTGGACGACGTCGTCCTGCGTCGTCTCGTCCCGCACCACCGAGTCATCCGCCGTCTCGTCCAGCGCGGTGGGCTGCTCGTCGTACGTCTCGGTCCCGGTGGGCTGCCGGTTCTCGGTGTCGACGTCGTCGTACTGGTCGGAGACCACCGAACGGTCGGCGTCGTTGTCGTGGTAGCCCGTCGTGTCCGTGACGTCCGTGCGGTCCCGGTCCACGTCGGTGTCCGTCGCGTACTGGTCCTTGGCCTGGTACTGGTCGTTGTCGCGGTACTCGTCGGTGGTGTCGGTGCGGTCCGGGTCGTCCGCGCGGGTGCGGTCGTGGTCGGGCAGCAGGTCTTCCGTGCTGAGGGGCCTGAGGTCCTGGCGCTCGGTCATTGCTTCGCTCCTTCTCGTCAGGCCTTGTGGGCCCGGTCGTCGTGCGCCCGATCGTCACGGGCCCGGTCGTCGGTGCTTCCGAGCAAGTCCTGGAACAAGGTGCGGTAGTGGACCATCGCGTTGCGGAGGTCTTCGGTCGTCGCGTCGCCGGACTTGTCGCGCTGCGAGATCTCGTGCGCGGAGCGGTAGTGCTCCAGCGTGCGCGAGTGCTCGACGGAGAGGAGTTCCGCCCGCTTCTCGTAGCTCCCGGTGGGGTAGCCGCGCTCGGACATCAGGTCGGTAACCAGAACGTCGGCCTCGGCCACGGCACCCGCGGGGGCGTCGACGAACTGCTCCTGGATGCGCGACCAGTGGCGGCCGTAGCTCTCCCGCGACTGCGGGCTCAGCTCACGGAGATCCAGCTCTGCGTGCGCCTTCTGCCGGTCGGTGAGTTCGCGCTCCGCGGCCGTGCGGTTGTCGCTGCTTTCCACCGCGCGGTCGTACTCGGGCCCGAACTTGTCCTGCAGGCGCTTGCGCTGGAGGTACTTGTTCGCCAGGACTGCGATCACAGCCAGTACGACCAGCACGACGACGATGCCGATGATGGCGCCGGTGGACATCGCAGCCTCCTTTGGTCTGAGGGAGTTGACGAAACCGGGGTTCCCTTGTGCCACAGGGATAAACATCCGTTTCCGGAAGGAGTAACCCCGTTGACGCAAAAGGCGCATCGGCGGCCTCCTCGGCCACCGATGCGCCTCGACGCGGTGTGGTCAGCCCTTCACGCAGACGACCTGCTTCAGCCGCGTGACGACCTCGACGAGGTCCGACTGGCTCGCGATGACCTTCTCCACGTCCTTGTAGGCGCCGGGGATCTCGTCCACCACCCCGGCATCCTTCCGGCACTCGACACCGGCGGTCTGCTCGGCGAGGTCCTTGGCGGTGAACAACTTCTTCGCCTTGGTCCGCGACATCTTCCGGCCCGCGCCGTGCGACGCCGACGAGAACGACTCGGGGTTGCCGAGACCGCGCACGATGTACGACCCGGTCCCCATCGAGCCAGGAATGATCCCCAGCTCGCCGAGCCCGGCCCGAATCGCCCCCTTGCGGGTGATCAGCACGTCCTCCCCGAAGTGCGTCTCCTCAGCGACGTAGTTGTGGTGGCAGCTGATCGGTGAGTCGAACCGCACATCGTCGAACTCCTCGCGCAGCACATCGCACACCAGCCGTAGCATCACGGCCCGGTTCCGCCGCGCGTACTCCTGCGCCCAGTACAGGTCGTGCCGGTACGCCGCCATCTCCGGCGTGCCGGCCAGGAACACCGCGAGGTCCGGGTCGGGCAGTTCGGCGTTGTGCGCCAGCTTCCGCGCGACCGAGATGTGGTGCTGCGCCAACTCGTTGCCGATGTTCCGCGACCCGGAGTGCAGCATGACCCACACGCCCTGGTCGGTGTCGAGGCACACCTCGAGGAAGTGGTTGCCCCCACCGAGCGTCCCCAACTGCCGCAACGCCTTCGCCGCCCGTGCGTGGACGGCGGGCGTCAACTCGTCGAAACCACGCCAGAACGCCTTCCAGTCATCGGCGTCGGCAGCACCGAACGCGGGCTCCGAGTGCTGCTGGAACCCGACCGGCACCGCGGCCTCGATCAAGCCGCGCAACCGCCGCAGGCTGTCCGGCAGGTCATCCGCCGTCAACGACGTCCGCACGGCCGTCATCCCGCACCCGATGTCCACCCCGACCGCCGCGGGCGACACGGCGTCGCGAAGCGCGATGACCGAACCGACGGTCGCCCCGCGCCCGAAGTGCACATCCGGCATCACCGCGACGTGCTTCACCGCCCATGGCAACGCGGAGATGTTCCGCAACTGCTGCATCGCCTGGGACTCGACCTCCTCAGGCCGAGTCCACATGCGAATGTCGACCCCGTTGCCGGGGACCGTGATAGGTGCCATGCACCCAGGCTAAGCACCGAACAGCCTGGCACCTAACGACTTTAGGCCCCGCGCCCCGCCGGCCTCACCGGCTGACGGCCACCCGGTACTGCCGAATCGCCAACGGCACGAACACGGCCAGGATCACCAGGCTCCACAGCACCGAAGCCAGCACCGGGTGCTGCAACGGCCACACGTCCGGCGTCGTGAGCAGCGGGCTGGTGTTCCCGAACAGCTCCCGAGCGGCCTGCGTGACGGCCGAGATCGGGTTCCACTCCGCGAACACCTTCAGCGGCCCCGGCAGGTTCGTCGTCCCCACGAAGGTGTTCGCGATGAACGTCAACGGGAAGATCACGATGAACGAGGCGTTGTTCACCACCTCGGGCGACCGCACCGCCAGCCCCACCACCGCCATGCCCCACGAGATCGAGTAGGCGAACAGCAGCATCACCGCGAACCCGGTCAACGCCTCCAGGAACGACGAGTGGATCCGCCACCCCACCAGCAGCCCGGTCACCGACATCACCACGATGACGATCACGTTGTTCAGCAGGTCGCTGGTGGTGCGCCCGATCAGCACGGCGGACCGCGCCATCGGCAACGACCGGAACCGGTCGATGATCCCCTTCTGCATGTCCTCGGCCAGCCCGGTGCCGGTGATCGTCGCGCCGAACACCACCGTCTGCGCGAAGATCCCGGCCATCAGGAACTCCCGGTAGTTCATCCCAGGGATCTCGATCGCACTGCCGAACACGTACGCGAACAGCAGCACGAACATGATCGGCGACAGCGTCGCGAACACGATCAGGTCCGGCACCCGCTTCACCTTGATCAGGTTCCGCTTGGCGACCACCGCCCCGTCCGCCAAGGCTTCCACGAACGCGTTCACTTCCCTCCCTCCTCGTTCTTGTCGTCCTCGGCCGAGCGCCCCGTCAACGTCAGGAAGACGTCGTCCAGCGTCGGCCGCCGCAGCCCGATGTCCAACACCTTGATCGCCTCGCCGTCCAGGAGGCGGATGGCCTCCACGAGCAGGTCGGCACCACCCGACACCGGCACCACGACGTGGTTGCCGCGCTCGTCCACGGAGATCTCCGCGATCGCCAGCGACCCCAACGCCTTCTTGGTCAACGCCACGTCCCGCGCGGACGACACGGTCAACTCCAGCCGCTCACCGCCGACCTGTGCCTTGAGCTGGTCGGACGTCCCCTCCGCGATCACCTTCCCGTGGTCGATGACGGCGATCTTGTCGGCCAGCCGGTCGGCCTCCTCCAGGTACTGCGTGGTCAGCAGGACCGTCGTCCCGCCCGCGACCAGTTCCGCGATCACGTCCCACATGCCCAGCCTGCTGCGCGGATCCAGCCCGGTGGTCGGCTCGTCCAGGAACAGCACGACCGGTTTCGCCACCAGCGCTGCGGCCAGGTCGAGCCGCCGCCGCATCCCGCCGGAGTACCCCTTCACCTGCCGGTCGGCGGCCTCCACGAGGTCGAACCGCTCCAGCAGTTCCCGCGCCCGCTCCCGGCTCGGCGTCCGCCCCAGGTGGTACAGCCGCCCCACCATGTCGAGGTTCTCGAACCCCGTCAGCGTCTCGTCCACCGCCGCGTACTGCCCGGACAGCCCGATCCGCTTGCGCAGCTCCCGTGCGTCGGTCCGCACGTCGAGCCCGGCCACCGACGCCGATCCGGCGTCGAATTCCAGCAGGGTCGTCAGCACCCGCACCGCTGTCGTCTTGCCCGCGCCGTTCGGACCGAGCAAGCCCATGACGCTGCCCTCGGGCACCACCAGGTCGAGCCCGTCCAGAGCGACGACGGACCCGTACCTCTTGACCAGTCCTCTGGCCACGATCGCGTCTGCCATGCACACATGATGCTGTCGAGCACCGACAATTTCGCCCGATTTGCGCCGTGGTGCCCCTGACCAGGTGAAATATGGTGGCCGGCTACTTCGTTGCCAGCAGCATGAGGAACGGGGCGGTCGCGGCGGTGGGGCTGTCGGTCGGGTCGCCGTGCGCGTTCAGCGACGCCACCGACGCGAACCGTCGTCGCACGTGCGTCGCCACGTCCTCGCCCGGCGCGCCCGTGAGCAGCCGGTAGGCCGCGCGGGCCACGCCCGTCGGGCGGACGTCGGCCACGAACAGCCGGCCACCGGGTCTGAGCGCGCGGTGGACGTTGCTCACCGCCGCCGCGATGTCCGGCATCGCGCTGAGCGAGGTCATCGCGATCGCCGCGTCGAACCGGTCGACCCCCAGCGGTGTGGAGGTGGCGTCGACGCGGGTCAGCGTGACGCCGTCCCACGCGTTGGCGTCGATCCGGCGCTGGGCGGCGGCGAGCATCCGCGGGCTGAAGTCGGCGCCGGTGACCGTGCCGTTAGGACCGACGGCCTCGCGGAGCACCGCGAGGTACGGGCCGGTGCCGCAGCCGAGGTCCAGCACGGACTCTCCACCGGTCACGCCCAGGCCGTCGACGGCGAGGTGCAGGTGCGGGCGCTGCTTGCGCTCGATCCAGGTCTGGCGGCCGCTCGCCCAGTTCCAGAACCTCAGGTTGCGCGTGGTCATGGTTCCCCCTCCGTTGCGATGCGCTTGCATTGCCAAGATAGGATGCCATGCAAGCGCATTGCAACAGGGGAGGGCTTCGTGCCGAAGCAGGTGGACCACGGCGAGCGGCGGCGACAGGTGGCCGAGGCGCTGTGGCGCGTCACGGCCGAGCACGGGCTGGAAGCCGTGACGCTGCGCCAGGTCGCGGCCGAGGCGGGCGTGTCGATGGGGCTGGTGCAGCACTACTTCAGCGGCAAGGACGAGATGCTGCTGTTCGCCTACGAGTGCCTGCGCGACCGGGCCGGGGCGCGGGTGGCCGCGCTGGACCTGCCCGCCGAGCCGCGGGCACGGGTCCGGGTGCTGCTGGTCGACCTGCTGCCGCTGGACGCCGACCGGGTCGTCGAGGCGCAGGTGGCGGTGGCGTTCCTCGCCCGCGCGGCCGTGCGGCCGGAGATCGCGGCGGTGGTGCGGGAAGGGCAGGTGTGGCTGCGGGACTTCCTCGCCGCCGACCTGCGTGCCGCCGGGGTCCGGGACGCCGAGCACGAGGCCGACGTCCTGCTGGCCCTGCACGACGGACTGGTCGGCCACGTGGTGTCCGGGTACCGCACGGCGGCGCGGGCACGGGGAGTGCTGGAGGGGCACCTCGACCGGCTGCTCGGGTGAACGGGCCGACGCCCATGACCCGTACGACGCTGGCTACCGAGCCGCCCGAGGTGCTGCTTACGTGCCGGGCTCGGCAGGCCACGTCAGTCCAGCAGGGCTGCTCGGAGTTCTTCTCTGCGCAGCAGGTCCAGCACGGAGCGGTTGTCGATCACCCTGGTCGCGCCGGGGCTCAACGCCAGGCGCAGGAGCGATTGGCACACGTCCGCGAAGGGTTGCTCCCGTACGGTGACGACCGCCTCGTGCATGTCGGCGGCCAGGTCGTTCTCGTACGCCTCGGCCCACTTTGCCAGGCACAGCAGCACCACTCGATGAGCCTGTTGGCGACCTCTGGTCAACGTGGGCCGGTTGAGCGAGCAGACCTCGATCGTCGCGCGACCTTTCGGGGTCAGGGGGTGGTAGATGCCGAGCGACGGTGTCAGCACGAGGTGCTCGAACGGGTCCTCGGTGGTGGGGTCGATCAGGAGCGGCATTCCGTCGGGGCCGAGGGGGAACCGCTGGGCCTTGTTGTGGCTGTTGCAGGTTGAGCACGCCAGGAGGTGGTTGAGCCAGTCGAACGTGCGCAGTGGGTTGCGGGCCAATGGCTCGAAGTGGTCGATGTCCGTTCCCTGGCTGTCGCCGCAGTACATGCAGCACTCGATGCCGGGAGCCATGCCCGCGAGCACCTTCCGCAGGGGCCGCCGCACCTGGCTGCGCTTCCACACCAGGCGGGCGGTCTCGGCCCTGTTCGCCGCGACCGTGATTTTCGCTGTGAGCGGTGGAAGTCGATCGGCCAATTCTTGGTCCAACGCGGGACGGACGATCCGGATCATGTCTTGGATCGCTTCAGCCGGGTTTCCACCTCACGGGCGCGGGCGCTCGGTGAACTGGTCAGGGTTTCCTTCAACTCGTCGTAGCGACGGGTCTGCTCGTCGGTGGCTGTGCCCGAGATGACGGCGACTTCGAGGTCGACGAGTTCCGAGCGGAGTTTGACGGCCCGGTCCGAGTAGGGCGTTTCCAGGCCGAACAGTTCGGACAGGACGGCGTCGTCCCCGCTGCCGTAGACGACTCGCTCGTAGAGGTCTTCGTCCACTACTTGCGGGGCGGAGTTCTCCGAGGGACCCGGGAGGCGGATCAGACCGCCGGGGTCGGCGGCCTGGCAGACGTACGGGCTGTGGGTGGTGACGATGAACTGGATGTTGGGGAAGTGCGCCTTCAGCCAGCCGCCGATGGCCTTCTGCCACGAGACGTGCAGGTGCGCGTCGACCTCGTCGATGATGACCACACCGGGGGCGGTGATGCTCGTGCCGTCCGTGGTGAGTTCGCCATAGCACTCGTGGAGTTGCTTCACCAGGTCGACGACGAGTGCGACCACCGAGCGGTAGCCGTCGCTCATCTCCTTCAGCGGGAATTGGTGTTCGCCGCTGAAGACCCAAAGACCGTCCGAGTCGACCCGGTCGATTCGGTAGTAGTCGGGTAGGAGACCATCACCGAGCAGGTTCAGGGCCGCTTGTTTGAGTTGTGCGGCTTCGGCGTGGCCTTCGAGTTCGCGAAGGTGCTGTCTGATCAGCCAGGTGACACCCTCGGCTAGGGAAGCGTCTTCGTAGAACAGACTGGTCAGCCTTGCCGTGGCACCCGGTTTCACCATAAGTCGTTGAACGTCGTTGGAGCCGCCTGCAAGGCGTCGAAATGGGCCGTACGCCGCGCAGAACCACCCTCGCGGATTCGGTTGCCATGGTCCGACATCCGCAGCGCTATCGATTGGGATCAACAGAAAGGTTTGAGTTCCGCCGTGACTGGGGCCTTGATCTAGCCGCATCCAGCGAATTGAGGCATCCCATGGGCGGGTGATGTCGTGAGCTGTCGCGTTGCTATCCATCGTCGGGTCATCGTGCAGATGAACTGAAGCTGATCCATCTCCATGCCCCGTCGAGATCCAGTTCTCGAAATCGGGGGCCAGCACATCCGCTACTCGTGTGCCGGCCACCGCCAAAGCGATGGCGCGCAACAGGGTGGTCTTGCCGGAGCCGTTGCGGCCGGCGATGACGGTCCAACCTGGCGAGCGCAACTTGAGGTCGACTTCGCGGGTGCCGTGGAACCCCTTGATGTTCCGCAACTTGACCTGCGAGATGTACATGACCTCTCCGGATGCCGGTTGACGAGTCGGTTGTCGTTGACTCTAGTGGCGACCGTTCACAGTTCGCTGAGCTTGCCCAGCACGTCGGAGAGCGTGCCGTCGGTCAGCCAGGTGATCAGTGGAAGGCGGTCGTAGAGGGAGTCGGTCACGACTCGGGCCGCTTGGGCGTCTGTCGGGCTGCGGACGCGCAGGACATCCAGCCAGGGACCGTGCGCGCGGGAGTAGACCAGTTCCTCCAGGGTGTGCGGCGGGTCTGGGGAGTGCTTCGGCTGGAAGTGCCAGCCGTGGAGGACGTGCAGGTCTCGCAGGCGGTACATCTGGGCGAGTTCGTCAAGGGTGAACATCCCTATCGGCGGTTGAGCGCGTGACGCCCGTGGGTGGTGTCCTGCTGGAACAGGGCGATCTGGGCGTCCAGGAACACCCGGCACGGTGCGGTGCGCCGTCGCCACCAGCGGCCGGCGGTGCAGCGCTCGCAGTGGCCGTTCTCGTCCGGCAGGTGACCGGCGAACAGGGCTTTCAGCGCCTGGGTGATGCGCGGCATCTCGTCGCGGGCGACCACGAGCGCGTCGCGGTCGCAGCCCTGCTGGACGACGGCGTCCACCTGGCCCAGGTAGTCCCGCACCTTGCGGTGCAGTTCGTTGAACACGACGTCCATCTCCCCATCCCTTCGTCCGGGCCGGTGAGGTCGTGTGCGTGGCGCGCTTTGCGGGTGCCCTACCCGCGACACGACCCCACCGGCAGGACTCATAGTAGAAGGGTGCATATGTTCCTAGAAGGCCACGTAAGAGTGAACATGCATCCCTGTCGACGACGTTAGGGTGATCGCGTCCACGAGCGAGGAGAGATCGATGACCGCGGTTCAGACCCGGCGCAAGCGCAAGCTCGGCCAGTTCCTCAACGTGCTGCGCAAGCGGTCGGGCAAGACCGAGGCGGACTTTCACGCCCTGACCCGGAAAACCCAGTCTGCGTTGTCACGCATGGAGAACGGGTACATCATGCCGAGTTGGACGGAACTCGGTGCGCTGCTCGGCCTGTACGGTGCGACGGATGCCGAACGCCTTGCGGCGCAAGGCATGTGGGAGGATGCGAAGCAGGACGGCACCCGTCTCGTCCACCCCGCCGCCTACACCCCGGAGGCGCGGACCTACGCACGCCAGGAGGCTGATGCTGCCGAGGTGCGGACCGTAGAGATGACGGTGGTGCCTGGTTTGTTGCAGACGCCCGAGTACGCGACGGCGGTTCGGCTGGGCGCGCACCGGTTCGCGAATCCGAGCATCGCGCTGGAGCAGATCGTGGCCGCTCGGCAGAGCCGCCAGCGGCGGCTGTCCGATGACGTTCCGCTCCGCCTCCACGCGTTGATCGACGAGGCCGCGCTGCGCAGGGTCGTCGGCGGACCGGAAGTCATGCGGGCCCAACTCCTGCACGTGCTGGCCATGGCGAAGAGGGCCAACATCACCGTCCAGGTCGTTCCGTTCGGCGCGGGCTCCTACGGCTCCATGTCCGGTGGCGGCACCTTCATCCTCAGCTTCGACGACGAGGTGGACCTGGAGGCCGTCTACCTGGAGTACAACGGTGGCGGCAAGTGGGTGGACAATGCCGATGACGTGCAGAAATTCATCCTGCACTTCAACGACATGGCCAGCGAGGTCGCTCTGACGCCCAAGGAGTCGGCCGTGTTGGTCCGGACACTCGCGGACGCACTGAAGGACACATGATCACTGAGCAGACGTGGCGCAAGAGCAGCTATTCCGGCAACGAGAACGCCTGTGTGGAGTTGGCCGTCGGCCAGATCACCGTCGGTGTTCGTGACAGCAAGCGACCTGACGGCCCGGCGTTGACGTTCGCGGCTGGGCCCTTCCGGGTCTTCCTGGCCGCCCTCACGCGGAGCTGAGGAAAAGCACGGCGGGCCTCCATCTCGGGGGAAGGGAGGCCCGCCGGGGTTCTAGTGCGTGCCCAGCACGCCGTCGACGCGGCGGGGGATGCCCAGCGGGTTGGCGTCCTTCAGCTCGTCGGGCAGGAGTTCGTCCGGCCAGGACTGGTAGGTGACCGGGGCGATCCAGCGGCGGATGGAGGTGGCGCCGACCGAGGTGTGCAGCGGGTTCGTGGTCGACGGCCACGGGCCGCCGTGGTGCATGGCCCACGCCACCGCGACGCCGGTCGGCCAGCCGTTGAACACCAGACGTCCGGCGACCCGGCGGAGCGCCTCGGCGACTTGGCCTGCCAGCTCGTGCTCGGACGGGTCGGCGTGCACCGTCCCCGTGAGAGTGCCCGGCAGCTTGGGCAGCACGGCCAGCAGGTCGGCCGGGTCGTCGTAGGTCACGACCAGGCCGGCGGGGCCGAAGTGCTCCTCGGTCAGCTTCTCCAGGTTGTCCGCGAAGGTCGCCAGCGAAACGGTGAACAGCCTGGGCGCGACGCTCCAGCCGTCGGCGGGCTGGTCGCCGGTGGACACCTCGGTCACCAGGTCGCCCGCCGCCATCGCGTCGGTGCTCGACCGGTAGGCGTCGCACATGCGCTCGTTCAGCATCGCGCCGCCGTGGCTCGCGGCCACGGCCTCACCGAGGGCGAGAACGAGCGCGGCCGGAGCGAACAGCAGGCCGGGATTGGTGCAGAACTGGCCGACGCCCATGGTGAGCGACTGGGCGAACGCGGTCGCCAGTTCCTCGGGGCGCGCGGACGCGGCGTCCGGCAGGACGACCGCCGGGTTGACGCTGCCCAGCTCGCCGTAGAACGGGATGGGGTCCGGGCGGCCTTGGGCGATGTCGAACAGGGCCCGGCCGCCGCCGGTCGAGCCGGTGAAGCCGACCGCGCGGACGTTCGGGTGCTGGATGAGCGCGACGCCGGCGTGCGTGCCGTAGACGATGTCGAACACGCCGTCGGGGGCGCCCGCGGACACCAGTGCGGCCTTCACGACGCGTGCGGTCTCGCGGGAGGTGCCGGGGTGTGCCGAGTGGGCCTTCACCACGACCGCGCAGCCGGACGCGAGCGCGGACGCGGTGTCGCCGCCCGCCACGGAGAACGCGAACGGGAAGTTCGACGCGGAGAACACGGCGACCGTCCCTAGTGGACGGAGCACGCGGCGCAGGTTCGGCCGCGGCGGGATGAGGTCCGGGTTCGGCGAGTCGATCGTCGCCTCGACGTAGCTGCCCTCGCGGAGCACCTCGCCGAAGAGCCGCAGCTGGTTCGTGGTGCGCTTCAGCTCGGTGGTCAGCCGGGGCGTGCCGAGCGCGGTCTCGCCGTCGGCGGTCGCGATCAGCAGTTCGGACTCGGCGTCCAGCGCGTCGGCGACGGCATCCAGCACCACCGCCCGGTCCGCCGCCGGGGTCGCCGACCAGACCTGGAACGCCGCGGCGGCGGCCGAAGCGATGCCGTCCACCTCGCTGTCCGTCGTCTTGGCGACGGGTTCGCCGATCGGCTCGCCGGTCCGGGGGTCGTAGCCCTGCACGATCACTGACCTGCCTCCTTCACCGCGGTGTCGAAATCGGGGCCGCACCACGCGCCGCCCAGGTACTTCTGCGCCAACGACTCGGGGTCCGGTTCGGCCACGTCGGCCTCGAACGCCTCGGCGTCGTCCTTCGACTCGTAGCCCAGCGCGTAGGCCTCGTCGAGCGAGAACCAGCGCCGAGTGTTGTCGGATACCCCCCACACGACGCGGAAACCGGGGTTCGGCGCGGCGATGCACGCCTCGAACAGCCGGGCCGCGTCGTCGGGGGAGAGCCACGTCGCGAGCATCCGCGCGTCCTTGGGCTTCTCGAAGCACGAGCCGATGCGGATGGCGATGACGTCCATGCCGTAGCGGTCGGCGTAGAGGCTGCCGAGCGCCTCCATCGCGACCTTGCTGACGCCGTAGTACGTGTCGGGCTTGGGGAACAGGTAGTCGTCGGCGTCGCCGTCGGAGCGCTGCACGTACCCGACCGCGTGGTTGGAACTGGCCAGCAGCACGCGCTTCACGCCCTGCCTGCGAGCCGCCTCCAGCACGACCTGCGTGCCGTTGACGTTCACGTCGAGGATCTGCGCCCACGGCTGCTCGAGGCTGTGCCCGCCGAGGTGGATCACGGCGTCGACGCCGGACATGGCCGCCTCCATCGCGGCCAGGTCGGTGACGGAAGCCCGTACCAGCTCCACGTTCTCGCCTTCGCCCGCCGCCGGGACCTCGGCGATGTCCAGCAGGCGCAGGACCCGGTCGCCCTCGGCTAGCCGGGGGCGCATCAGCGTGCCCAGCCCGCCGGCTGCGCCGGTGATCAGGATTCGTGCGGTCACGGGTCGGACCCCTCCGGAGGTGCGTGGTGGATGGTCAGCGGCCGAACTGGCGGAGCAGTTCGGTGATCGTGCGGGCGGCGTCGAGCAGCGCGGCGATGACCTGCCGCTCGTGGTCCTCGTCGAGCCTGCCCAGCGGGACCGAGCAGCTCATGGCGTCGAGCACTGGGTTGCGGTAGGGCAGCGCGACGGCGAAGCAGCCCAGGCCGGGGGTGTTCTCCTCGCGCTCGTGGGCGTAGCCGATGTTCCGGAAGCCCGCGAGCTGGGCGTGCAGCGGGCCGCGTTCGATGACGGTGTTCGGCGTCAACGGCTTCAGCTCGGCGGGCAGCAGCGCGTCGACCTCCTCCGGGGTGCGGGTGGACAGCACCGCCTTGCCCAGCGAGGTGGAGTGCGCGGGCAGCCTGCGGCCGACCCTGGAGACGACCCGCAGGTGGTGCTCGGACTCGCGGCTGGCGAGGTAGACCACGTCGGCGCCGTCGAGGCGGGCGAGGTGGACGGTCTCGTTGACGGTCTGCCGGACCTGCTCCATGACCCGGATCGCGGCGCGCACGACGGGGTCGTGGTCGAGGTACGAGGTGCCGACGAGCAGCGCGCGCACGCCGATGCCGTACGTCCCCCGATCGGGTTCGACCTCGACCCAGCCCCGGTTCACCAGCGTCTGCAACAGCATGTAGAGGCTGGACTTGGGGTAGCTGAGTTCGCGGTGCAGCTCGGTGAGGGTCAACCGGCGGTCGGATGCCGAGAGGACTTCCAGCAGCTCAACGGTCCGGTCGGCGGATTTCACCGCCCCAGGGCGGGTGGGCGTTACGGCCTCGGTCACCAGGTCCTCCAGGGAAACACTCCGGCAACACGCACTTGACACGTTGCTGTGCTGATTCTTACAGTCCGGGCATCAGGTTCACAAGTACGACTCCGTTTCACGGATGTGAACAATGAGGAGAACCGAATGCGCCGTTCCCGGCCTGCCACCGCGACTGTCGCGCTGGTCGCTGTGGGTGCAGTGCTCACAGGATGCGGCTCGTCCGCTACGTCCACCGGGAGCGGCGCTCCCGGTGCGGCACAGGACCCGAACGCCCCGTTCGAGGTCTGGACCCGAAGCACGGAGGCCACCGCGAAGGTCTACGAGAAAATCTTCTCCGACTTCGAGGCCAAAACCGGTGTCAAGGTCGACTACAAGCCAATTTTCGCGGACTTCGACAAGCAGATCCAGCAGCGCGCGGCAGCGAAGGACCTGCCTGACCTGGTCGTCACCGACACCGGCTCGCTGGGCGTGTTCACCTCGCAGGGCCTGGTCGGCGAGATCGACAAGGGCGGCATCGCGGGTGGCGGCGACGTCGTCGAGCGCGCCTGGAACAACGGCAAGGCCTCCGACGGCAAGTACTACGCCATCCCGTTCTCCACACAGGCGATGGTCACGCTGATCCGCAAGGACTGGCGCGAGAAGCTGGGCAAGCCCGTGCCGAAGACGTGGGACGAGCTGGCGGACCTGGCGACGGCGTTCACCAAGGACGACCCGGACGGCAACGGCGCGGCCGACACGTACGGGATGCTGGTGCCCGGCACCACCGACCGCGGCTACCTCGGCTGGTGGGCGTCGAGCTTCATCTGGCAGGGCGGCGGCGAGATCCTCAAGCAGGACGGCGACCGGTTCTCCGTCGCGGTCGACTCCCCGGAGACGGTGAAGTCGGTGGAGTACCTGGAGAAGATGTTCTGCGGCGACCCCAAGGTCGTCCAGCCGGGCGCCCTCACGACCGGCACGAACGACGCGCACGCGTTCTTCGAGACCGGCAAGACCGGCATCTACGTGACCGGCCCGTACATGTTCGGCCGGTTCGACAAGAACCTCGGCAAGGACAAGTACGAGGTCATCTCGGCCCCCAAGGGCCCGGCGGGCGACACCGTGCTCGGCGAGGGCGAGAACATCTACCTGATGGCGGGCTCGCCGCGGGCGGACGCGCAGAAGAAGCTGGCCGAGTACCTGATCAGCGCCGAGGCGCAGCAGGCGGGCATGAAGGGCGACCCGACCCCCGTGGTCCGGCTCCCCGTCAACAGCAAGGTCGACGTCAAGGCCGTCTACAACGACCCGCGCTGGGAGACCACCGCGAAGGTCTACGCCGACAGCGCCCGGCCGTTCTCCAGCGTGCCGAACTTCCAGCCGTTCCGGCAGCAGTTCTCCGAGACCCTCAACTCCGTCTTCTCGACGTGCGGCAAGGACGTCAAGGGTGACCTCGGCAAGCTGGCCGACACCCTCAAGAAGGAGCTGCAAACCCAAGGGATGTCGAAGTGACGGTGACCAACACCGTCCCCGGCACCACAGACGTGGGATCGGCGGCTAGTGGCGGCGGTGCCGTCGGCTCCCACCCCGTGAGGCGGCGCCACCGGCGTCGCCTCACGGGATCCAGCTTCACGCCGTGGCTGTTCCTGCTGCCCGCGGTGCTCATCTTCATCGTCTTCAAGTACCTGCCGATGATCGAGGGGATCCGGCTGAGCCTGTACCAGGTTCGGCCGTTCCTCGGCGACCTGTGGGTGGGCTTCGACAACTACGCCCGCATCCTCGGCGACGAGCGGTTCCGCGACGCGATCGGGCACACCCTCGTGCTCGCGCTCGGCCAGACGATCGGCTCGATGGTGATCGGGTTCGCGCTGGCCCTCCTGCTGGAGGGGCACGCGAAGTCGCTGTGGTTCGTGCGGTCCGCGGTCTTCCTTCCCGTGGTCGCCGCGACCGCCGTCATCGGCGAGATCTGGCGGCTGCTGTTCTTCCCGGCCCCGGAGGGCTTCGTCAACACGGTGCTGTCGATCGTGGGCCTCGGCCCGTGGACGTTCCTGGACAGCCCGGACACCTCGCTCGCGTCGGTGATGTTCGTCGGCATCTGGAAGGGCGCGCCGTACGACATGGTGCTGATCCTCGCGGGGCTCGCGGGGATCGACCGCCAGCAGTACGAGGCCTCCGCCATCGACGGCGCCACCACGCTCCAGCGCATCCGGCACATCACGCTGCCCGCGCTGCGGCCGGTGATCACGATCCTGCTGACCCTGGCGTCCATCCGCGGCCTGCGGGTGTTCACCGAGGTCTACGTCCTCACCGGCGGTGGCCCGGCGGGCTCCACCGACGTGTGGATGACGCGGGTGTTCACGGTCGCGTTCGAGCGCAACGAGATCGGCGTCGCGTCCGCCGGTTCGGTGCTGCTCTTCCTGATCACGTTCGCGCTGACGGTCGTGGTCCAGCTGTACCGACGGCGGAAGGAGGCCAGGTGAGCGTCGCCGAGAAGTGCGACACCGCGCTCGGGTGGTCGACCGGTCGTCAGGCCTGGCTGAGCCGGGGCATCCGGATCGCGCTCAGCGTGGGGGCCGTGCTGCTGTTCACCGGTCCGCTGGTCACCGTGTTCTCCGGGGCGTTCGACCACAACCCCGACCCGACCCGGCTGTCCGTGCTGCCCAACAAGCCCTCGATGATCAACTTCGAGGAGGCGGGTTCGAAGGGCATCTGGCACTACCTGACGAACTCGCTGATCATCGCGGGCGGGGCGCTGCTGCTCCAACTCGCGGTCAGCGTCTTCGCCGCGTACGCCTTGGCGCGCAAGAAGTTCCGGGGGCAGGCGATCATGCTGCTCCTGATCCTCACCACCATGATGCTGCCCGAGGAGGTCATCGCCATCCCCCTGTCCCTGGTGATCGGCGACCTCCCCCTCGTGCACGTCAGCCTGAAGGGCACCCTGCTCGGCGTGATCCTGCCGCTGGGTGCGTGGGGCTTCTCCATCTTCGTCATGACGGAGTTCATGAAGGAGATCCCCATGGAGCTCGAAGAGGCAGCCAAGGTCGACGGCGCGGGGGAGTTCCGGATCTTCGCGCAGATCATCCTGCCGCTGGTCAAGCCCGCTCTCGGTGTAGTCGCCGTGTTCGGGTTCACCATGATCTGGGAGCAGTACCTGCTCCCGCTGATCGTTGCCGCAGATCCTTCCGACTACACGCTGACCGTTGCCCTGCTGTCGTTGAGATCCGATCAAGAGGTCGGGCCGGGAATCGTTTTGGCCGGAGCATTGCTGGCGCTGGTGCCGAGTCTGGTCGTGTACCTGTCGCTGCAGAAGTCTTTCCTGCGTGGGATCACCACCGGAGCGATCAAGGGATGAAGGTCTATGCAACTCGATGGGGTGCTGTTCTTTCCGGTCACACCGTTCGACCCGACCGGGGCGATCGCGGAGGACGTGCTCGCTGAGCACGTCAAGCACGGTGTCTCCGCGGGGCCGGGCGCGGTCTTCGTCGCCTGCGGGACAGGGGAGTTCCACGCGCTCGGTCTGGAGGAGTTCGAGCGCGCCGTTGCCGTCGCGGTCGAGGCGACGGCGGGCCGGGTGCCGGTGTTCGCGGGCGCGGGCGGTCCGCTGCCCATCGCCAGGGACTTCGCCAGGGCCGCCGCGCGGGCGGGTGCCGACGGGCTCCTGCTGCTGCCGCCGTACCTGGTGACCAACCCCGCCAAGGGACTCGTCCGCTACGTCGCCGACGTCGCGACCGCGACCGAGCTGCCGGTGATCGTCTACCAGCGCAACAACGCCGTGTTCACCCCGGACACCGCGGTCGAGGTCGCGTCGCTGCCGACCGTCGTCGGGTTCAAGGACGGCCTCGGCGACATCGACCTGCTCCAGCGGATCGTCCTCGCGGTGCGCTCGCGGGTGACCAAGCCGTTCCAGTTCTTCAACGGCCTGCCGACCGCAGAACTGACCGTGCCCGCGTACCGGGGCATCGGCGTCGACCTGTACTCCTCGGCGGTGTTCGCGTTCGCCCCGGACATCTCGCTCGGCTTCTACCAGGCCGTGCAGGACGACGACACCGAACTGGTGCGCCGCTACCTCACCGAGTTCTACGTGCCGCTGGTCGAGTTGCGCGACCAGGTCCCCGGCTACGCCGTCGCGTTGGTGAAGGCGGCCGTGAAGCTGGGCGGACTGGACGCCGGAGGGGTGCGTCCGCCGTTCCTCGACCCGACGCCCGAGCACATCGAGGAACTGGAGCGGATCATCGCGGCGGGGAGGGCCTTGACCGCATGAGGATCACCGACATCACGGTCACGCCGGTCGCCTTCCGCGACCCGCCGCTGCTGAACTCCGCCGGCGTGCACGAGCCGTGGGCGCTGCGGACGATCATCGAGGTCCACACCGACGAGGGGATCTCCGGGCTCGGCGAGAGCTACGGCGACCTCGGCCACCTGGAGAAGCTGAACCAGGTCGCGCCCGCGCTCATCGGCCTGGACGTGCACCAGCTCAACCTCATGCACGCCAAGGTCGCCGAGGTGCTCGGCGGCAAGTCGGGCGACGACCGGCACGGCCTCACCGGCACGCTCACCGCCGAGGGCACGGTCGACCGGGTGTACTCGCCGTTCGAGGTCGCGACATGGGACATCCGCGGCAAGTCGCTCGGCCGCCCGGTGTCGGACCTGCTCGGCGGCGCCGTGCGGGATGCCGTGCCCTACAGCGCTTACCTGTTCTACAAGTGGGCTGGGCACCCCGGTGCCGAGCCCGACCAGTGGGGCGAGGCGCTCGACCCGGCGGGCATCGTGGCGCAGGCTCGACAGCTCATCGACGAGTACGGGTTCGGCTCGATCAAGCTCAAGGGCGGCGTCTTCCCGCCCGACGAGGAGATCGCGGCGATCCACGCGTTGCGCGAGGCCTTCCCGGACCTCCCGCTGCGGCTCGACCCGAACGCCGCGTGGTCGGTGGAGACGTCGATCCGCGTCGCCGAGGCGCTGGACGGCGTGATCGAGTACCTCGAAGACCCGACGGAGGGCCTCCAGGGCCTGTCCGAGGTGGCCAAGGCAGCTGGGGTGTCCATGCCGCTGGCCACCAACATGTACGTGGTCGCCTTCGAGCACATCGCGCCGTCGGTCGAGATCGACGCGTTGCAGGTCATCCTGTCCGACCACCACTACTGGGGCGGGCTGAGCCGGTCCCGCAACCTCGCGGCGATCTGCGAGACGTTCGGCATCGGCCTGTCGATGCACTCCAACTCGCACCTCGGGATCAGCCTCGCCGCGATGACCCACCTCGCCGCCGCGACGCCGAACCTGAGCTACGCGTGCGACACGCACTACCCGTGGAACAAGGCGGACGACGTCGTCCAGTCCGGTGTGCTGACCTTCGTGGACGGTGCGGTCCCGGTGCCGACCACGCCCGGCCTCGGCGTCGAACTGGACCGCGACGCGCTGGCCCGGCTGGCGGAGAACTACCGCGCCTGCGGCCTCACCCAGCGCGACGACACCGGGTACATGCAGAAGTTCGACCCGACCTACGAGAGGATGCGCCCCCGGTGGTGACCACCATCGCACACGTCTACCCGTGGGACGTCGTAGGCGATCCCCATGCGGCACAGCGGTACGCGGACCTCGGGGTGGACGCCGTGGCGCTCGCCGCTTCATACCACACCGTGCGCGCCGCGACCCCGCTGCACCCGGAGCACCGGATGGTCGACGCGCGGCACGCGGCGTTCTACCTCCCGGTCCGCGACGAGGCCTGGGAGGGCAAGCGGCTGGTGCCCGCCGAACCGTCCTGGGTGGACGGTGACAACTCCTTCGGCGCGGCGGCGGACGCGCTGCGCGCGGTGGGGCTGCCGGTCTACGCGTGGACCGTGCTGACCCACAGCAGCAGGCTCGGCGACCAGCACCCGGACACCACCGTCGTCAACGCCTTCGGCGACCGCTACCCGTACGCGCTGTGCACGGCGAACCCCGACGTCGTCGAGTACGCGCGCACCCTGGTGACCGAGGTGCTCGACCTCGGCCGCCCGGACGGGATCGTGCTGGAGGCGTGCGGTCCGCTCGGCTTCTTCCACGGCGGCCACCACGAGAAGACCGACGGCGCGGACTGGAACCCGGTCCAGCAGAAGCTGCTGTCACTGTGCTTCTGCGTCGCGTGCGCGGTGCTCTACCAGGACGCGGGCATCGACGTGGACGACCTGCGCGCCGCCGTGCGCGCGGGGGTGGACGCCGGTGCGCCGAGCGTCGAGGAAGCGTTGGGAGACCTGGCGAAGCCGGTGTCCTCGGTGCGCACGGGCATCGTCCGCGAGCTGCGCGGGACGCTCGTCGCACTGGTGCGGGAACAGGCGCCGGGTACCCGGATCGCCGTGCACGCCACGGCCGACGAGTGGGCCACCGGCCCGTTCGCCACCGTCGCGGCAGGCGTGGACGCGGACGTCGACGTGCTCACGGTGTTCTGCTGGCCGGGCGCGGAGGCGTCGACCCCAGCCATCCGCGCGCTGCGGGAGGTGGCGGGGCCGGACGCCCGGATCGCGAGCTACGTGCTGGCGCTGCCGCCCAAGCCGGTCGACGGCGAGGCGCTGCTCGACGAGTGGAAGCACTACGCGGCCGAAGGCGTCGAGGAGTTCCACCTCTACCACGCCGGACTGGCCTCACAGCCGAGGCTGGACGCCCTCAAGCACGCGGTCGCGGGCATCAGGGATCACCTGAACAGGTAGAACAGGCAACTGTGAAGAGGACGGAGCAACCCGAGGACGGGGTTGCTCCGTCCTCTTCACATGAGAAGCCTAGGAACCACCGTCGTCGCAGGTGTTCTGCTCCTGCTGGTCTCGGCGTGCGCGAGCCCGCAGGCCCAGGTCGGCGCCGGGTCCCCTGGCACCGGCGAGCCGCAGATCAGCGTCTCCTCGTCACCCGCGCCCACGTCGTCGAGCGCACCCGACATCGCGCCGGGTGAGCCGCCGCCCAACGGAGGCATCCCGGTCCCGCCCGCGAAGCTCGACGCCGCCGCGCTGCCCGAGGGCTACCCGCGGTCGGTGTGGACCGAAGGCGACGGCACGGTCATCGGCGTGATCGGCCAGGAAGGCGGCTGCAGCAAGGTCGGCGTGCAGGTGGTCGAGCAGTCCGCGACCTCCGTGCACCTCGAACTGGTCGAGACGCTGCCCGCCGAGCAGCAGATGTGCACGATGGACATCCGGTTCCCGCCGCTGACGGCGAAGCTCGACGCGCCGCTGGCCGAGCGGACCGTCGTGCTGACCTCGCGGCAGACCAGGTAGGCCTGGCGCCCGGCGGACGTCCCCCCGTCAGCCGGGCGCCTTCCTGTCCTGCTTTGTCCTGTCCAGCCCGTCCTGCAACCGACTGGCCGCCTGTACCGTCCTTGCGATATGAGGAACGCCAAGGTGCTCGTCGCCCTCGCCGTGGGACTCTGCGCGCTGGCAGGGTGCGGCGATGTCGAAGTCTTCGGGTCAGGCGGATCGTCCAGCACGGCCTCAACCCCGTCGTCGGACGACTCGCCCTCGCCGTCGGCGTCCGGCCTCCCACCGGGCTCGGCCACGCTGCCGTCGTCGAACGTCCGCCCTCCCGGCCAGAGCCAGGTCCCGGACCGGCCGCCGCAGTCCTCCGCGACACCGCTGCCCGGTGGCGCGACCGAGGTACCGCCCGCGCGGGTCGACGGCACGGTGCTGCCGGAGACGTACAAGTCCCAGGTGCAGGTCGGGTCGGACGACAGGACCCTGCTGGTGATCGGCCAGGCGGGCGGCTGCAAGACCGCCTCCGCCGAGGTCACCGCCGAGTCGGCCGACCAGGTCCTGATCACGCTCGTCACCACGTACTACGCGCCCAACGGCGGCTTGTGCACCCAGGAGATCCGCGACGTCCCGCTCAACGTGACCCTCAAGGCTCCCTTGGGTAACCGTCGAATCGTGCTTGAAGCCCGTCAGGACGCGGCCTAGCAGTGGGGGAAGGGCTCGAAAGCCGTTCCCCCACTCCCTCTACTTCCTAAACGACACCGTGAGCAGCGGCGCGCTGGTCTCTGAGAAGAAGTCGTTGCCCTTGTCGTCGACCACGACGAACGCGGGGAAGTCCTCGACCTCGATCTTCCACACGGCTTCCATGCCCAGTTCGGCGTACTCCAACACGTCGACCTTGCGGATGCAGTCCTGCGCCAGCCGTGCGGCCGGGCCGCCGATGGAGCCGAGGTAGAACCCGCCGTGCTCCTGGCAGGCGTTGGTGACCTGCTTGGACCGGTTGCCCTTGGCCAGCATCACCTGCGAGCCGCCGGCCGCCTGGAAGCGCTCGACGTAGGAGTCCATCCGGCCCGCGGTGGTCGGGCCGAACGAGCCGGAGGCGTAGCCCTCGGGCGTCTTGGCCGGACCGGCGTAGTAGACCGGGTGGTCCTTCAGGTACTGCGGCATGCCCTCGCCCGCGTCGAGCCGTTCCTTGATCTTGGCGTGCGCGATGTCCCGCGCCACGACCAGCGGCCCGGTCAGCGACACCCGCGTCTTCACCGGCAGTGCGGACAGCGCGGCGCGGATCTCGTCCATCGGCCGGGTGAGGTCGATCTTCACGACCTCGTCCGACAGGTGCTCGTCCTGCACGTCGGGCAGGAAGTGCGCCGGGTCGCGCTCCAACTGCTCCAGGAACACGCCGTCGGCGGTGATCTTCGCCTTGACCTGCCGGTCGGCCGAGCAGGACACGGCGATGCCGACGGGGCAGGACGCGCCGTGCCGGGGGAGCCGGACCACGCGGACGTCGTGGCAGAAGTACTTGCCGCCGAACTGCGCGCCGATGCCGAAGTTCCGGGTCAGCTCCAGGACCTGCTGCTCCAGGTCGGTGTCGCGGAACGCGTGGCCCAGCGGCGAGCCCTCGGTCGGCAGGTCGTCGAGGTACCGCGCGGACGCGAGCTTCGCGACCTTCAGGTTCTGCTCGGCCGACAGCCCGCCGACGACCACGGCGAGGTGGTACGGCGGGCACGCGGCCGTGCCGAGCGAGCGCAGCTTCTCGTCCAGGAACGTGGCCAGCCGCTTCGGGTTCAGCAGCGCCTTCGTCTCCTGGTAGAGGAACGTCTTGTTCGCGCTGCCGCCGCCCTTGGCCATGAACAGGAACTCGTACTTGGGCTCCGTGCCGGGCGCGTTGAACAGGTCGATCTGCGCGGGCAGGTTGGTGCCGGTGTTCTTCTCGTCCCAGAAAGTCGTCGGCGCCATCTGCGAGTACCGCAGGTTCAGCTCCTGGTAGGCCTCGAAGATGCCGCGCGACAGGGCTTCGGAGTCGGTGCCGCCGGTCAGGACGGACTCGGTGCGCTTGCCCATGATGATGGCCGTGCCGGTGTCCTGGCACATCGGCAGCACGCCGCCCGCGGCGATGTTCGCGTTGCGCAGCAGGTCCATCGCGACGAACCGGTCGTTGCCGCTCGCCTCGGGGTCGTCCACGATCGCGCGCAGCTGGGCGAGGTGCGACGGCCGCAGCAGGTGCTGGATGTCGCGGATCGCTTCCTTGGCCAGCAGCGTCAGCGTCTCGGGGGCGATCTCCAGGAACTTCCGGCCCGCGGCCTCGATGACCTTGACGCCCTCGGACGTCAGCAGGCGGTACTCGGTTCTGGTGTCCTTCGCCAAGGGGAGGACGTCGGTGTACTGGAACGTGGTGGTGGGCACGTCGGCGGGCTCCCTTTGCGCGCTTCGGAATCCGACGACGGTATCCGATCTCCGCCGCCCCGCCCCGCCACCGTGATGTGATTCGCGTCGTGCACAGCGACTCGAAGCGGAAGTTGAGCCGGTCCCAGCTCGCCGAGGTCGTCCGACGGGCGCTGTCCGCCGACCTCGTCGACCACGTCGAGCTGACCGACGGCATGTTCAACGCCGCCTACCGGCTCACCACCGACGACGGCCGGGACGTCGTGCTCAAGGTCGCGCCGTCCGCCGACACCCCGCTGTTGACCCACGAGCGGGACATCATGCGGACCGAGGTGATGGCGTTCCGGCTCATGGCCGAGCACGGCCTGCCCGTTCCGGACGTGCTGCACACCGAGGACGGCCTGCTGGTCATGAGCGCGCTCGACGGCGGCCCGTGGTCGTCCCTCCAGGAACGACTCACGCCGGAGGCAAACGCGGTGCTGCGCCGCGAGTTGGGCGGGATCGTGGCCCGGCTGCACCGGATCGAGGGGACGTCGTTCGGCTACCCGCAGGGACCGGGCGGCGACACCTGGCGAGGGGCGTTCCTGGCCATGGTGGCGGCCGTGCTGGCCGACGCGGCCCGGTTCGCGGTCGACCTGCCGGACGGGCTCGCCGAGTGGTTCCAGGCCCGCTCAGCCGTTCTCGACGAGGTGGCCACGCCGGTGCTGGTCCACTTCGACCTGTGGCGGGGCAACGTCTTCGTCGACCCGGTCGAGCCGAGGGTGGTGGGGATCATCGACCCGGAGCGGGCCTTCTGGGGTGATCCGGTGGCCGACTTCGTCTCGCTCGCGCTGTTCGGCGACATCGAGGACGAACCGGACTTCCTGGCCGGGTACGGCGGGGTGGCGCTCACGCCCGCGATGCGGTACCGGTTCCGGCTCTACCGGGTGTACCTCTACCTGATCATGATCGTGGAGGGCGCGCCGCGCGGGTACGTCGGCGCGGACCACGAGAAGGCGGTGCGGTTCTACCGCGAGAAACTTGCCGACGACCTGCGATTCTTGGAATAACGGAAGGCCGGGCCGGCCCCCGACCGCCCCGACCTTCCTTCGTATGCGACCGGCCCCCACGTGATGAGGTGGGGGCCCTCGCAGGGTCCTGTAGAGCAAGACCGTGCCGTGATCCGGATCACAAGTCAACGCGGCCGTTCGGGTGACCAACCCGAAGTGTCAGCTCGCGTAGGCCCGCAGCTTCTCCGCGCGCTCGCCCTGCCGCAGCTTCGACATGACCTCGCGCTCGATCTGCCGCACGCGCTCGCGGGACAGGCCGAACCGCTTGCCGATCTGGTCGAGCGTCCGCGGCTGGCCGTCCTCCAGGCCGTACCGCAGCCGGATGACCGCCTGCTCGCGCGGGTCGAGCGTGGACAGCACGCGCCGCAGGTCGTCCTGGAGCAGGCCGGAGATGACCGCGCTCTCGGCGTCCGTGGCGTCGGAGTCCTCGATGAAGTCGCCCAGCGGGGCGTCCTCCTCGGCGCCGACCGGCATGTCGAGGCTCACCGGGTCACGGGCGTGGTCGAGCAGGTCGGAGACCTTCTCGGCGCTGATGCCCGATTCCTTGGCGAGTTCCTCGGTCGTGGCCTCGCGGCCGAGTTGCTGGTGCAGATCGCGCTTGATCCGCGCCAACTTGTTCACCTGTTCCACCAGGTGGACGGGAAGGCGGATGGTGCGACCTTGATCCGCCATTCCGCGGGTGATCGCTTGGCGGATCCACCACGTCGCGTAGGTCGAAAACTTGAAGCCCTTGGTGTAGTCGAACTTCTCCACCGCGCGGATCAAGCCCAGGTTGCCTTCCTGGATCAGATCGAGGAGCGGCATTCCGCGACCGGTGTATCGCTTGGCAAGCGAAACGACCAGACGAAGATTCGCTTCGAGCAGGTGGTTCTTTGCCACGTGGCCGTCCCGCACCAGCGCGCGCAGTTCTTCGCGACGCGTGGGGGACAGGCGCTTGGCGGTGTCGGCCATGTGCTGGGCGAAGACGCCTGCTTCGATCCGCTTCGCCAGCTCGACCTCCTCCGCCGCTGTGAGCAGGGCGGTCTTGCCGATTCCGTTCAGGTAGACTCGAACGAGATCGGCGGCCGGACCCTGAGCGTCCAGGTCGAGTTCGGCTTGAGTGATGTGGCTGACGGTGGTGTCGACCTCGCGGTCGAAGACCCTCGGGACGGTCATGGAACTCCCTCCCCCTTTGTCGCGGGCTGGCGTGCGGGTGCGTCACACACCTGCGCTGCACTGCGCAGTGAGCCTTTCGGCGTCGGGGCCCGCTGGGTACCCATCGCTTGCCGGCTGGACACTTGGGAAACGCGTCGGAATGCGATTTCGTTCCCGACTCCCTGACAGGAAGACGTCTCCGCCGTCACACCCGTTGCTCCCGCAATGCTGAGGGTTTCCTGAGAGCGTTCTAGAGTTCGACCAGAACGGTGAACGGGCCGTCGTTCACGCTCCGTACCGACATCATCGCGCCGAACCGTCCTGTTTCGACACGAGCACCCTTTTGTCGCAGTTCCCGCACCACTCCCTCGATCAAGGGCTCGGCGTGCCCCGGCCGGGCGGCCGCCGTCCAAGAAGGACGGCGACCCTTCCGCGTCTCGCCGTACAGTGTGAACTGGCTCACAATCAGCAAGGGTGCGCCGGTCGTCGCGCACGACTCCTCGTTGCGCAGCACTCGAAGCTCGTGCAGCTTCCGGGCCATGACCGGAACCATCGCCGCGTCGTCGTCGACATGCACTCCGAGCAGCACCAACAGCCCCGGCTCGTCGATCGAGCCGACGACCAGATCCTCCACGGAGACACTCGCCTGTGTGACGCGTGCCACAACTGCTCTCACAGGGGCCTCAACATGCCGTGCCGAACCAGGTCCCGCACCACCGGGAGCGCGTTGGCGATCAACCCGTCCACCGGCTGGTCGTGCGCGAAGGCCAGCAGCGTCACCAGGTCCTCCAGCGGCAGTGCCCCGCGGCAGCCCGCCAGCAGCGCCGCCGCGACCTCGTCCAGCTCGTGCTGCCACCCCGGCCCGTCCTGCCGGTGCAGCCGCCGCACCACGGCGGTCCAGCCCTCCTCGTCCGGCGAGGACACCTCTTCGAGGAGCACCGACTCCGGCACCGTGAACCGCGTCGCCAGCAGCGCCTCCGCGGACCCGTTGGCCCTCAACCACTCCACCCGGTCGAGCCACAGCGACGTCTCCGGCCCCAGCGGGTCCACGTAGGCGTGCCGCAGGTCCTCGCACACCACCTCGGCGTGCTCGCCACCGGTCCGCCGCAGCGTCACGAACCCGAACCCGACGCCCTCGACGTCGTTGTGCGCGAACCAGTCGAGCCACGTGGACGCCTTCTCCCGCCCCTCGGGAGACCGCGGGTCCACCCCGGCGTCCCGCAGCCACGTCCCCACGTACAGCGCGGGATCGGCGATGTCCCGCTGCACGAACCACGCGTCCACCCCACCGCGCGGCAGCGGTCGGCGTCGCCGTCGTGGGCGATCCCGAGGTCGGCACCGTGCTCGAGCACTGCTGCACGCAGGCCGTCGAGGTGGGTGGATCCGACGCCGTCGTTGATGTTCATGCCGTCGGGGTCTGAGCCGATGACGGTGACGCGGGCGCCGGCATCCGTGAACACCTGCGGGGAGATTCCGGCGGCGGCACCGTTGGCGCAGTCGATGACCACGTGGATGCCGTCGAGCCGGTTCGGCAGGGTCGACAGGAGGTGGACGATGTAGCG
>JBDSAJ010000444.1:0-24733 GCA_039922235.1 Umezawaea sp.
CATGATCCCGACCCTGATCTGCGCTCGATCCTCCAGTGTCAGCATCCTGCGCAAACCCACCCGGTCGTCCTCTCAAGGCCCGATCCCCGACCTGACCGGGGTGTTGCTTGGACGCTATGACACCGCCCCTGACGTTGGCCGTCGGCGGGGTGACTGGCCGGTGGCGGGTGATTCCGGTGGTTGACCAGGAGTTCGCCATTGTCTCGGCTGCGAGTGGTCGAGCGTTGAGCAGTGCCGTCGATGACTCGTCGTACTTCCACGACCCGCGGCAGCGCTGGAGGATCGTGGCGGGCAACGCCGTACGGCCGACGCGCGCGGTGTTCACGTTGGTGCGTGATGAAGAGGTCTTCCTGCCGATCTGGTTGCGCTACTACAGCCGGTTCTTCGCGCCGCAGGACATCCACGTGCTCGATCACGGTGGCGCGGACCGGTTCGCCGACGAGTACGGGTTCACCCGGATCGCGATCGACCAGCCCGTGTTCGGTGCGGAGTGGCAGCGGGAGATCATCCAGCGCTACCAGCACGACCTGCTTGACCGGTACGACGTGGTGCTGTTCGCCGATGCCGATGAGATCATCGCGCCGGAACCGTACACCGGCGACTTGGGTGATTACCTGGACAACTTCGACGAGGACTTCGTGACCTGTCAGGGGTACGAGTTGCTGCATCTCACTGACAGTGAACCGGCGTTCGACCCTGGGCAGCCCGTGCTGGCGCAGCGGGCGCACTGGTATCGCAACGAGATCTACTCGAAGTCGCTGATCGCGCGGGTCCCGTCGTTGTGGAACCTGGGCTTTCACCACCGGCTGGATCAGCGCAGGAACGTCGACCCGCTGTTGTACCTGCTGCACCTGCACCGGATGGACTTCGAGATCTGCCTGGACCGTCACAAGAACCGCGCGGCCTTTCCCCGTGCGGCGAAGGATCGCGCGCAGGGTTGGGGTTATCAGAACCGGATCACGGACCCGGCGGGTTTCCGTGAGTGGTTCTACCAGGACAGTTGTGGCGGCGGGACGATCCAGCCCGAGGACATCCCGGCCCGCTGGCGCACCGTGGTCTGAGCGTGGCTGGTCAGATCCGGAGGGTGGCGACGGTGCTGCCCCGTGCGTCGCGGTGACCGCGAACGCCCGGCGACCGCCGGGTAGGTCAGCGGTGGCCCGGCGGGCAGCGGCGCGCCGAGGCGAATCTGATTGGAGCAGACCTGACCGACGCTTCTGGTCTCGATATGCGGCAATTGAGCGGAGTTGCCCGCGTCGTTGGCGTTGTCGAGGCGGGCGGCGGCTGGTTCCTCGTCGTCCTGGCCGCTGGCCGGCGCTGACTTCACATCGGGTTGAGGCATATGGAGGACGGGGCGGTGGTGGCGACGAAGAGGCGGTACTGGAACTCAGGTCGCGCCGTCTTCGGCAGGGGAACCGTGTGCCTGTCGGCCAGGCGGAATGGGGTCAGGGAGGTGATGGCCTCGCCATCGTCGATGGTGTGCGGTTGTCGGCTGACGTGCCCGCGCAAGGTCAGGGCAGGCAGGTCGACCGGGGTGTCGGCACGCAGCACCAGTTCCAGTCGTCGGCGGGCACCCGCGCGGACCTCGTAGCCGATGTGCGCGGTCGGGCGGACCGCTTGTGCCGGGACGCCGGAACCGATGAACGGCAAGCCTTCGTGGTCGATCGCGGATGCGAGCACGACGGACACGTGCGTGCTCGCATCCGCCGGGATCTCGCAGCCACCGACGCGATCCCCGGGGTGCCTGCCGACCAGCACCTGGTGGACGGCGACCGTGGGATCGACCGGTGCCTGGTCGGACAGGTCGCATCCGACGAGGACCGATGTGCCGCCCTCCGGCCAGGTCCAGCCGACCCGCGCCCCCGTGCCGACGTACTCGACGTGGATGCTGGTCGGCTCCGCGATCCGCGCGTAGTGGCGCGGCCTGCCGACGTAACCCGTGCCGTTCACGATCACGACCGGCAGGTATGAACAGAGCACGAGACCTTTGTCGATCCAGGCGTCATTGACCGGTGAGGGTCCGTGTAGCACGCGGCCCGCGTGGTAAAGATCAGTTTCCGTGACCCGGTCGCCCTCACGAAGGGTGCCCGCGCCACGCACCCGGACGACCTTGACGACGCCTTGGCCGGGGGATGGCCAGCGGAGCTGGGTCGTGTGCTCGGCCAGGCTGAGTTCGGTGCTGACCCTCACGACGGTCAGCGGGCCTACCGGTGCAGGCCTACCGGCCGGGATTGCCTCCCGTGACCTGCCTGAGGACCAGACGAGCCCGCCCTCTGGGCCTGCGTACGCGACGCGAACCGTGTAGCGGTAGCGGCCGCCGTTGCGGACGTCCGTGTCGGTCAGCCTGCCGGGCACGGTGATCGCCAGGAGGACCGGCGCGTCGTGCTCGGTCCCGATCTCGGCACGGGACACCTCGACCCGGACGGCGGTGTCCGGCACGTGCCAGGTCAGCGTGACCTCGCCGTCGTCGGTGGCGGTCTCCACGGTCGCCTCGGAGGTGATGACGACCGGTTTCGTCACGACCGGCGCGGAGAACGTGCCGGACCGCTCGGTGAACACCGCGTAGCGCAACGGCACGCCGGGGAGGTCGGCCGCGGCGGCATCCCGGAATCCCGTCTCGGTCGTCCGGCCGAGACGGGCGGGGCTGGAAGCCTCGTCGGGGCGTTCCGGCACCCGGTCCCCGGTGACGCGGATGACGACGTAGGCGGTGTCCAGGTGGGGCGACGCGGACCAGGTCAGCCGGACACCGGCGGCTGGGTCGGCGACGGTGGCCCTCGGTCGCCCCGGCGGGTCCGGTGGGATCTGGTCGAGCTCGTTGCGCGCGGCCGACAGGTCGGCGCAGATGTCGAGCGCGGCGGCGTACAACTCGGCCCGGCGCGAGTTCGGCGTTTGCGGCTGCCTGGCCCGCAGGTACAGCTCGGTGGCCTTGTCGATCTCGGTCTTCGCACGTTCGAGGAGCACGTCACGGCGGGGGAACCCCGCCGGCGCGGTCCGGATCTCGCGGACGGCGGCGACGTAGTTGTGCCCTTCGACCAGCTTCTCGATGCGCGCCAATGCTTCACCGATCGACAGCAAGGTGCTGTCCACCGCGCCCTTGAACTCGCGGATCTCCTGGGCCAGCGGGTCGGTCCGGTCCGACGGCACCGCCCAGATCCTCGCGGCCCGGTCGATGTGGAGCCTCGCCTGTTCCAGGTCACGCTCCTCCAGCGCGCTCCTCGCCTGCGCGATGAGCTCCTCCACCAGGTATCGTTGCCCGATCGGGAAGCCGCAGCGGCGGCAGCCGAGGCCGTAGGCCGGATCCACGGCGCCGCAGCTCGGGCAGGGCTCACGCAGCAGCAAGCCGCACGTCTTGCACGCGGCGCTGGTCTCGTCGTTCAGGTCCGCGCACCTGGGGCACTGGACGCGGCTGCGCAGTTGCCGCTCGGACTCTGCGGCTGGCAGTTCGATGGCCCAGCCGAGCTTGCTGAAATGAGCCACGAAAAACCGCTTCGCCAGCACGATGTCGTCGACACCGCCGAGCTGCGCCTCGCCGAGGTACATCTCGAACTGCTCGGCGCTCACCGACTCGGCGATCCTCAAGGTGGTCTCGAACCGGTTGATGATCGCCTGCAGGGTGGCCGCCTTCATCGACATGTCGTGCTGCCCGCGTTTTTCCTCGGAAACGAACAAGGACTTGGCAACGACACCTAGGCGTCCCCGAGTCGGGAGTGTCGGGTCGGATTTGTCCTTGGTCTGGTGCGTCCGCTCCCAGAGTTCCTGTGCGGCCTTCCGCAGGTGCGGCAATGACGAGGTGTTGGTGATGGACTCGTCGACCCCCTTGAGCAATTCGTAGAGATTGATCTCGCCGACCTCCGCGAGTTGACGGCTCAAGCGGCTCTCGTCCTCCGGCGGGAGCCGCGCGCTTGCCGTCCCGGTGCCCGCACTGCGTTTCTCGGCACCCTCGAACTGGCCGGCCAACGCCTGGTCGACCGCGAGGACGTCGGGGTACTCCGCTCGCAGGCCGCTCGCCTCCTCGGCGAGCAGGTAGCCCTTGGCCAGCATGAGCGACAGCCGTCCGTCCACCTCGCGGCGGCGGTCCTCCAGTGCCGTGAGTTCGTGCCGGGTGGCCAGTTCGCGTTCCTGCCTGCGCCGGTCGGCGCTCGACATGACCTCCTTTATCTCGGCGTACAGCGTCAGGCGGTACTTCGCGTCCTGCGCCTTCTTCTGGGGAAAACCGTTCTGGGCAGCAATCGACCACTCGTTGCGATGCTTGGCCAGCTCGCGTACGTACAGCGCCTGATCCCACGGGGCGTTGGGGTCCAGTCCGAGCAGGGCGAAGAAGTTCGGGCGGTCCTTGGCCATCAGAGGTCACCTGGCGCCGGACAGCCGGTAACCCGACGAGTCGCTCTCGGTGATCTCGCGGGCGATCGTGCCGAACACCGTGGACAGTTGTCCCATGTCGGTGAACATGGCCTGCTCGGTCGAGGACGCGATCTTCTTGAGGAACTGCTTGTCGGCTGAGCCGAAGCCGACCGCGATGACCTCGATACCGTCGCGATGACATTCCTGCGCTCGCCGGACGGCCGTGTTCTGGCTGTACCACACACCGTCCGCGAGAACGACCCCGAACTTGCGGCCGGGTTCACCGGAGAGCAGCTGGCGCAGTTCGTCGAACGGGTCGGTCGCGTTGCCTGCGCCGGTGCTGCCGACTGTGAGCTGTTGGATCGCGCGTTCGACATCGGCGGCGTTGTGGGTGGCGGGCAGGCTGACGCTGACCCGGTCGGAGAACGAGACGATGCCGACCTCCGTGGTGGTCAGGTCGAGCTGCACCAAGAACGCCCGCGCGGCTTCCCGCGCGGCGGCCAGCGGCGCGCCAGACATGCTGCCGGAGAGGTCGAAGGCGAGGTAGATCGTCATGGGTTCGCGGACGGCGACTCGAACGGGCGGTTCGAGGAAGCGCTGCGGAACGTCCTCCGGCAGGTCGGCGACTTCGACGTGCAGTGCGGCACCGCTCGACCGGTCGGTCGCGGTCACCTTGACCATGGCGTTGTCGTCGTAGGCATAGGCGATGTCGATCACCGTCCTCCCCCTGCTCCGCGCGGGGAACCCGTTGGCCAGGTACCGGCCGAGGAAGACGCAGGGCGCCGGGTCGTCCGTCTCGCCCTGCGTCAGGAAGACCTCGAGGACGTCGGCGCCATCGCCTTTCAGGTGGAACTGGTAGGGGCGCGTCTCGACGCACGGGATCGTCCGGTTCCTCGGCAGCAGCACACTGTTGATGTAACGGTCGCCCGCCGCGTTCTCGGCAATCATGCCGAGGCTGTGCGCGACGGTGCCGACGATCCGCCGCGGTGCGGACAGCCGGAGGATGGGCTCGACCTCGCCCGTGCCTCCGGCCGGGCCGTCGAGCCTCAACCCGGCCTCCTGTTCGAGCAGGATCGCTGCCTGCGCGGCCGCGCCGAGGGCGACGGCCTGGTCGGGGTGGACACCGCCCATCGGTGGCTTCCCGGACATCTTTTCGATCCAGTCGCGCACCATCGGCATCCGGGTCGAGCCGCCGACCGGCAGCACGCCGTCGATGTCGGCCCAGACCAGCCCGGTCTCCTCCAGCACCTTCTCGGTGAGCTGGGCGGTCGACTGCAGCAGATCGCGGCAGGCCGCTTCGAACTCCTCGCGGGTCACCTCGCAGCGCAGTGTCCGGGTGCCGACGACCAGCCGGACCTCGGCGGCGCGGCGAGCGGACAGCATCCGTTTGAGGTCCTCCACCACCACGAGGAGCGGTCCGGGATGCGCCTCGATCGCGGCCGCCTCGTCGGGGTACTTGTCGAGGATGATCGTGGCCAGCCGCTCGTCCCAGTCGCGTCCGCCGAGTTCGTGGTCTCCCTCGGTGGACAGCACCGTGATCCCCTTGGCGTCGATGTCGACCAGCGAGATGTCGAAGGTGCCACCGCCCAGGTCGTACACGAGCACGCGCCGCGGTGCCGGTCCTGGTCGCAGCCCGTAGGCGAGGGCCGCCGCGGTCGGTTCGCTGATGATGCGCGGGACCTCCAGCCCGGCGAGCCTGCCCGCCTCGATGGTGGCCGAGCGCTGGGGATGGGTGAAGTAGTCGGGGACCGTCACCACGGCGCGGGTCACCGGTACGCCCAGCGCGGCTTCGGCCTGTGCCTTCAAGTGGCCGAGCACCAGAGCGGACAGTTCGGTCGAGTTCCACTCCCGACCGCCGAGGAACAACCGGGACGAAGCGTTGCCCATCGTCCGCTTGAACAGGTGCGCGACCTCGGTCGCGTCGGCGGCCAGGTCGGCTTTGGCCAAGACACCCACGACCGGGGCGCCGTTGGCGAAGCTCACCACCGACGCGGTGAGCGGCTCTCCCGCCGCGTTGGGGATGATCTCCGGGTCGCCGTCCTGGTTCACCCACGCCACCGCGGAGTACGTGGTGCCGAGATCGATACCGACAGCCGGTGTCATTCTGTCCGCCTTCCTTGATCCGGTGTCCGGACCGTCGAGCTCGTCGACCTGGGCATCAGCCGATGATTCGGATGCTCTTGGCGTGTTCGACCGCGTCGTTCAGCTCTTCGGCGGACAGGGCGCGGTTGGTCTCGATGATGGCGTTCACCTCCGCACCTCCCGTTGCCTTGTCACGGCCGGTGATGTGCAGCCGTCCCTGCCCGTTGATGCTGAAGCGCACCTCGACCGGCGAGTCCGCGGGCAGGTCGTTGACGAGCTTCAGCACCGCACAGCCGACCTCCTCGGCGGTGTCGAAGTCCTCGACGAGCCGGTCCCGCACCGTGTTCTCGAAGATGCGCAGTTCCACCTCGCCCATACCGGCCTGCCGGGTGCCGAAGACGTTCATGGCCTCGGTGGGCAAGGGCTCCTGGGCGCGGACGAGGTTGTAGATGACCGGCTTGTCGTCCTTGGTGAGGGAACGGACGCCGAAGCTGTGGCTCAGCACGTTCTTGACCACCATGCCGTCGAGGTGACGCACGGTGTCCAGGCGCAGACCGAGCTCGGAGGCCACGAGCTCCTCGGCGGCCTCGCGCGTCGAGGTCCCGTTGCGCGCCGGGTCCTGGTCGAGTTCGGCGGTCACCTTGCGGAGGCGGTCGCCGACGGCCAGCTTCTGCCCGTAGATCGCCGCGCCCTTGGCGACAGCTTGGTCGGGGTCGACCATGGTCACCTCGATGTCGAACTTCTCCTTCAGCCGCTCGGTGACCTGCACCATCTTGGTCGAGCCGCCGACCAGCAGGATGCGGTCGACCTTCGGGTGGCCGAGTTCGCGCGCGGTCTCCATCACCTTCTTCGTGAGCACCACCGTCGTGTCCAGCAGGTCTCGGGTGAGCTCGTCGAACTTCTCCCTGTTCAGGGTGACCGCGAGCTGCTGGTTGTCGTGGACGACCCGCATCCGGGTCTCCCCCTTGGCGCTCAGCGCCCGCTTGCCCATCTCCGCCTGCTGCCACAGGTCCTGCAAGGTCTCCGGCGACTCGAGCGGGTCGCTGGTGCTGCCGCTCTGGGCCTGCCACTGCTCGGCGAGGTACTGGACGACCCGCTCGTCCCAGTTCCGGCCGCCGAGTTCGTGCGCCCCGTCGGTCGCCACCACCGTGATGGCGCCGACCTCGATCTTGATCACGGTCACGTCGAAGGTGCCGCCGCCGAGGTCGTAGACGAGGACGACTTGGTCGGTCCGGTCCTGCATGCCGTAGCTGATCGCGGCTGCGGTCGGCTCGTTGATGATCTCCAGGACGTCCAGCCCGGCGATCCTCCCGGCGTTCGCGGTCGCGTCTCGCTGGACCACGCCGAAGTAGGCCGGACAGGTGATGACGACCTTGTGCGGCCGAGTGGTGTCGTGCCGTTCCGCATCGTCGACGACCTTGCGGAGGATGTAGGAGGAGATCTCCTCCGGGGAGTACTCCCGGCCGAAGAACTCCCGCCGCCACTCGCCGTGGCCGATCTGCCGCTTGATCATCTCCACCACGCGGCTCGCGTCGAGCATCGCGGTGCTCTTCGCCTCCCGGCCGACCACCCGCGTGTCCGAATCCTCGAACAGGACCACCGAGGGTGTGATGAGGTCGCCTTCGGCGTTCGGGGTGATCATGGGACGGCCGGAGAGCGGGTCGACGTGTGCGATGCACGTGTACGTCGTCCCGAGGTCGATTCCGTATACCGGTGTCTCGGTCAACTCGACGCTCCTTCTTCAGCGGTTGTCCGGCTGTCTCCCAGTGGGGTTGACGACGTCGTCTCCCCGGTCGAGTCAGCCGAATCGGGGAACACGGGCTCGGTTGCGGTGCCCTGGACCGCGGCGTAGACCTTCACCCATTCCGGCCGCAGCACCTTGTCCTGCCAGGAGAAGCCGGTGCGGGACCGCTCGGCGACGTGCCGGTCGAGACCGGGGTCCGCGGTCTCGACGATGCTGATGACCTTCTGCCGGGCCCTGTCCACCTCGGGCCCCTCGACGGTGAACGCCTCGACCCCGTTGCGCGCCAGCGTTTGCTCGACGGTTTCCCGGAAGAACAGCAGCGCCTCGGCGGTCGTCGGCTCGCACCCGGTCGAACCGGTCAGCTTGGTGAGGTCGTCGTACATCGTCACGAGGTCGAGCAGGACGGTCCGCAACTGGGCCTGGATCAGGCCCTGGCGATGGACGGTCAGCTCCTCGCTCATGGCGTCGAAGACCCGTTCCCTGGCCTCGTCGTAGCGGATCTTCGCATCGAACGTGGTCTGCAGGCGCCGGATCTCCGCCAGCACCACGTCCGCCGGGTCCTGGGCTTCCGGTGAGCTCATCGGGTGATCTCGGCGTCGTCGCCGGTGGAGACGACGCTGCCGGTGATCACGTTGGCCGCCACCGACCGGCTCCCGGACGCGGTGATGGTGGCACCCGCTCTCTCGAGGACGTCCGAGATCTCGGCACGGAGCTCTTCGTCCTCGGTGAGGAGCTTGCGGATCTGCAACCGCAGCGCCCCTTGCCGGTCCGGGTCGCCGGTGTCCTCGGCCAGGTCCAGCACGGCCGCCTCCAAGGCGGGCGCGGACTTCTCCTGCCGCAGCAACCGGCGCAACAGGGAACCGCCCGTCCGAACGGTCGCGTCGGCGGACTGCTCCTGCAACTTCGTCAGCACCGCGCCGCCGTAGGCGCCGGCCGCGGCGGTCACGTAGGGCACCACGGCGTTCGCCAGCTCGGCGATCTCCGCACTCATGTCAACTACCTCCAACGATGGAATGTGCTGTGCTTTCCCGTGGACGGGTTCGCCGTCAAACCTTGAACAGGTAGACGTCCATGCTCAACGCGTCCGGTGAACCCAGGCTGATGAACGACCGGTACACGGTCGAGTCGAAGACGAAGCCCTGTGCGCCGAGTTCGCCGAGCACACCGTTGACCTTGGCGGCGATCTCCAGGCCACGTGTGACGTTCGCGCCCTGGCTCGACCCGCCGGTTCCACCGAAGGTCATCACCAGGCCTGCCCGGCGCCCCGCGAGCCGCGGGTCCGCGCGGACGCGATCGCGCAGCACCTGCGCCGTCCCCGCGTCGCCGTCCAGGAGCGCCGCCGCGTCGATCGGCAGTTCGAGCTTGACCGGACCGAGCTCGAGCGCGGGGCCGGTGGGCTGGGTCGGCGTGGTGGTCGTGGTCGAGGGCGGCGTGGTGGTGGTCGGTACCGGTTTGGCCTGGGCGTCCGGGGGCAACGGAGGCGCGGCGGTCACGGCCACGATGAACGCCAGCGCGAGCGCGAGCATTAGGTCGGCGAAGAGCCAGCCGATGGAGCCGAAGACGGCGTTGCCAGGATCGCGTTCCGCGCGACGCCTACCGGTCGAGGTCCGCACGCCGGCTCACCGCCCCGTTCCTCGGGTCGGCGGTGCGCCACCGTCTCGGCTGAACAGCCACCGCCACGTCCGCCGCCGAGCGGGGCTTGCCGCCGCCGCGTTCGCCAGCTGGGTGGCCGCACCCTGCAAGGCCACCGCGGTCGTCGCCAGCGTGCCCGTGGTCGATGCCAGCGTGCTCGTGGTCTTCGCCAACTCGCTTGTCGTGGTGGAAAGTCCAGCGTCGACGTCGGCGATGCGTTTGCTCGCGAGGACGACGTCGCGGGTCAGCGACTCCAGGTCGCCACGCATCCGGTCACCCAGGAGCGTGGCCACCTCGCTCAGCGCGGTGGCCGCGCTCCTGATGTTCGTCGAGTGCTCTGCCACGGTGGCGACCAGGTTGGTCTGCGATTCCTTGATGTGCTCCAGTTGCTGGTCGATCGACTTCGCGGCCTCGGCGTGCGAGCTCGACGCCGAGGCGATCACCGCGGCCGACTCGGACAACCCGGTCACCTTGGTGGCCATCTCGGTCGCGGCGGCCCGGTAGACCTGGTGATCGGCCCGGTAGTCCTTCAACGACTCGCGGAACCCGTCGAACAACGGCGTCATCTGCTGCTCGACGAGCTGCCGGTTGTCGGCGACCGCCTGCCGCAGGACGAGCAGCGCCTCCTGCGTGGTCCTGGTGATGAACTGGGTGTTGTCCTCCCGGACCGCGCTCAGGGTGTCGCGGACCTCGCTGGCCAGGTCGGCGACCAGTGTCCTGGCCTGCTGTTGGAGCTCGGCCATCTCCTTCTGCGTGTTCGCGGAGAGCTTCCGGTTCGTCTCGGCGAGTTCCTTGGTCTCGTTGATGGCGGCGGTGATCGTCACCTGCGTCGTGTGCAGCGCGTCCTGCGTCTTCACCAGGATTTCCTGCGCCGTCTCGGCCCATTCCTGGGCGGTCACCGGCGGCTGCACGACGCTGTCCACCGTGGCGGCGGCGAGTGCGTCCATCGCATCGTCCAGCCGGCCGGAGAGAGAGGCCAGCACACGACTCGACGTGGTCTCGGCCCGATGCGCCCAGACCGTCAACCCCAGAATCGCCAGGATCAGGACGACGGTGGTGAGCGCCGTTTCGGTGAACGTGAGGATGAGCTCGCCGCCGAACCGGGTCTGCCAGAGCGACAGGAACGGTTGCGCCGCCAACTCCGGGGTGGCGGTGAGCTGCCGCTGGTAGAGGAGGCTGGCCCAGCCGAGGAGGAGCCAGGTGATCACCAACGGCAGCAGCGCCGTGGCGTTGCGCAGGCTGACTATCCGACGGACCTGGTGGTGCTGGATGTCCTCGAGTTGCTCGAGCTGGTGCTCGCGCTCGACCAGCCGTTCCAGCATCGGGAAGTCCCGCAGCTCCGCGGCGCGGTTCGTCGTGACGAGCCGTTCGGCGTCGTTCCTCGCGCCGAGGCTCAACAACTCCGCGTGGACCGCCCGCAATTTCTCCGCGGAGGTTTCGCCGTGCGGTCCGAGGTTCGCCACGGCCGCGAACGACTCGGTAGCCAAGGGCTCCACAACTGTCTCACCCGTCATGCGGGTTCCTTCCGAGCAGGGTTGGCAAGTCGGCGGTCGTCTCGGGCTGGGCTTCGGGACGCGAGTTCGCGTCGCGGGTCACGGGCCCAACCGGGTTGGAGTCGAGTCGGGCGGACCGAGGAAGTCGCGCAGTTCGCGAATCGTCTCGTGGTCCGGGTCCAGGTTCTTCTGCGCGATCGTCAGCGCACGTTCGGCCAGCGCGATCCCGTCCACCTCACGTCCGCGCGCACGACAACTGGCGGCGAGGTTGAGCAGCGGCAGGAGCAGGTCCACGTGGTCGGAACCCAGCACCCTCTCGCTGATCTCCAGCGCGCGGGTCTCCAGCGGGATGGACGCTCCCGGATCACCGTTCAGGTAGTACAGGTTGCCGAGCACGCTGAGCTCGTGGGCGACTTCGAGCGAATTCGGTCCGAATTCCGCCTCGGTGATGCGCACGACCCTCTGGACCAACGGGATGCTCCTCCGGTAGTCCTCGAGTTCGCGGTAGGTGAAGGCGAGTTCGTGCAACGGGCTCGTGAGGTTGGGATGGTCCTCGCCGAACTCGGCCTCCGCGATCTCCAGCGCCCGGAGTCCCGTCGCCTCGGCCGCGGCGCAGTCCGCCACGTTGCGCTGGGTGGACGCGAGTTCCTCCAGACGCGAGACCAGTTCGGGGCTGCCGCTCCCGTGCATCGCCTCGGCCACGGTCAACGCGTGCAGCGCCAAGGGGAGCGCGTTGTCGTACCGGTTGAGCGTCCGGTAGGTGACCGCGAGGTTGTCCAGCCGGAGCAGGAGGATCCCCTGGTCGAGTTCGGCTGTCGGGTGGTCGGTGAGCATGCGCCTGGTGATCTCCAGCGAGCGGATCTCCGCCACCGCGGCGTCCTCGTAGTGCCCGAGCTGGTAACAGGCGTGGCCGAGGTTGGTGAGGTAGTAGGCGGCGGCGCTGTCCTCACCGTGCTCGGCGGTGCTGATGTCCACCGCCCGTTGGTAAGACTTCGCGGCCAGGTCGAACCGCGCGATGCCCTGATAGGCGTCGGCGACCGCCTCCAGCCACGGCAGGGTCTCCGGATCGTCCCGACCGTGTTCCAACTCGACGATCTCCAGCGCGTGCCCCAGCAGCGGCAGCGCGTCGCGCGGGCGACCGAGCCTGCCGTAGGTCGTGGCGATCTCCCGCAGTTGCAGGGCTACGTCTGGGTGATAGGCGTGCAACACGTTCTGCGTGATCTTCAGCGCTTGCCAGCGCTTGCCGACCGCGTCGTCCAGGTTGGCCAGTTCCGCGTGCGCGTCGGCCAGGTCGGACAGGACCTCGGCCAGGCCGAGGTGGCGCTCCCCGTAGGTGTGCCGCATGATCTCCGCCGCCCGGTTGAGCAGTGGCACTGCCTCTTCGGCCCGGCCGAGCTTCTGATAGCCGGAAGCCAGGCCGCGCAACCGGTGCGCGACGTCCCGGTGGTCGCGACCGAAGTGGGTCTGGGTGATGACGAGCGCCCGCTGCAGCAGCGGCACCGCCTCGGCCGCGAGTCCGAGTTGCAGGTAGCTGTGCGCCAGGTTGGACAGCAGCGCTGCGACGTCCGGGTGGTCCGGTCCGCGTCGGGTCTCCAGCAGGTCCAGTGCCCGCCGATCCAGCCGTGCGGCCTCTTCGGCGCGGTCGAGCTGGCGATAGGTGTTGGCGATGTTGCCGAGTCGGAACGCCATGTCGGGGTGGTCTTCCCCGATCGACTTCCGGGTGATCTCCAACGCCTGTTCTTCCAGTTCGAGTTCCTTCTCGTACTCGTCCATCTCGCCGTACACCAAAGCGAGTTCGGCGAGGAAGGTCGCGAGATCCGGGTGCTCCGGCCGCAGCCGCTCCTTGCTGATCTCGTAGGCCCGTTGGGCGAGTGCCAACGCCTCGTTGGTCTGGCCCAGTTCCCGATAGCTCGACGACAGGCCGCACATCCGGTGCGCCACGACGATGTGGTCGGTTCCGTACGCCCTCTTCTCGATGGCCAACGCCTCTTCGAGCAGCGGTACGGCCTCGCGCGTCTGGCCGAGTTGCCGGAAGAAGCCCGCGAGACTCGCCTTGCACCCGGCGAGGAACGGATCGGTCGGGTCGAGCCCGGCCTGCGCGATCCGCAGCGCGCGTTCGGCCAGCGGCACCGCTTCTGAGATGCGACCGAGGTCGCTGTAGCTGGTGGCGAGGTTGTTCAGCCTGGTCGCGACGTCGAAGTGGTTCGGCCCGAGGCGTTCGGTCGTGATGGCGAGCGCTCGCTCCTCCAGTCCGATGCTCTCCTCGGCCCGGCCGAGGGAGCAGTACACCGCGCCGAGGTTGCCGAGCAACGTCGCCATCTCGGGGTCGTCCGGGGCCAGGGTGCCCTCACCGATGCGCATGGCCAGCGTCGCGAAGCGCTCGGTCGCCGTGTACATCCCCTGCGCCGCGGCGAACAGCCCTGCCTGGTTGTACAACGTGCGCAGAGGGGCGTCCCGGTTGTCCCCGCCGATGTCGTCGGCCAGCGCGTGCACGTGCGGTAAGAGGCGCCACCAAAGTGGCCAGCCATCCACATTCGTGCTCGGGTTCTCCGGCATCTGCCGCTCGAGCAGGTCGATCGCCGCGGTCGCCGCGGGCGAAAGATCCGAATCCGTGCGCGGGACGTCTTTCTGACCCACGCGCAAGATCGTCTGAACGAGTCGGTGGATGCTGATGGAGTCGGAGGCCAAGGTGATCATGCTGTACGAGGCGAGGTGGCCGAGAATCCGGTTCGCCGCGAGTTCGTCGCCTGCCAACAGGTCCGTGACCAGACTTCGCGGAACATCGTCCGGCCCGAGCCAGGAAAGCACGTTCAACACGTCGACTGCTTTCGGGACCGGCCCGTCGCGCAAGGCGCTCAGCGTGATGTCCCAGGTTCGGGAGACGGCTTGCTCCTGGGTGGTTTCCGGACTGGTCTCGTCCAGGATCTCGTACGGCTGCGCGGCGAGCAGGGAAGCGTAGTCGGCGATGGCGACGTGGTGATACCTGATGTAAGCGCCTGCCTGCTCCAACGCCAGTGGCAGGAACCCGAGCGCCTCGGCCACCGAGGCCGCGGCGCGCTCGTCGGACTGCTTGGAACGTTCGCACAGCAGCGTTATCGCGGACGTACGGCTGAGCACTCCCAGGCGCACCGGGCGGAGCCCGCGTTTCGTCCAGTCCACATCTCGACGTGTGGTGACGAGGACGTGACCCCCGTCCGCGGTGACGAGGAGTTTGTCGATGTCGTTCGGGTTCTCGACGTTGTCGAGGACGAGCAGCCAGTCGTCGTGCGTCTCCAACCAGTTCAGCGCCCAGTCGGCCCTGAACTCGAGTGGTGTGCTGCCGAGCACGGGAGCCAGTCTCGACGCCATCGCGGCGAGCGCCGACGTGATGTTCTCCGGCGTGTCCGCGGTGATCCACCAGACGCACGAGTACAAGTCCCGCTTGTTGAACGCGTACTGCAGCGCCAGTTCGCTCTTGCCGACACCGCCCATCCCGGCGACGCTCTGCCCGATGACCCCGTTCCCCGAGGCCATCGCCAAGCCCAACTCACCGAGCGACTGGCCACGTCCGACGAACACGTCCGACGGGCGGCGCGGCACGTTCCACAACCGATTCGGCGCGATATCGCGGGGCGACGGGACGTTGTTCGGGAGCGTGATGTGGTAGTTCTGCGCATTGTCACCGGACGAGACGATGCTGCCGTGGATCCGCTGTGACGCGACCGAGCGCTCACCCCAGGCAAAAGGATTTGTCACCGATGAATCACTTCTTCCTCATGCCCCCAGAGGTGACCAAACGCCAATCCGCACGACTGCTCGCCTGTCGAACCCCAGCGCTCGCCTCCAAAGGCGCCCGAGCCACCGCTCGTCTCCCCATCACGATGACCGTACCCCCCTTATCGACCCCGCTCAATCCTGATCTGGTACGTGACATCGTGCGCCAACTATTGCGATGAACACTCGGTTCTCGAACCCGCCGCGACCTCCGGCGATGGAAGTTCCGGGATCAGCCATCCCTTGAATCGGCCACTACTTCGAATTTGTTACCCGCCAAAATCGGGGTTCGAGACCCGACCGTTTCCGAGTGCGGCAACTACCGGCTTGTCCGCAGACCTCCAGGTCGATCCCAGTGGTCAAGCCGGGGTTCACCCCTGACGACCGCGGCCGTCCTGTCGACCGGTCGGAGGCGATCCGCAGGGTGCTGGGTGCTGTGTCGAACCTCTTGCCGTCCTGGTCCTCGACCGCGAGTTCGATCGTGACGCCCGACGTCGAATCCACTCGCCAACCCCATCTGCTCGATTTGCGGAGGCGCACAATCTACCTCGACCATGGTGGAGGTCCTAGGCGTACGCGGCCTGTCAACGAGCTGTCATGTTTTTGTCCTGCAACGTGGCGGAGGTTCGAGATGGCTCTTCTCGTGACAGGATCCGCTCTGCTCATGTTTGCCGCTCGGTTCTGGACGCCGAACCGAAGGATTCTCGCCGCTTCAACAGCGTTCTCGCCACGGCTGATGGCCCTGGCAGTCACCAGCTTCCTCGGGATGGGCTGAACGGGTGGTAGTCCTTCGGCTTTGCAACTGCGGAGGGGCGTGCGCGAAGTTCGGATGTCGGCACTTCGATCGCTGAAGCAGCGGCAGGCGCGTACTTGAACTCCAATGGTTCTGGAGTGCCCCTCATGCGTGAATGCAGCTGTGGGAGCACTCCCGGACAATCGGTGGAGGACCTCAAAGCGAATCGGCCCGGCGCAGCAGGAGCTGACGAGCGAGCGTGGCCCGGTTGAGAGCGCGGCGGTGGAGGATTTCGTTGGGGGCCATGACGAGCAGTTTGCCCTGCGCCGCCTGCGCGTTGAGCGCCTGGTGGATCGCCGGTCCGACGAACTGCGCGGCGCACAGGCCCGGTGCCGGCATGGCGGGGTGAGTGCGTTGAAGACCCGCAAGAAGCTCATTCCCGCCATCCGCGACGACACGAAAAGTCCTCGGCACCCGTGAAGGCAAGGACTTCGTCCACCTGCGGGACGAGGCGACGTCCGGTTCGGACCCAAGACCGCGCGCGGTCAACCGATTCCCCCGCAACTGGAAACGCGGAAACGTTCGTGGATTTCGCGCGGTGGGCAACGCGAAGCCGGGTTACGTGCTGCGACTGCCGCGCGAGCCGCCCCGGCACCCGCCACCGACGGCCAAGCGGGGAAAAGACGACTTCCGGGACCCCGCAGCGCGAACAGTGACAGTTCCACCCCATTTTGTGGACAGTAGTTCGACAGGCCTTCCGCACGTTCTTCCCGAGACTACGGTCGTAGCGCGGTCGTTCGACCGAAAAACCTTTTGGCGAAGCTCCGATGGGAAGTCCGTGAACCAAGAACCAAATTCACAGTACGTCGAGAACAATCAAGGCGGCTACGTCTTCGCGAACCAGAGCGGTCAGCAGTCGATCCACATCAACGCGATGAAGGACCACTTGCAGAACGGTCTGATGGCGTTGAAGGGGAAGCTGTACTCGAAGGCCGTCGAAGAACTCGAGAAGTCACTCAGCGACGCGCAGAAGGCTGGGGCGGACCAGCTCGCCGACGCCAGGCACGACCTCGCGCTCGGCCACTTCTCCGCCGCGCTCGCGATGCTGAACGGCAGGCCGCCGGGCGACCGCGTGCCCGAGGAGATCGACCGGGTGGAGAACCACCTGGAGCAGGCGATCAAGTACGGGGACCCGGTGGTCACCCATCAGACCAACGTGCTGTGGGCGCTGGTCAAGGACGACTACTACACGGCGCACGGCATGGAGCCCCGGCCGCCGGCGGCGGACATCCTCGCCGACAGCGTGAGGCAACTCGGATCGTCGGAGTTGGAGCCGCTGCTGACCCACGTGCGACACGTGCGCGGCCGGACCTGGCAGATGCTGACGGACCGTGCCGCCGAGTTCGGGTTGCTGCCCGCCGCGGAGCAGGTGGTCGCGCCCGTCGCGCGGAAGTTCGACCGGCAGCGCGGCGTCCACGTCCGGAAGTACTTCATCCCGACACCGCAGGAACGCAGCCCGGCGGTGCACTACTGCGCACTGGGTGGTGCGGCCGGACTCGTGCTGTTCGGCATTGCCATGCAGAGTGCGGCCACGCTGCTGTTCCTCGTCGGGGCGTTCTTCCTCGGCCGGTGGGGCTTTCGCAAGTTCGGCGAGTACCGCGTCTACCTCCAGCGCCGCGCCGAAGCACTGCCGAAGCCGTCCGACGCCCAGATGGACGCGTGGCTCAGCGAGGACGTGGAAGCGTTGCGAGCCAAGGCAGGCGACCAGGTGCGGCTCATCCCGATGCTGGTGAAGGACGGCGGTGATCTGGTCTACCCGGTGCAGACCGTCGTCGGTCTTCCCACCAAGGAGATGCGCCAGGCGTTCACGATGCGGATCATCCGCGGCAGGGACAAGAAGCTGCGTGCCGACCACTACGACGTGCTCACGCTGTTCCTCACCAACGACCTGATCAGCGTCTACCGCTGCGTGGTCGACTTCCACACCGGTGAGCCCATCTTCGAGGAAGTTACGGAGCGGCACTACCGCGACATCGTCGGCGTGACGTCCAACCGCGTCCCGGTGCCGCCCTACATCGTCGAGCTGTTCAAGTCGCTCGACGAGCAGATCGCCGAGAACGGCGAGGAGGTCGAGCAGGAGCACAAGTACGCCGACCTCTCGTTCGCCCAGACCTTCTCGCTGTCGATCATCAGCGGGGAGAAGTTCGAGATGAGCACGGGCTTCGGCAACTCGACCAACGGGACCGACGAGGTCGCCTGGACGAACAACGGGCCGGCGCTCGACATCATCAAGAAGATGGTGCGCGCCAGGCACAATTCCAGGTGACGAGCGTCGTACGGGATGGCGGTGGGTTACCACACCCGCCGCCATCACCGGTGGTGGATCGTCTGCTCCCCGCCCTGGTTCGCGTACACCGAGCCGCTGCCGTTGGACACGATGTGCTGCACGTTCCCCGACGACGGGTGCGGCTTCGGCGGCGGGACCGGCTTCGCCCGGTGAGCTGGCGTCGGTCGTGACGGTGCGCGGCGCAATGCGCTCAGCAGGTACTCCGCGCCTTCCTCGGTGAAGCTCTCCACGATGTAGTGGTCCGCCGTGCGGGGTTGCAGGAACATCGGTATCTCTTCGACGGCGCGGCCGGGCAGCACCACCGGCAGGATGCGTTTCGTCCACATCGGACGGTCGTCTTGCAGCAGCTCCCTGAGGACGGTGGCTTCCGCCTGTGCTCCGCGGTTGCGCTCCGCGGGGACGCGGCCGTCGGCGGCTTCGCGGAACTCCGGCGACGCGATGGCGAGCACGAAGTCGGCGCTCGGGATCTTGTCCAGCGCCCAGCGGTACCAGTCCTGCCGCTCGGGCGGCTGCCACTGGTCGACGCAGACTTCGATCCCCGCCGCCACGAGGAACGTGCAGAAGTCGAGCACCTGCTGCTTGTGCCACGGCGAATCATGCGTGTAGCAAACGAAAACAGAAGGTCGAACGGTCACGACCACGCTCCTCAGTCCTTGCCGGGGCACGCGCGTTCGACCGCGTACGCGGAGCCGACACTAGCAACGCGCGTCGCCGGAAGACCGGGATGGCGATCAGCTGTCCAGGTAGTGTCCTTGGATTGTCCAGGAGTGCGTTCTCCTCGACGGGGACGCGCACCAGGCCCTTTACGATTGCCTGGTGACTGAAGATACCCAGACCTTCGACATCGCGGTGTCGTTCGCCGGAGCGCAACGGCACCTGGTCGAGCCCGTCGTGCGGGCGTGCGAGCGCCTTGGCCTGAGGGTGTTCTACGACAAGGACTTGACCGTCGAGTTCTGGGGGCGCAACTTCATCTACAGCATGCGGGAGGTCTACGGCGGCGCCCGCGCCCGGTACTTCGTGCCGTTCTTCTCGCAGGAGTACCTGGCGAGCGCCTATCCGATGGACGAGTTCAACACGGCGGTGGTGCGTGCGATCGAGATCGCCGCCGACAGCTACATCCTGCCCATCGTGGTCGGTTCGGTCGAGATCCCGGCCACCGTGCTCAGCCCCGCGATCGGGTACCTGCGGCTGGAGGACTACACCGCGGACCGGTTGGCGGAGGTGATCGCCAAACGGGTCGGCGCCGCGCACGAGCGCCACCAGGAAGCACGCCAGGCCGAAGACGTGCTCCAGATCCGGTTGCCCCGGTTGCCCACCGCGGACTTCAGCACGTACGAGACCCTGGAGAAGGCACTCGTCCGCGTCGGCGAGCTGTTCCAGCAGGCGGCTGACCAGCTGATGCCCTTCGGCATGCGGTGCCTGGTCAGGAAGTTCGACTCGGAGGTGAACGTCCGCGTCGAACGGCTGGGCAGCCCGGTGTGCGGCTTGGCGCTGCGCTTCGACAACTCCTTCAGCGACGACCGGCTCGTGATGGCCTTCGCGTGGCCGCGGATCACCGGTGACGCCGTCAACGGCTGGATCACCGCGGCGTGGGACCCGCCCGCCCGCCGCTCCGCGTTGCGGTTCGTGGACATGGGCACCCGAGAGGTCGTCGTCACCGCGGACGAACTCTTCCACCTGCTGTGGGCGAAGATCGTCGACTACTTGGAGCAGACTGCTTGACACGGGTGGTGATCCGAGTGGCGCACACGATCGTGCTCGTCGAGTCCGACGGGCCGGTCGTCGCGCTCGCCCGCCGGGCGTTCGACCTGGCCGGTGTCCCGTGGGACGAGTGCCACGCCGAGGACAGGGGTGCGCTGGCGCTGGTACTCGTGCCGGAAGCGCACGTGCTGGACCGCCTCCCGCTCGCTCTGGTGCGGGCGGCGAGAGAGGCCGCGCAGACCCGGTTGCGCGTCGTGGTCCACGCCCAGCACGGGCAGCTCACGTCGTCCGCGGTCGACACGGCGTTCCGGTTCCTGAGGGACCACCGGTTCACCGACCTGGTCACCGAGGCGGTCGACGTGGGGATCGTCGAGGTGAACGGTGCGTTCCCGGTGACCCCGACCGGTGCGGTCGTCCACCGGCTGGCGGACGCGCGGGTGTTCCTGTTGAGCTGGCCGCTCGTCGCGATGGCGTCAGCCGCTGCGTTCCGGCTCACGTCGTTCCCCGAAGCCGCTGAACCGCTCGTCGGAGGCGGGCCGAGCGCGGTGCTGCGCGCCGCGGACCGGGTGGTGCCCTTCTTCGGCAGGGAGGATGAACTGGCGCGGCTGGAGTCGTGGCGCGACGAGCAGGTCCCGGTGTCCGTGCTGCTCCTCCACGGCCCCGGTGGGCAGGGCAAGACTCGCGTGGCCGCGGAGTTCGCGACGCGGGCGGGCACGGCGGGGTGGCTCACCGTCCAGGCGTTGCACGAGCCCGTCGCACGAGCCGAACCCGCGAGCGGTGGCCTCGACGGCGCGGAAGTCCTGATCGTGGTCGACTACGCGGAGCGGTGGCCGCGTCCCGACCTCACCGGCCTGCTCCAGCACGTGATGGCGCGACGGCCGGCCCGGTTGCGCGTCCTGCTGGTCGCCCGGCAGGCGGGCTACTGGTGGAAGGCGCTGGCGAACCCCTTGCTCAAGGCAGGCGCCACCGTCTCCGAACTGGGGCTGGGTGTCCTCGCCGCCACCGTCGACCGGCGGCGGGTGGCGTTCGCCGCGGCCCGTGACCGCTTCGCCGAGCTGCTCGGCGTCGCCGAGGTGCAGCGGTTGCGCCCCATCGGGTCGCTCGACGACGACGCGTACGGGCTCGCACTCACCTTGCACATGTCCGCGCTGGTGGTGGTCGACGCGCACGGCAGGAGCGCGGACCTGCCCGCTGATCCGGGCAGCCTGTCGACCTACCTTCTCCGCCGGGAGCAGGACCACTGGCAGACCATGGTGGACCACAGCCGGATCACCACCCAGCCCGACGCCATGGCCAGGGTCGTCGCGATCGCCACGCTGACCCAGTCGCTCCCGCAGGTCGACGCGGAGGCGGTGCTGGTCGAAGTGGGCCTGGCGGGTTCGACCGCCGACGCGCGGACCATGGTGGACGACCACGCGTTGTGCTACCCGCCGCACGGCGCGCGCGTGCTCGCCCCTCTGCTGCCGGACCGCCTCGGCGAGGACTTCCTCGCGGAATCGTTGCCGGGCAACGACTCCGGCGGCACCGACCCGTGGACCGCCCGGTTGCCGCCCGCGCTGATCACGGCCACCGCCGCGCACGCACCCGCCGCGCTGTCGGTGCTGGTCGAGACCGCGGACCGGTGGGAGCACGTGCGCCGTGACCACTTGGTCCCACTGCTCACGAGCCACCCCGCCCTCGTGCTCCGCGCCGAGGGCGCCGCGCTGGTCACCCTGGCGGGCTTCGCGGACCACGACCTGCTCGTGGCGCTCACGGCGACCCTTCCGGACCGGCACGTCGAGCTCGACGGCGGAATCGCCGCACTGGCCAGGAAGCTGACCGACTTCGGGTTGGCTCGTACGCACGACGAGGCGAAGAGGGCCAGGCTGTACGAGGGCCTGGCGGCGCGCCTGAGCAACGCCGGGCTGTACGAGGACGCTGTGACGGCGTGCCGCGAGGTCATCGCCATCCGGCGACGCCTGGCCGAGGTCGCTCCGGAGAAGTACGAACCCGGCCTGGCCGACGCGCTCGGCAACGTGGGCATCGACCTGTGGCACGCCGGACTGGTGGCGGAGTCGGTCACCGCGATGAGGGAAGCGGTGGACATCTACCGCCGCCGCGCCGACGACGATCCGGACACCTACGCCGACGATCTCGCGGCCGAGCTGACGAACCTGACCGGTGCGCTGATCGGGATGGACAGCTACGAGGAGGCCCTCGCCCCGGCGCAGGAGGCCGTGGAAATCTTCCTGCGGTTGAGCGAAACCAGGGCGGCACTGGACATCGAGGTGGCCTCCGCCCAGCGCAACCTCGCGATCGTGCTCGGCAGACTGGATCGCCACGCCGAGTCGCTGCCCGTCATCGAGTCGGCGGTGTCGCGCTACCGGCGACTGGCCGAGAAGCAGCCACAGGTGCACGCGGCCGATCTCGCCGAAGCACTGCACACCCTGGGGAACCGGCTCGCGGCCGTGGACCGCGTCGACGAGGCGCTGGACGTGACCCTGGAGGGCGTGGACGTCCTGCGCCGCCTGGTCGCGGCCAACCCGGCGGCCCACGAACGCGCGTTCGTGATGGCCCTCAGCTCCCTGACCAGCCGGTTGTGGAACACCGGCGACCAGGTCAAGGCCATCGCCACCGACGAGGAGGCCGTCCACATCGCGCGGCGTTGGGACGCCCCCAGCACGCTGCTCGGGAAGGTGCTCAACAACCTCACCCGTCACCTCGACCAGCACGGCGACCACGTCGCGGCCCTCGTCACGATCGAGGAAGCCATCACCACGTGGCGCGCCCTCGAAGCTGTGGACCCCGGCGCGTTCGGCAACCGCCTTGCTCGCGCACTCGAGATCCGTGACGCGCTGGCCGGCAGGACCGCGAACGATTGAGCGCCCGTCGAACCTCGGCTCAAGTGCCCGGCTGTGGTCAATTTCCTCCGGGTTCGCGCAACGCGGCTGCTTTCGCGCGTCCGCACTTCACGGCGAGCGCGTGGTCGATGAACTCGTTCACGGACATGAACTGCTCCACCACTCCGGTATTGGTGCTGCTGAACCCGCAGGATGGAGCAGGTTCAGCGCAAGAGCGGAGTAGCTAAAGTATTAGCTCCACTTTTAGCAATCGACAATGTGCCTCGACCGTGTGACCGCTTACCCGCGAACATTTTCGTCGCGTCTTGACCGTACCGAAATCATCCTCCATAGTCTGATGAATGCGACCGGCACCCGCGGCAGGGCACCTCAGTCCGTGCACCCATTTTCGGTTCTCGGATTGTCCACGCTGACTTAATCTTCGTTCGTTCAGAGGGCGCGCGATGGACCACTCGGCGTAAGCGGCCAGTTGAACGTCGCCCGAGCCGCGGTTTGCCCCCACCTCGACGAAGAGGAGCCCGCCCATGGCCGGAACAGGCCATCACCCGCTCACCGCTGTCCCACGGGCCCGCAGGGGTCGAGTGGCCGGTGTCACCGCTGTCGTCGCCGTGTTGCTCGGCGGGCTGCTGGTGGCGCTCGGCTCGGCGCCCGCGTCGGCGGCGACCGTCGACACGACCGCCTGGTACGTGCTGGTGAACCGCAACAGCGGCAAGGCGTTGGACGTCTACAACCTCGCCACGAACGACGGCGCTCGCATCACCCAGTGGGCCCGCAACGACGGCAACCAGCAGCAGTGGCAGTTCGTCGACTCGGGTGGCGGCTACTACCGGGTGAAGTCGCGGCTGTCGGGCAAGGTCCTCGACGTCTACAACTTCTCCACCGCCGACGGCGCCAACATCGTCCAGTGGTCCGACGGCAACGGCACCAACCAGCAGTTCCGCCTCGCCGACTCCGACGGCGGCTACGTGCGCCTGGTCAACCGCAACAGCAACAAGGCCGTCGAGGTCCAGGGCAGTTCCACCGCCGACGGCGGCAACGTCGTCCAGTACAGCGACCACGGCGGCACCAACCAGCAGTGGCAGTTCGTCCGCGTCGGCGGCGGGACGGGCCCCACCACCACCACCACGACCACCACCACGTCCAACCCGCCCGGCGGGTGCTCCCTCCCGTCGACGTACCGCTGGACCTCGACGGGCTCGCTGGCGAACCCGAAGCAGGGATGGGTGTCGCTCAAGGACTTCACCAGCGTCATCTACAACGGCAAGCACCTGGTCTACGGGACGACGCACGACAACGGGACGAACTGGGGTTCGATGAACTTCAGCACCTTCACGAACTGGTCCGACATGGCTTCGGCCGGCCAGAACGGGATGAACTCCGGCACCGTCGCACCCACGCTGTTCTACTTCGCCCCGAAGAACATCTGGGTGCTCGCCTTCCAGTGGGGCGGGACCGCTTTCAGCTACAAGACGTCGACCGACCCCACCAACCCGAATGGCTGGTCGGCGACGCAGACCCTTTCCACCGCGAGCATCACCGGCTCCGGCACGGGACCCATCGACCAGACGCTCATCGCCGACGACACGAACATGTACCTGTTCTTCGCCGGGGACAACGGCAAGATCTACCGTTCCAGCATGCCCATCGGGAACTTCCCGGGCAACTTCGGCTCGTCCTACACGACGATCATGAGCGACACGACGAACAACCTGTTCGAGGCGCCGGAGGTCTACAAGGTCCAGGGCCAGAACCAGTACCTGATGATCGTCGAGGCGATCGGGAGCAACGGGCGTTACTTCCGCTCGTTCACGTCCAGCAGCCTCAACGGTTCGTGGACGCCGCAGGCCGCGACCGAGGGCAACCCCTTCGCTGGCAAGGTCAACAGCGGTGCCACCTGGACCAACGACATCAGCCACGGTGACCTGGTTCGCAGCAACCCCGACCAGACCAAGACCATCGATCCCTGCAACCTGCAGTTGCTCTACCAGGGACGCAACCCCAACTCCAACGGCGTCGACTACGGCCTCCTGCCCTACCGGCCGGGAGTGCTGACGCTGCAACGCTGATCGC
>JBDSAJ010000445.1:0-4154 GCA_039922235.1 Umezawaea sp.
TGCACGTCGCTCGGGTCGTTCAGCTCCCGGTTCACCGAACTCGTCGGTGAGACGCCCAGCGCCTACCGGGCAGGCGACCACACCGCCGCGGCACCGGTGCCCGCCTGCTACTCGAAGACGATGACGAGACCGAGCAGGATCTGAGAAGCGCGAACCGGTGCCCCGGACCTACGGTCTGGGGCATGGACCTCAAGCTCTCACACACCTTCATCCCCGTTCACGACCAGGACGAGGCGCTCGTGTTCTACCGCGACGTGCTCGGGCTCGAACTGCGGACCGACCAGCCGTTCGACCAGTACCGGTGGCTGTCCGTCGGCCCCGCCGAGCAGCCCGACGTGGAGATCGTCCTCGAAGCGGTCGGGATGGGACGGCCGGAGAAGGACGCCGAGTCGATGCGCGGCCTGCTCGCCAAGGGCTCGTTGAGCACCGTCATCTTCACCACGACCGACCTCGACGGCACGTTCGAGAAGATCCGGGCGTCCGGGGCCGAGGTCATGCAGGAGCCCATCGACCAGCCGTACGGGGTGCGGGACTGCGCGTTCCGCGACCCGTCCGGCAACTCGATCCGGTTCTCCAGCCGCCGCTGAGCGCTACTCGCCGATGGTGAGCATCCGTTGCTGACGTCATAGTCAGACATCAGTATCCCGTGCGTTTCCACAAGGAAGGTCCTTGACGGTGTCACCACAACCCGAGCTGGGCCGTGGTGTCCTGATGAAGGTCTCTCGTTTCTGTCCGCCTCTGGGCGGTTTGCGCCACCTGCCCGCCCCGCCGGGTCCTCACGGGCCTGGCGGGTGGTGCGGGTCTTCCGGTCGGCTCCACGAGGTTTCAGCACTCGCGTGCCCTGGTCTCCGGCCACTCCGGTACCAGTTGTCACAGATGCCGCCAACGCGGCGAGGTTGCGTGCCGCGTTCTCATCCCGGTCCATGACCAGAGGACACTCGTCGCAGTCGAACACTCGGACGTGCAGCGGCAGTTTGGCTCTCACCACCCCGCAGTTCGAGCAGGTCTTCGAGGACGGGTACCAGCGGTCCGCCACGACAGTAAGGCTGTCGGCCCACTGCCCTTTGTAGGTGAGCTGCCGTCGGATCTCCCCGAAACCCGCATCGGCGATCTTGCGGGCCAGACGCCGGTTCTTCAGCATCCCGGCGACGTTGAGGTCTTCCACCACGACGGTGTCGTATTCGGCCCGGATCGTGGTGGTGAGCTTGTGCAGCGCGTCGTACCGCAGGTTCGCCACCCGGTGGTGGATGTGGTTGCGTTCGGCGTTCGCCTTGATCCAGCGTTTCGACGGCTTGTGCCCAGCGCGCCGGTCGGGGCCTTGTCGTCGGGAGACGCGGCGGGACATGCGCTTGAGGGTCTTGAGTGCGGTGTCGTACTGCTTCGGGTTCGGGATGTGGCGGATCTCCCCGGTGCTGTCGGCCATGACCGCGAGCACCTTCACACCCAGGTCCACGCCCACGGCCACACCCGGACGAGCGACAGGGATGATCTCGCGTTTGACCTCGGCCTGGAGCGAGACGAACCACTGGCCCCGCTCGTGCCGCACGGTCGCCGACAGGACGCGAGCCGTGCCGCCCGCAATTCGGCGTTCCAGCTTGCGGGTGTTCTCGTGGGTGCGGATCGTTCCCAGCCGGGGCAACGTGACGTGACGGCGGTCCGCCTCGACGCGGATGGTGCCGGTCGTGAACCGGCAGGCCAGCCGCGCTGTGTGCTTCGACTTACGGTGGGGCATCCCCACGCGCTTTCCCTTGCGCGTGCCGTTCTTCGACTTCGTGTAGCTGTCGAACGCCGCCGCCGCGTTCGCCGGGCCGGTGTTGTACGCCTCCTTGAAGTTCTCCTCCCACCAGGCGGTGAACCTGGGGTCCGTCTTCTTTACCTGGTTGAACTCCTTGCGCAGTGACGGGAGCGACCACGTCCGCCATGGCGTGAGCCGGTCTTGCGGGACGCCGTAGGACCCCTCGGCCTTGCACTGCCACCACGAGGCGGTCACCCAGCCGACCGCCCAGTTGTACGCGGCCCGAGCCGCACCGCAATGTGAACGCAGCGCGGCCTGCTGGGTGACGTTCGGATCCAGGGCGAACCGGTACGCCTGGACCACGAAACCGGGCTGGGACTGAAACTTCTTCATCTCAGCCCTCGGCCCCGATCGGGGTGACGAGCGCGGCGTGCACGGTTTTGGACCGGTCACGGTCGTTGCCGGTCTTGACCTGGTACGCGACGGTGACCTTCGATCGGCCGATCTTGGTGACGGTAGCCACGTAGGTGTAGCAACGGTCCTCGAACCACACCTTCTGTCCCACTGTCATCGACATGATGACCTGCCGTGACTTCTCGGCGGTTTCCCTTCGCTTGGCCTGGCTCTCGTGCTGCTGGCGTTCGTACTCGGCGACCATTTCTTCGCCTTCACGCTCGGACCGTGCCCGGCGCTCGATCTGGCGCTCGCATTCCTCGGCCAGCCAGGAGAATCGCCGGGCGATCGCCTCGCATGCCTGCCGGTGGCGTTCCTGCGTCCGGTCCTCGTCGTAGTCGGTGCACTGGTGGCGCAGGAAGTTGACGACCAGACGATCGGTTGGAACGTCGTCGGACGTGCCCGGCCGATCACGGTCACAGTCGAGTTCGAAGGCGTGGCGTTCAGCGGCACGCCCCAGGCGTGCCGCGTCCACGTTCTTCGGGAGCCACGTCTTGATCACGAGTCGGTGTCCTTCGCCGTTGCGGCGGCAATGGCGCGGTTCTTCGCGGCTCGCTGCCTGCACAGGCGGACGCACAAGGAGATGAGCACGTCGGTCATTTCTCCGACCAGGTCGTCGGTGGTCTCCTCCGGGTCGAGAACCACCAGTTCCCGGCCGGTCGCGGACAGGGCTGCTCGCAGGTGCTCGACACCGAACCAGGCGAGGCGGTCTTCATGTTCCACGACGATGCGGCACAGTTGTAAACGCCTCCGGCAGTCCGACGACCTCGACGGACAGCCAAAGGGGGCGCCAGCTGTCCAGTTCGTGGTAGCGGCGCAGTTCCGCCACGCCACCGAGCCAGCCCGCCCAGCCGCCGTAGTCGGGTTTGTCGAAACCGCTCTGCACGAACGTCAACCTGGTGCCACCACCCGAATCGGCCAGTTCCCAGGTGTCGACGACACCGTCGCCGCCGTCCCACGCCAGCTGGACCCGGCGGCAGGGGTCGAGGTCGAGGATCTTGGCCGGGTTGTCCTCCAGGTCGAAGCCACCCATCGCGAACCTGCCGCCGACGTGCGGCTCGATGTCGACCTTGGCGCCGAACCACCTGCTGAACGCGACCGGGTCGATCAGCGACTCGTACACCTCCTTCGGGGACGCGCCGATGAACAGCTCGGCACGCAGGTCGGTGGAAGTGAAGTCGCACTTCGGGGTGAGGTCGCGGCCTTCCACGTGGTCGACCAGGTTGGCGATGGCGAGCGCCCAGAACGTGTGCAGCACGCCGCGGGGGTTCGTGCCCGCCATGACCTCGGGCCAGTCCGGGAAGTGCGACTGGGTCAGCGTCACGATGGTCGCCCCCGCCCCTTCCTCGGCGAGGGTGATCTCCACGGTGGTGTCCTCGCCGCCGATCAGCCACGAGAAGCGCAGCGTGTGGTCGTCGGCGTGCAGGAGGCGCTGGTGCGGGGCGTCGCCCTCGGGGGTGTAGCGGCCCCAGAACTCGAACGTGCGCGGCAGCGCCACCTCCGCGTGCTCGGCCAGCCAGGTGCGCAACGCGGTCGGGTCCGTCAGCGCGGCGCGCACGGCGGGCAGCGGCGCCTCGGCGCGGGCCTTGAGCCTCATCGGGTCAGTCATCACGTTCTCCCTTCGGGTAGCACGCGACGGCCAGCCGGAAGGCGTCACCTTCCGCGCCGCCGTAGCGGGTGAACAGGTCCTGCAACGTGGTCTTGAGGTCGTCCAGGAACTCCTGGCGCTGCTCCGGCCGGACCCTGATCTCGCCCGAAACGCCGATGGACGGCAACTCGGGGGCGGTCCGGTCCAGGTCGGCGATGTCCGCCTGCACCTCTTCCACGAGGGTCAGCAGGTAGCCGAGGCTCAGCTCGTCCTGCGCCCGGCGCGGGCCGAGCACGCCGACCAGCCTGGGCGACAGCCAGTAGGAACGGGCGGCCGCCTGGTAGACGCCCTCCTGGATGCCGCGCACCCGGCGTTCGG
>JBDSAJ010000446.1:0-2506 GCA_039922235.1 Umezawaea sp.
AACGTCGAGCCCTGCCCGGCGATGCGGGCGTTGAGCTCGGTGATGATGGTTTCGATCGGCACGTAGTTGTTCAGCTCACCGAGCTGGCACGAGCCGGAGCGGCCCTGCTGGCTGCCCTCCAGGATGCCGAGCGCGGTGTGGTCGACCTGGCTGAACAGCGGTCCGCCGCTGTCACCCGCGCGGGCGCAGATGTCGGTGTTGATGCCGACGTCGGTCGACAGCACCCGGCCGCACCGGGTGCCGACCAGGTAGTCCAGGCCCGCGCCGCTGTCGACCGAGTCCGGGTAGTTGATCGCGCTGGAGCCCGACCCGGTCGCGCACACGACCCAGCCCGCCTTGATCTCGGCTAACGTGTGCGTACCGGTGATCTCCTCGTCCACCGAGGTCGCCTGCTGGCCACAGGGGGTGTCGCCGTTGCTGTCCAGCCCGCCGTTGCGGCAGTACTTCAGCACCCGGTTGCGGCCGGTCTGGCCGTCCAGCCAGGTCGTCGCCGCGGCGGCGTCCACGTAGGGCAGCGCCGCGTAGTCGTACGGGTAGAAGTTCTTCTCGATGCCGTGCTGCAGCAGGACGTCGTTGCCGTTGTGCTGGGTCGGCGTGCCGTTGGTCTTGGTGGCCATGCAGTGGCCCGCCGTCAGCACCCACGCCTTGCCGGGGAAGCCGCCGCCGGTCGAGCGGAGGTTGAAGCCGCTGGTGCAGCCTCCCCAGGTGCCGTTGTCCCGCTTCATGTCCAGCCGCAGCCCACCGCGCATCGGACCGTAGTTCGTGCAGTACAGCGGGTGGCAGAAACCCCAGTCCACGTTGGGCGTCGCCATCGGCTGCGGCTTGGCAAGCGGACGGACGACGGCGATGCCGGACTCGGCGGCGACCGCGCGCTTCGCGGTGTCCGAGGCGGCCGACTTGGCCGCTGCCTGCGGCACCCACCCGCGTTCCCAGACCACCACGCGGTTCTCGGCCTCGCTGACCGCGGGCAGGTACACGGATTCCGGGCCCGCCCCGACCTTCGTGGCGATCCTCCCGCGCGCCTCGGCCAGTTCGGCCAGCGAGTGCTCGACGGTCCGCGTCCGCACGTGGGACCGGTCCACCAGCTTCGCCAGGTGCGGCTCGGCGACGGCAGGCTCGGTCATCGCGACGACCAGCTCACCGCCCGCCGCCTGGTCGATCCACATGCCGCCGTACTCGGCGCCCGCGTCCTTGCGCAGCACCTCGTCCAGCCCGTCGGCCTGTCTCTGCAGGTCCAGCCTCCGCAGCGCCTCTTGCTCCGAGACGCCGTACGCCTTCACCAGGTACCGCACGGATTCCCGCACCGACTCCTGGTCGATCGACGGTGCCGCGACCGCCCCACCGGACGGGCTCAACACCACCATCGTGGTGGCGACCAACGAGGCCACCACCATCCCTACTCGTGCGACCTTGACCACGGATCCCCCAGTCGTCAACGGAAAGAGGATCACTCCAACAGCCGGAGGCCGTTCGGGTACAGCAGAACTGGGAAAGTTGGGACAGTTGCGGCAACACGTAGGGGCAGTTGCCGCAACGGGTTGGGACGTTCATCGCTGGATGGACTTGATCTCGCAGAACTCGTCCAGCCCGTAGCGGCCGAACTCGCGGCCGTTGCCGGACTGCCGGTAGCCGCCGAAGGGCGCGCTGGTGTTGAAGGCGCCGCCGTTGATGTCGACCTGGCCGGTGCGCAGGCGCTTCGCGACGGCCAGCGCGCGGTCCGGGTCGGCGGAGAACACGGCGCCCGCGAGGCCGTAGATGGTGGCGTTGGCGATGCGGACGGCGTCGTCGGTGTCGGTGTACGGCATGACGGACAGGACCGGCCCGAAGATCTCCTCCTGGGCGATGGTCATGTCGGTGGTGACGTCGCCGAACACCGTGGGTGCCACGTAGAAGCCCTGTCGCAGCGGTGCGTCCGGGCCGCCGTGCGCGAGGGTCGCGCCTTCTTCGATGCCACGCCGGATGTAGCCGACCACGCGGTCGCGCTGGGCCGCGGACACGGCGGGGCCGATGCGGGTGGTGGGGTCGGCCGGGTCGGCGGGGCGGTACTTGGCGGCGGCCGTGGCGGCCAGCGCGAGCGCCTCCTCGTGCCGGTCCGCGGGCACCAGGAGCCTGGTCCAGGCGCTGCACGCCTGGCCGTTGTTCATGAACGCGTTGGAAACGGCGATCTTCACGGCCCGACCGAGGTCGGCGTCGTCGAGTACGACGCACGCGGACTTCCCGCCCAGTTCGAGCGCCACCCGCTTGACGGTCTCGGCGGCCAGCGCGGACACCCGCCGACCCGCTGCCGTGGACCCGGTGAACGACATCATGTCCACGTCCGGGTGACTCACCAGCGCTTCCCCGACGACCGGGCCGGTGCCGTGGACCAGGCTGAACACCCCGGCCGGAACACCCGCCGCCGCCACGACCGAGGCCAGCAGGTCGGCGGTCATCGGGGCCAGCTCGCTGGGCTTGAGCACGACGGTGTTACCGGCGGCCAGTGCGGGGACGACCTTGGCGACCATCT
>JBDSAJ010000447.1:0-7626 GCA_039922235.1 Umezawaea sp.
GGCCCGCTTCCCAGATGATCTTGCCGCTGCCGCTCAGGCCTGCCAACTCGCCCGTTCCCGATTCGGGGACCACGGTGAAACCGCCGGACACGGTGCCGTCCTCGTACCTGCCGATGTGCTGGAGCACGAACGTGCCGGTGCGGCCGTCGAGCGTGCCGGTCACCAGTTCGTGGCCGACGGTGCTGCAGTGGTCGTCGTCGGTGTAGGTCATGACGAACCGCGTCTCACCGGTGGCTTCCAGCGCCCCGTGGTAGGCGCCGACCATCACGCCCACGGTCTGCTTGGCACCCGTGACCTCGTTGTGCGCCTTGCCGTCCCAGGTCGTCTCGTCCCAGCTCTTCATCTCGATGGTGCCGGTCGTGTGTGTGGTCATGCGGATGATCCTGCACCCGATACCTGACACCCGCCGTCAGGTATCGGTGCAAACTTGGTCGGGTGCGAGCGAGCCGACTGCTGTCCCTGTTGCTGCTGCTCCAGTCGCGCGGCCGGATGACCGCGCAGGAGCTGGCCGACGAGCTGGAGGTGTCGATCCGCACCGTCTACCGCGACGTCGAGGCGCTCGGCGCGGCGGGCGTCCCGGTGTACGCCGACCGCGGTCCGGCGGGCGGGTACCAGCTGGTCGACGGCTACCGGACCCGGCTGACGGGCCTGACCACGGAGGAGGCCGAGACGCTGTTCCTCACCGGGCTGCCGGGCCCCGCGGCCGAGCTGGGGCTGGGAACCGTGGTCGCGGCGGCCCAGCTCAAGCTGCAGGCCGCGCTGCCGCCCGAGCTGCGGTCACGGGCCGGGCGCGTGCGCGAGCGCTTCCACCTGGACACGCCCGGCTGGTTCCGGCACGCCGACGAGACCCCGAACCTGACGACCATCGCCGACGCGGTGTGGCACCAGCGCACGCTCGACATCCGGTACCGGCGGTGGGGTGGCCAGGCGATCGAGGTGCGCCGCACCGTGGACCCGCTCGGCCTCGTGCTGAAGGCGGGCGTCTGGTACCTCGTCGCGCGTTCCGACGGCGACCTGCGCACCTACCGGGTCGCACGGGTGCTGGAGCTGGCGTCGACCGACGACCACTTCGACCGGCCGGACGACTTCGACCTGACGGCGTACTGGGAGGCGTGGTCGGTGCGGTTCGAACAGCGGATGTACGGGATGCGCGTCACGGTCCGGCTGTCGCCCCGAGGCCTCCAGCGCGCCTCGTTCCTGCTCGGCCTCGTCGCCGCGCGGGCGCTGCGCGACGCGGACGTCCAGCCGGACGCGGACGGGTGGACGACCGTCGAGCTGCCGACCGAGTCGCTCGACCACGCCGAGCCCGACCTGCTGCGGCTGGGACCGGATGTGGTGGTCGTCGGGCCGCCGGAACTCCGCGAGCGCGTGGCGGCCTCGGTGGCGGCCATGGCCGCGGCCTATCTGGCATAACGCGGTCTTCATTCACTGATCCGCCGGAGAGCGAACAACCGTTCGCCCGTTCGTGGGATAACTGCGCACACTTTAGTGATTTCGAGGTCCACTCACCCCGTCTAGGGGTGTCGGCCGTCACCGTCAGTACTTATCGTCAAAGTATGAACAAGAAGATCGTGATCACCGTCGCCACGACTTTCGAACTCCTCACCCCCGGCGCCGAGTCCTCGCCCATCGCGGCGGAACTGCGCTACGACCCCGACGATCCCTACGCGGTGGCCATCAGCTTCCACACCGGCCAGGGAGAGGTCGAGTGGATGTTCGGCCGCGACTTACTGGCCGACGGGCTCATCGCCAGGACCGGTGAGGGCGACATCGCCGTCCGGCCCACCGCCGAGGACCCCGAGCGGGTGCTGGTGGAACTCGACGCGCCCACCGGGTTCGCCGTCCTGTCCGGTCTCTCCGAGGACATCGCCGAGTTCCTCGACCTCTCCTACGACGTCGTGTCGCCGGGCGAGGAAGAGCTCTGGATCGACTTCGACCGCGAACTCGCGAAGCTCGCGATCCCGCGCTAGCCCGCCGACAGGATCTGCGCCAGCGCCGCGTCGATCGCCTTGCCGTTCTCGGCCACCGAGAAGGTGCCGCCGGTCGACTGGGTGATCCGGGTCAGCGGATCGCGTTCCGGGGCGGACCCGATGGCGATGATGCTGATCGGGATCTTGCGGTCCTCGCGCTTCAGCTTGTCGAGCCGGGTGCGGAGTTCGTCGAAGTCCAGGCCGCCGTCGTTGGGGCCGTCGGTGAGCACGACGATGCTGTTCCGCTTGCCGTTCTGGTAGTTGTCCTGCGCGTTCTGGTACAGCGCGAGGAGGCTCGTGTAGAGCTGGGTCGCGCTCAGCGGCCTGAGGCCCGCGACGCCGTTGACCAAGGCCTGCCGCTGGTCCACGACGGGACCGGTTGGCACGAGTTCCCGGTAGGGACGTTCGCCGTCGACCTGGCTGGAGAACTCCCACAGGCCGATCGAGCCGGACAGCGAGCGGTTGACCTGGCCGGTCAGCGCGGCCTTCAGCCACTCCATCCTGCTCTTGCCGTCGCCGCCCGGTTCCTCCATCGACTTCGACGCGTCGACCAGCAGCCTCACGACCTGGCCGTTGTCGGCCGTCGCCCACGACGCCGAGATCTGCTGCGTCGTGGTCGAGTCCGCGGGCGCGAGGCCCTCGGTCATCGTCGCCCAGCGCACGCCCGGTGAGGGCTTCGGGCGGTCTGTGCTGGACGGGACCCGCAGCCCGGTCGCGGCGAGGATCTTCTGCTGTTCCGGCTGGGTCAGGAACTCGCGGAACGCCTGCGCGGCCCGCACCTGCGCCTCGCCGACCCAGTCGCCCGCGAGCGCGACGAACGGGAAGTCCGCGACCGGCGTCGGACCGCCGGGGGTCACGCCGTACAGCGGCTTCGACGGGGGCGTGCCGGTGTCCTTGCCCGTGTTGTGCCGGTAGAGGTCGACCTCGAACACCGGGACCGCGCTGAAACCCGCGCCGTTCACAGTGGGCTTGTCGGCGAGCAGCCCCATGGCCTCCCACGTGCTGCCGGGGGTCTGCGCGGGCTTCGCCGCGACCAGGCTCGCCATCGTGTTCTTCACCGGGTCCAGGCCCAGCATCGCCGTGGTGACCGGCCCCTTGCCCTCGGGACTCGCACCCGCCAGCGCCGACTGGATCGCCATCGCGGTGGCCGCGTTGGTCGTCGGGTCAGGCATGGCGACCTTGAACGGGCCCCACTCGGCCTTGCCGAAGCGGTCCCAGCCGCCGGGCGCGGACACGACACCCGGCAGGTCGGTCCAGCGGAACCCCGCCGCCGCCTGCATGGCCGTCGCACCCTCCTCGGGCAGGGCGAGCAGCACGGGGCTCGCGGCGATCGACTGCGGGGCGGCGCCGAGCAGCGCGTGGTTCTGCGCACCCAGCCGGTTCGCCCACAGCATCGAGTCGGTGATCCACGCGTGCGGCTTGATGCCGAGCTCACCCTCGTCCCAGCCCTGCGTGAGGCTGTTCAGGACGACCTCGGAGTCGATCGGCTGCACCTCGACCCGGATGCAGTGGTCGTAGACCACCGGCCGGGTGGCGCTCCACGCCTTCGCGACGTCGCGCACCGCGTCGGCCGCGCTCGGCGTCGACGCGATCCGCAGCAGCGCCTCACCCTCGGCGCAGTCGCCCGCCTCGGCCGCCGCACGGCGCTCCACCAGGCCGCCGAGCCAGCTCCAGCCGAGGACACCGAGGACGATCAGCGCGACCAGGCCGACGACCGCGATCGGCCAGCCGGCCACCCCGCGCCGCACCCGTGTGCGCAGCGTGCGATGTCGAGACATCGACTTCCCTTTCAGCGTCTTCCCGCAGTTCGTGATCACGAACGCGTCCGGTGAGCGGACACGCCGCCCCGACGACACCTGTACCAACCGTCGTCACGCTAACAGGTGAAGACTGAGGGTCAGGTTAAGAACCTGAGCACGACTTGCTGTGACATTTACCCGAATGGGTCAGTGGCTGAGGGCAGAAGTGTGACGCAATGTCAGGGAAAGTTCCAGCAGCGCCGCCCGCAGCGGGACCGCCCGCGCGGCGAACGACGCCTGCTGCCGCACGTACTCCGCGCGGCCATCGGGAGTCTCGATCGCCACCGGCTCGTACCCCAGCGGCGCCAGGTCGTACGGCGACGCCCGCATGTCCAGCTCGCGGACCTCCAGCGCGAGCGCGAAGCAGTCCGCGACCAGCTCGGACGGCGTCGCGGGGTCCAACTTGTACGCCCACTTGAACAGGTCCATCGTCGCGTGCAGACAGCCCGGCTGCTCGAACTCGACCTGCGTCTCCCTGGTCGGCTGGAGCGCGTTGTGCGGCCGGGCGTCCGGCGTGAAGAAGCGGAACGCGTCGAAGTGCCCGCACTGCACCTTGCTCGCGTCCACGACCGCGTCCGTGCCCGCCGACCCGAGCCGCAGCGGCCACGCGTTGTGCCGCACCTGCTCGGGCCGCTGCCGGTAGACCATCGCCCACTCGTGCAGCCCGAAGCAGCCCAACCGGGGTGCGCGCCGCGCGGTCGCGCCGAGCAGCCGGTGCACGAAGTCGATGGTCGGCCGCCGCGCCTCGGCGAACTGGGGAACGTCCAGCGTCACGCCGTCGGCGGTCTCCACGTACGCGGGCCAGCGCAGGTACTCGCGCGCCGCGTCTCCCGCCAGGACGACACCGGGGCCGGGGTGCCAGCGCTCCAGCCGCGACGGCCGGTGGGAGTAGTAGGAGAAGAGGAAGTCGAGCACCGGGTGCTTCTCGCCGGTGGCCTTGCGCTCGTGGTGCGGCCCTGTCCAGCGCAGCACGCGTGCCCGGTGTTCGGCCCGGCGCGCCGTCCACTCGGCCTCGGTCAGCACCAACTCCATGGCCCCAGCTTATTCGTGCGGTTCGACGACCTTGGTGAGACCGTCGATGAACACGTCGAACGCAAGGTCGGCCAGCTTGCTCGCGGTGGGCGTGCCGATGTCCAACTCGACGATCCTCGCGGCCATCTTGTCCATCCCCTTCTGGAGTTCCGCGGCGAACTTGTTGCGCAGGAACGGACCCACGACCGCCACGAGCGGACGCAGCAGTCCTCCGCCGCGCACGGTCGCGAGGGTCTGGACGACCCATTCACGCGAGTCGGGGTTCGAGATCGCCAGCTTGGCCGACGCCGAGGCCCTGCGGTGCTTGACCCGAGCGACGACCTGGTCGGTTCTCGGCGACATCGACGAGAGGGCGGTGAGGTCCACCGACGCGTCCACGCGCACTGGACCGCGTAGCAGCCAACCGGAGTCCTCGGGCATCGCCACGTCCAGCGAGCCGGTGATCTTGCCCGGCCGTGCGGGGTTCCGGATGGCGAACGCCACGTTCCCCATCTCGCCCAACTCGAGCCGGAAAGCGAGTGAGTCGTGCCCGGCGGCGAGGATCGTGAGTATCGCCGGCTCCGGCGGATCCGCGCTCTCCTCACCCTCCGGGTTCTTGTTCGGCACGGCCACCAACTGATACCGGGCGTTCTTGCGGTTGTGGCGGCCGTCGAGCAACCGCAGTCCCTCGATGCGGGCGCCGTCGTGGACCAGCACGCCGTCGGTGTCGAAGGTCAGTGCCCGCAACCTGCGGATCAGCTCCGCGAGCGCGCCCACGAGGAGCTTCTCGTCCATGCGGGGGATGGAGACCTGAGCGGAAGCGCTGACCATGGCCGAAGGTATCAAGATCCCACCTTCGACATGGGGCGATCGCCTCTTCTTGCGGCTTCAGCGCGGTGTGCCACGTTTCCGGAAGCTCGTCATCCGTGACGGCGACCCGGACCGGTGGACGAGTCCTGGTCCCCGCCCTGCACCAGCGCCAGTCCCAGCGCGGTGCGCAGCGACACCAGTTCGCGCCCTTCCCGGCGGCTCACCGCGAGACCGGTCGCGCGCAGCACGGTGAGGTGCTGGGACACGGCTCCGGCGGTGACGTCGAGGCGTTCGGCGAGTTCGGAGACGGTGCTGGGTCGGTCCAACTCGTGCAGCAGGCGGGCGCGGGTGGCGCCGAGGAGGCGGCTGAGCGCGGGACGGCCGGGCGGATCGGGCCTGGTCCACAGGGCGCCGAAGCCGGTCGCCGGGTAGCACAGGGCGACGCGGACGGGGCTGTCGCGGAGGTACACGTCGGGCCAGATGAAGGCCGAGGGGACCAGGACGAGGTCGCGGTCGCGGAGTTCGGTGCGGGCGCCGCCGACCTCGACGGCGGTCGGGTGCCAGGTGATGGTGTCGTGCAGTTCGTTCAGCACGGTGGGGCCGCCGCGATCGGTGAGCCTGCGGCCTCGGCGTTCGACATCGCCCTGCAGGACGCCTTCGAGACGTGGCCAGAGCGGTTCGATGATCGCGTCGTGAACGGCCCGGACGCGGTCGCGCAACGCCGTCAGCGCCTGCATCGGATCGTCGAGCAGGGGACGGGCGCGGGGATCGGCGCCGACGGCCGCGGTGATGCGCTCGGGGGTGGCGCGGAGCAGGGCGTCGACCTCCGTGTCGATGCCGGTGGAGCGCAGACCCGGTGTGGGGATGAGGAATTCGGGGATGACCGGGCCTGCGGTGGAGAGGTGTCGCAGGAGGCGGAACCACGGGTCGTCCGGGAGGGCACCGAGTCGTGACTCGGCCCAGGTGGTCCAGCGCTGGTGCACCGGGGCGCACTCGGGCGCGGCCAGCACGCGCAGCCCGGCGATCGTTTCCCAGAGCGGTGACACCGCGAAGCGGAGGGCCATCGCTTTAGCTCAACCTAAAACGTTCGACTTCGCCAGTGATCCCGCCAAGGTGGACGCATGGGGACTGGGTGGGCTCGGTTGCAGGCGGTGGCGATCAGCGGGTCGACGGGGGAGGGACTGCTGTTGACGGCGCTGCCGCTGCTGGCGGTCACGATCACGACCGATCCGCGGCAGGTGGCGCTGGTGAACGTGGTGGGGCAGCTGCCGTGGCTGCTGTTCTCGCTGGCGGCGGGGGTGTTGATCGACCGGTTCCGGCGGACGTCGGTGCTCGCGTCGGCGTTCGCGGTGCAGGCGGTGGCGGCGGCGGTGCTGGGGGTCGCCGCGTCGACCGGGTGGCTGAGCCTGCCACTGCTGGTCGTCGTGTCGTTCGTCGTGGTCACTTCGCAGGTGCTCGGCGACGGGGCGAGCGGGGCGCTGGTGCCGGACGTCGTGGCACCGGACCGGCTGCCAGCGGCGAACGCCCGGATGATCCTCATCGACCGCGGGGTCGTGCAGTTCGTGGTGCCGCCGGCGACCGGGTTCCTGCTCGCGTACGCGGCGGGGCTGCCCGCGTGGATCGCGTGCGCCACGGCGCTGGCCGCGCTGTGGCTCACCCGCGGCTTCACCGTGCGGCACGTGCCGAGCCCGCCGGGGCACCCGTTGCGCGACATCAGGACCGGGCTCGCGTTCCTGGTCGGCAGCCCGCTGCTGCGCACCATCACCGTGTCCGTCGCGCTCGGCTCGTTCGCCGCCAGCGCGGGCAACTCGATGTTCGTCCTCTACGCCACTCAGGTCCTGCACGTCGGCTCGTTCGGCTACGGCGTGCTGCTCGCGTGCCTCGCCGCCGGGTGGATCGGGGCGTCGTTCGTGGTGCACCGGCTGGTCACCCGCCTCGGCTACGCCTGGTCGATGCGGCTCGCGTCGCTCTCCGGGGTGGTCGCGAGCCTGCTCATCGCCGTGCTGCCGCCGTCGTTCGCGATGATCGGCGCGACG
>JBDSAJ010000448.1:0-10236 GCA_039922235.1 Umezawaea sp.
CGACCTACCTGGGCCACGTGCGGTTCCCGCGCGCGGCAGCCCGGCGAACCCCTCGCGGTGGCCGCCCGCGTGCCACAGCGGGTAGTCGGGCAGCCCGACCAGCGCCGTGCCCGCGGGGTCGACCCTCGCCAGCAGCGACCGCAGGTTGTAGTACTGCCGGAAGAACGCGTGGAAGCCGCGGGTCATGGTGGCGTGGCTGCCGTCGGCCAGTTCCGTCGCCCACCCGCCGACCCGGCCGCCCAGGTAGTCCTCCCGCTCGCACAGCACGACCCGCGCGCCGTGCTCGGCCAGGATCGTCGCGGCGGACAGGCCCGCGATCCCGCTGCCCACCACCGCGACCACCGGCGCGTCCTGGTCGAAGGACGCCCGGCCCACCGGTCCGGGGATGCGGACAGCCTTGCGGTCACGTCCGGTCATGGTCGTTGCCCCCCAAGCGTCGTGGCCGCCGCGCCCGTTCCCACAGCAGCAACGTCGTGGTCACCATCGCGAACCCGAACAGGAAGTCCTCGACCGGGATGTCCCACGGCACGCGCACCCCGCTGATCGCCCAGTCCGCGTACCGCACGATCGGGGCGTGCAACTTGGTCAGCCACCCGTCCACGGCGACCTGGAAGGCGAACACGATCGCCATCGTGATCCAGTAGGCCTTGCGGCGGAACAGGCCGGTGCGCAGCACCAGCAGCTCCACGAGGACCGTCAACACCGCGGCCACCAGTGCCGCCACGAGGTACTCCCTGCCCACGCGCTTCCTCTCAGCCGCGACCGACAGCAGGGGCCGGCCGGACTTCGCCCGTGCGCAGCGCAAGCACGGCCTCGTAGGTGAGCACTGCGCAGACCGGGACGACGAGGAAGAACGTCAACTCCTCCACCGGCAACCCGCCCGGCAGCTCGACGCCGGTCACGAACAGCGGGTTGAAGTCCCAGTGCTGCCTGGCGATCGCCACGAGGTCCCATGCGGTGAACAGCAGCACCACCGGCAGGACCGCCTTGGCCAGCGCGGCCGGGTGGCGGTACACGCCTTCACCGCGGAACTCCAGCGGCAAGGTGACGGCGAGGCAGGCGAGCAGCAGCAACGCGTACTCCCACCGACCGCCCATCTCCAGACCTCCCCGGCTCGTCATTTCCACCGTAAGTGGGCTCGCGGCCGCTCGCACAACGGTTGCAACGGAGATCCTGCGGGCCACTTCCCCGGCCGCAGAAGCTGGGCGAAGCTGGCAGCCATGACCTTCGACATCGCCGCCATCCGCTCCCGGTTCCCCGCGCTGGGCGACGGGTACGCCTACCTCGACGGCGCCGCGGGCACGCAGGCCCCGACCTCCGTGATCGACGCCATCGCCTCGGCCTACCGGGTGGGGATCGGCAACGTGGGCGGGCCGTTCCCGGCGAGCGCCCGGTCGATGGCGATCCTCGACGACGCCCGGCAGGCCGTGGCGGACCTGGTGGGCGGCGAGGCGTCCGGGGTGGTGTTCGGCCCGAACAGCACGACGCTGGTGTACCGGTTCACGCACACGCTGTCCGCGGGCTGGCGGGAGGGTGACGAGGTCGTGCTGTCCCGGCTCGACCACGACGCGAACGTCCGCCCGTGGGTGCAGGCGGCGGCCCGTGCCGGAGCCGTGGTCCGGTGGGCGGAGGTGGACGTCGACACCGGTGAACTGCCGGTGGAGCAGTACGACGCGCTGCTCGGCGACCGCACGCGGCTGGTGGCCGTCACGGCGGCGAGCAACATCCTCGGCACCCGGCCGGACGTCTCCGCGATCACCGCGAAGGCGCACGCCGCGGGTGCGCTGACCTTCGTCGACGGGGTCCACTCGACCCCGCACGACCTGCCCGACGTGCGGGACCTCGGCGCCGACTTCTTCATCACCAGCGCGTACAAGTGGGCCGGACCGCACATCGGCGCGCTGGTCGCGGACCCCGCGCTGCTGGACACCCTGCGCCCGGACAAGCTGATGCCCTCACCGGAACGGGTGCCCGAGCGGTTCGAGACGGGCACCGCGCCGTTCGCCGACCTGGCCGGGGTCACCGCCGCCGTCGACCACCTCGCCGGGCTCGCGGACCCCGACCCGGCACTCCCCCGCCGGGAACGGCTGCGGACGTCGATGGAGGCCATGGGGGCGCACGAGCGCGAGTTGTTCGACGTCCTGCTGGGCGGGCTCGGCGGGCTGCCCGAGGTCACGCTGTACGGCAAGCCCGCACGGCGCACCGCCATCGCGTACTTCCGCGTCGCCGGGCGCACCCCGGCCGAGGTCGCCGAGCACCTGGCGACCCGCGGGGTGAACGTGTGGCACGGGCACAGCTACGCGTGGGAGTTGACCGGCGCGCTCGGGCTGCGGGACTCCGGCGGCGCGGTGCGCGCCGGACTGGCGCACTACAACGACCGCGAGGACGTCGACCGCTTCCTCACCGCTGTGGCCGAACTGCCGGGCGGCACCGGCTGATCAAGCCGCGGAACGGCACGGCGTCAACCGAGGTCGACGCCGTGCCGCTGGAATCCGCGGTCAGCCCGCGCGCTCCTCACGCCGCACCTGGCAGGCCCGCCAGCCGACCAGCACCGGCATGGACGCGGTGATGACCGCGCCCAACACCAGCATGGCGACCGAGGACCACCACGTGCCCGCGATGAGCGTGGTCAGGCCTACCAGGTAGGTCGCCAGCAGTACCAGCGCGTTCCGGAACGCGCGAGGCACCCGTGGCCTGCGCGCGTTCAACTTCCGCACCGTGGCGGCGAACCGGGGATCGCCTTCCGTCAACCCTCGTTCGATCTCCGCGAGTTGCCGTATCTCCTGATCGCGCAACGCCACTCGTCAGCCACCTCCGCGCTGTGCCCGCATGGGACCGGGCCCCGACCGGATCCAGTATTACCCAGGATCCGGCGTGTGGCCACGACGTCCGGCCCGGACGTTCGTGCGATGATCTTGCGGCGGTGTGCGGAGGTGTCGACGGCGGAGGGTGTTGGTGTACGCGATTCCCCTTGGCGACGACGGCGCCGAACTGCGCCCGCTCGAACCCCGGCACGCCGAGGAACTGCTGGCCAACCTCGATCGCGGTCGGGAGTTCATCGGCCGGTTCGTCTCGCTGCCGGACCTGGTCACCGACCTGGAGTCGAGCCGCGCGTACCTCCACTCGTACGCCACGAAGGCCGCGGCCGACGCCGGCCGCATCGACGGCATCTGGCTGGACGACGTCTTGGTCGGCGGGGTCGTGTTCCGGACGATGAGCCTCGCGGAGGGCATGGTGGAGGTCGGCTGCTGGCTGGAGCCCGCCGCGGTCGGGCGGGGCCTGGTGACCACGGCAGCTCGGGTGATCATCGATTGGGCCGTGGTAGACCGGGGGATCCACCGCGTCGAATGGCGCGCCGCGACGGCCAACGAGGCCAGCATCGCCGTGGCCCGGCGGTTGGGGATGACGCGGGAAGGCGTGCTGCGCGAGAGCTTCCCGCACCACGGCGTGCGGTACGACATCGAGGTCTGGTCGGTGCTCGCGCCGGAATGGCTGGCCACGACGCACGAGGGGCCTGGTGCAGCTCGTCGTTGAGCGAGCACCAGGCCCCTCGTGCCGGACACCTTCGGCGTCCGGGGGTCAGGGCGTGCGGCAGGAGACCGCGGGTTGGGCCCACTGGCCGTTGGCCATCACGGTGAAGCCGAACGTGGTGCTGGCGCCCGCTCCGAGCGACCCGTTCCCGTTGGGCTTCATGGTCATGACGTTGCCGCTGCCGTCCCAGCTCGGCGTGCCGTTCCAGGTGGCCGACACCTTCTGGGGCGCCGTCATGGTGACGGTGGCCGTCCAGCTCGAGATGGCCGTGCTGCCCGCCTGGATGGTCACCTCGCCGTTGAACCGGTCGCCCCACTGCTGCGTAGTCCGGTACGTGGCAGTGCAGGAGCCGTTACCCGGCTGCGGGGTCGTGGTGGTCGTCGGGCCGGGGCCGTCCGACGGGGCGACGGCCTGGCCGGTCGACGGCGAGATCATGCCCGCGCACAGCCCGCGGCTCGTCAGGTTGGCGACGATCTGCGGGATGGCGTTGACGGTCGTCTGGTAGCCGTCGTGCATGAGGATCACGCCACCGGGCTGCAGCGTGGACGCCGCCTGCACGATCTGCGCGGTGCTCGCGCCGTTCCAGTCCTGCGAGTCGACGTTCCACAGCACCTCGGTCAGGCCGAGCTGCTGCTCGACCGACTTGAGCGTGGCGTTGGTCTCGCCGTAGGGCGGCCGGAACAGCTTCGGGGTCTCACCGATGGCCTGCTGCAGCGCCTGCTGGGTCTGGCTCAGCTCGGAGGTCATCTGGGCTGCCGTCATCTGCGTCAGGTGCGGGTGCGTCCAGCTGTGGTTGCCGACCCACATCCCGGCGTCCTTCTGGCTCCGCGCCAGTGCCGCGTTCGACCCGACCTTGTTGCCGATGTTGAAGAACGTGGCCCGGACGTTCGCCGACTTCAGCGCGTTGAGCAGCGTGGTGGTGCTGCCCGCGATGGGGCCGTCGTCGAAGGTCAGCCCGACGTAGCCAGAGCGGCAGTCACCGTTCGGCGGCGGGGTCGTGGTGGTGGTCGGCGGCGTGCCACCGACGTTGAGCGCGTTGAGGGTGGAGGTGTAGGCGGCCTTCTTGTTGCCGGAGTTGTCGAACAGCAGCGGCGTGCCGCCGGAGCGCCAGGAGTCGCTGTCGCGGATGCCCCACACGGTGATGCCGTTGCAGCGGGCCACGGCCATGCAGGCGGCCACGACGCGCTGGTAGTTCTGGGCCTGCGCCGAACCCGAGCCCTCGATGTCCAGCTCGGTGATCTGCACGTCCACGCCGAGGTTGGCGAAGTTCTGCAGCGTGGTCTGGTAGTTCGACGGCACCGGGCTCTGGGGGTTGAAGTGCGACTGGAAGCCGACGCAGTCGATCGGGACGCCGCGGGACTTGAAGTCCTGCACCATCCGGTACACCGCCTGGGTCTTGGCGTGCGACCAGTCGTCGGTGTTGTAGTCGTTGTAGCAGAGCTTGACGTTCGGATCCGCCGCCCGTGCGGCGCGGAACGCGACCTCGATCCAGTCGTTGCCGCTGCGCTGGAGGTTGGAGTCACGACGGGCGCCGGAACTGCCGTCTTCGAACGCCTCGTTCACCACGTCCCACGAGTAGAGCTGCCCCTTGTAGTGCGTGGCGACCTGGGTGACGTGGTTGAGCATCGCCGAGCGCAGCGCCGAACCCTCCATGCGCTGCATCCACCCCGGCTGCTGCGAGTACCACGCCAGGGTGTGCCCGCGCACCCGCATCCCCTGGCTCTTGGCGTGGTTGACGATCCGGTCGGCGTTGCCGTAGGAGAACTGCCCCTGGTTCGGCTCGGTCGCGTCGATCTTCATCTCGTTCTCGGGCGTGACCATGGTGAACTCGCGGTTCAAGATGGTCACGTAGGTGGGATCCGACAGCTTGTTCGCCGCGACGGCCGTGCCGAAGTAGCGGCCGCTCTCCCCCGCCGCCGCGCCCAGGGTGGTGCCCGCGCTGGCCACTCCGGGGATCACCAGTGCGACCACGCCGACCAGACCGGCGACACCGGCCAGCAGCGTGGCCCGGCGCTGCCCTTTCCGACCTGCGGGCGGGCGCGTGCCAGCCCCCTCGATTCTCGACATCAGTCCTCCACGTTGAGGGTCGAAAGTTTCGGTTCGAGCTTCTAAACTTCCCGTAACGTAGGATCAGTCGTTCGGTACGTCAACGACCATTGGCCAACTAAGACGGCATCATTGGCTGGCGGAGGCGGTGATCTGGCCAGGTGGCACCGGATAACGTGATCGAAAGTTTCGGTTTCACACACCCTGAATCGTCCACGTGGGTCTGCCGTTGACCCGGCGCGACGGGACCTATACTGCGAACCCTGACTTCTGGGGGCCGTCGTGGGTGTGCGCAGTGCCGAGTTCTTCCGGATCGTGGACGCGCTGGTCGACGTGACCCGCGCGGACGGTGGGCAGTACAGCTCGTTCGCCGTGTCCGGCAAGCGCTTCGGGTACTACTGGCCCCGCACGGAAACCGTCGGGCTGAAGCAGACCCTGACCGAGCAGCAGGCGTTGGTGGCCGAACGCCCGGACGTCTTCGAGGAGCAGTTCACCTCGGGCGGCTTCGGCTGGGTGGTGGTCCGGCTGGCCGGGATCGACGCCGACGAGCTGACGGAGCTGGTGTTCGAGGCCTGGCGGCTCTCCGCGCCCGAGCACCTGGTGGCCGAGGTGCCGGACCTGGCCCAGCGGTAGTTCACGCACGCGGGGGCGCGGGACGGGTCCCGCACCCCCGGCTCATCAGGTCGTTCGGGGGATCTCGGCCTCCACGAACTCGCGGAAGCTGCGCGCGGGTCGACCGGTCACGCGTTCGACGGTGTCCGTGACGCGGTCCTCCGATCCACCGCGGACGTCCTCGTCCAGCGCGGCGAGGAACGCGGCGAACTCGACCGGCAGGCCCGACGCCGCCAGGTGCCGGGTGAAGTCCCCGGTGCTGAGCGGGCGGTAGCGCACCGGGGTGCCGGTCCACTTCCCGATGACCTCGGCGGCCTCCGCGTAGCTCACCGCCTCGGGGCCGGTCAGGACGTGCGCTGCGTTGTGCGCGACCTCATCGGTCAACGCGTGGCCTGCGACGGCGGCGATGTCCGCGGCGTCCACGAAGGCCACCTTGGCGTCACCCGTCGCGCTGACGATCTCCCCGGTCCGCACCCCGATTCCCGCCGGGTGCTCGCCGGTGAAGTTCTGCATGAACCACGACGGCCGCAGCACCGTCCACTCCGGCATGGTGGCGCACACGAGGCCGTGGACCGCACCCAGCGGCGGCTCACCCTCCTCCATCGCGGACGAGCTGAGCAGCACGACCCGCCGGACGCCTTGGCGCAGCGCCTCCTCCAGGAACGGCTCCACCAGCGGGACCGGGTCGATCACGCCGATAGGGGCGACGAGGTAGACCGCGGAGGTGCCGCGCAGCGCGGGCGCGTGGGTTTCCCGGTCGGCCCAGTCGAACCGGACCTGCCCGGCGGCCCGCGGCGCACGGGTGGCGGCCCTGGTCGTGACGTCGCGGTTGCGGAGGAAGTCCACGACCCGCGAGCCGGTCGTGCCGGTCGCACCGATGACGAGGACCTCAGGCATTGGGCGTCCCGGCGAGTGCGCCGGTCATGATCTCCGCGGCGGCGGCCGGGCTCCAGTAGTCCCGGTAGTGCTGGATCTCGCCGTCGCGCACGGTGATCACCGCGATGTACCGCATCGCGTAGGGCTTGCCCGTGGCGACCACGACGCCGGTGGCGGTGAACTCGACGACCAGCACGTCGGGGTCCTCGGTGCGGTGGACGACCCGCTCGGGGATCTCGCGCACGTCGACCAGGTCGGGGTAGCCGTGCAGGTACTCCCGCACGGCGGCGCGGCCTTCGACCCGCTGCGGTGCGCCGGGTTGCGCGAAGGGGAACTCCAGCACCCCGTTCTCCGCCCACAGGTCGGCGAAAGCGGCCATGTCGTGGCGCAGCAGCAGGTGCAGCGCGCGTTCCACGAGTTCGGCTGGGTTCATGACGTTCTCCAAACAGGACGAGACGGTAGCGTCCCGACCAACGTATCACGCGTCGGGACGCTACCGTCTCGTCGCTACACTCGCCGGATGACCCGTCGCGCGCCCACCGGTGCAGCTCTGCTGCAGCCGGGTGTCACCATGGCCATCACCGAAGCCGTGCTCGTGGAGTGGGCCGAACACGGCTACGCACGGCTGTCGATGGAGGCCGTGGCAAAACGGGCGGGTGTCGGCAAGAGCGCGCTCTACCGGCGGTGGCCGTCCAAGCAGGAAATGGCGATGGCGGTGATCTCCGAGTTCAGCGTGGAGCGCGCCACGATCCCGGACACCGGCTCACTGCGGGGCGACCTCCGCGCAGCCCTCGACGGGGTGGTGAACTGGCTGACCGATCCGCGCTTCTCCCGGATCCTGCCCGACCTGGTCGCCGAGACGGCCCGCAACCCGGAACTGGGTGAGTTCGTGAAGAGCATGATCGGCACGCCGCGGCGCGAGGCCTCGGCAGAACTGCTGCGCCGAGCCGTGGAACGGGGCGAACTGCGCACCGACCTCGACTGGGAACTCGTGCTGGACCTCCTCGCCGCGCCGGTCTACTGGCGGCTCAGCGTGCGCGCCTCCGACGCGGAACCCGACTACCTCGACAAGCTCACCGACCTGCTCGTCCGCTCGATCGCCCGCGGTTCGGCCTGACCCGCGGTCCGCTCACGCGGTCGGGCGACGTCCCAGCGTGTAGCGGACCTGCTGGGTGAACGTGAAACCGCCGGTCTCGTCGGCGAAGCCCTTGGCCAGTTGGACCACCTGCTCGCGCACCACCGGCCGGTCAGCCTCGGGAACGGACTCCCACATCGCCCGCTGGCCGTGCGACCAGGAGAACTCCACCCAGTGCTCGGCGTCGCGGAACACCGCGTCGACCACGTGGTTGGCGGTCCGCACGTCGGTGAGGCCCGCGCCCCGGAACAACTCCTCGACGCCGTCGTCCGAGGCGAACGGCCCGCGCCGCCCACTCGTCCGCGCGTCCAGCATGGTCTTCGGCAGGTAGGGCGAGAACACCGCGTCGACCTGCTCCCACCGCTTGTCGTGCGCGCCGAAGGTCGTGATGCCCAACCGGCCCCCGTCGACCAGCAGGTCGGTCCACGCGCGGAGCGCGGCGGCGGGATCAGGCAGGAAGAACAGCACCAGCGAGGACCCGACCACGTCGAACGACGCTGCGGGCAGGCCCGGCGCGGCGGCGTCAGCTACGCGCACCTCGACCTGCGGCACAGCGCGGAAGTCCGCCGCGGTGCGCTCCACCATGCGCGGCGCGAGGTCGATCCCCAGCACCCGGCCCGTCGGCCCCGCCGCTTGGGCGAAGAGTTCCAGTGCCGCACCGCGGCCGCACCCGACGTCCAGCACGCGCTCACCCGGTGCGACCGCGAGTTCCTCCGCGAGTCCACTCGCGATCGGGCGGAACCACGGCACGCCGACGTTGTCGTAGGTGTCGGCTGCCCGGTCGAACACGCCTGCGATCCCCGTGGGAGTGGCCATGTCGGCACACTGCCACGCCGGACCGGCCCCGGCCAGTGCCGCCGCCGCTTGATCAGCCGGGCAGTCCGAAGCGGCGGGGCAGTTCTGCGCCGATGAACCGGGTGATGGCCCGGATGCGGTCGCCGCGCAGGGTCAGGACGACCAGTCCGACCGGTTCGTCGGGTCCGGTGAGGTAGCAGCCGAACGCGGGCTGGGTGTTGGCGCGGGTGGGGACCAGCCGGAACCGGCGGTGGCCACGCGCCGCGGCGCTCGCGGCGAGGAACGCCGCGATGGCCGCAGACCCCTGGTACTCGTGCGGTGCGGGCGGCATGGCCAGCCACGCGTCGTCGGTCAGCAACGCGATGACGCCGTCGACGTCGTCAGCCGTGAACGCGTCGGCGAAGCGCTGGGCGAGGTCCCGTTCCGCCGGTGAGCCGGGCGGTGGGGCGCTTTCGGGGCGGTCGATCCGCGCTCGGGCGCGTTGCAGGGCCGCCTTGACCGCGGTCGGACTGGTGCCCAGCAGGTCCGCCACCTCAACGGTGGAGTAGCCGAGCACGTCGCGGAGCACCAGCGCGGCGGTCTGCCGGGGTGGCAGGCGCTGGAGTCCCGCGATGAACGCCAGTTCGACCGCCTCCCGGCTGCGGTAGCGCGCGCCGGGTCCCGGCGCGTCGTCGGCGAACTCGTCCGGGAAGGGCTGCAACCAGGTCACGTCACTGCGGCGGGTCGGCTCCGGGGGGTCGAACGGCGGGACCGGCTCGGGTGGTCTGCGCCGCCCGGCGTCACGCAGCGCGTTCAGGCAGCGGTTGGTGGCGATGCGGTACAGCCAGGTGCGCAGCGACGCCCGGCCCGCGAAGCCGTCCAGTCCGCGCCACGCGGCGATCAGCGTCTCCTGGAGCACGTCCTCGGCGTCGGTCAGCGACCCGAGCAGGCGGTAGCAGTGCACCAGCAGTTCCCGCCGGTACGGGTCCGTCAACTCGCGGAACGCGTGCCCGTCCCCGGCCCGCGCGCGGTCGAGCGTGACCTGGCTCACCGGGCGATCCTCGCACGACCGGTCCGTTCCGCCAGCCCGTGGTGTCCCAACAGCGGAACGACCACCGCTCACGAGAGGAAGCACCATGCCCCCAGCACTGGACACCGCACTGGCCTACCACCACGCGTGGACCGGCCACGACTTCGACCTGGCCATGACCTACGTCGCCGACGACGCGCCGGGACCCGGCGCGCGCTACCGCAGCCGGGAG
>JBDSAJ010000449.1:0-10967 GCA_039922235.1 Umezawaea sp.
GAAACGCGAGGCAGGCCGCTGGTACGTGTCCTTCTGCGTCCAGGTGGAGAAGCAGGACCGGGTGCCGGCGCGGCCGGACGCGGTCATCGGCGTGGACCTGGGGGTCAGGACGTTGGCGGTGTTCTCCGACGGTCGACCACCAGCCGGGAATCCCCGGCACTACGACACCGCCCGCCGCAAGCTGGGGCGGTTGTCGCGCACCGTGTCCCGTCGGGGCGGCCCGGACCGGCGCACCGGCCAACGGCCGTCGCACCGCTGGCAGCGGGCCGACCAGCAACGCAACAAGGTTCACCACCGCGTCGCGAGTGTGCGGCGGGAGGGTATCCACCAGCTCACCACAGCGTTGGCCTGTGAGTACGGCACCATCGTGGTGGAAGACCTCAACGTGTCGGGGATGGTCAAAAACCGGGCCCTGGCTCGGGTGGTGTCCGATGCCGGGTTTGGTGAGATCCGCCGCCAGTTGACCTACAAGACCGCCTGGAACGGTGGTCGGGTCGTGGTCGCGGATCGGTGGTTTCCCAGTTCGAAGACGTGTTCTGGCTGTGGGGCAGTGAAAACCAAGCTGCCGCTGCGGATGCGTGAGTATGTGTGTGACGAGTGTGGGCTGGTCCTGGATCGGGACGAGAACGCCGCGCTCAACCTGGCCGCGTTGGTGAAGCGGCAGGTCGCCGGGAGTGGCCCGGAGACCCGAAACGGACGTGGAGCCGACCATAAGACCGGGCCAAGCCCGGCAGGTGGCAGTGAAACGTCAACCTCGCACCGAACCTCTTGGGGTTCGGATCGGACGAGGACCTTCGTCCAGTGATGGGCGAATCACCGGGATTCATTGAATCTCAGTGCAACGGAATGCGCGTCCTTCCACAGGCTCGGGTACGAGAACTCCCCTCGACCGCACCCGCCGCCGGTGCCCCCGGCGGCGTAGGAGTCGCCCAGCGCGACGTACTCCGACGCCACCGGCGCGGGAACCAGGACCAAGCTCAACACCAGCGCGGCAGCGATACCCATGTCCCTAGCGGTACCACTGTGGACAGTCCGCCCGGAACCCCGTTAACCCAGCCGGGTGGGCACCACGCACACCGGGATCGGCGACGACAGCGGCGTCCCCGCGGACCGCAACCGGCCGGTGGCCAGGTCTGCCCGGAACGACGTCACGGTGCTGGAGTTCTGGTTGGCGGCGAACAGGAATCGCCCGGAAGGGTCGAACGCGATGTGCCGGGGGTACTTCCCCGCGGTGGGCACGGCCTCGACGAACCGCAGCCGGGCACCACCCTGCTCCACCGCGAACAGCGCCACGCTGTCGTGACCCCGGTTGGACAGGTAGACGAACCGCCCGTCGGCGGACACCACCACCTCGGCCGGGTAGTTCCGCGGCGTCGACGGCGCCCCGACGGGCACCGTCCGCAGTGCCTGGCCGGGGGACAGCACCCCGCGGTCCGGGTCGTACGCCGCGGCCACGATGGTCGAGTCCAACTCGTTCGCGAGGTAGGCGAACTTCCCCGACGGGTGGAACGCCAGGTGCCGGGGACCGGCCCCCGGCTTCACCTTGGCGGTGTTGACCAGCGCCAGCTTCCCGGTGGCCGTGTCCAGGCGGTAGCTGTACACCGAGTCGGTGCCCAGGTCGACCGCGAGCAGGTGCTTGCCCGCGAGGTCCGGCAGGACCTGGTGGGCGTGCGGCCCCTCCTGCCGTTCGCGGTCCGGCCCTGAGCCCTTGTGGGTGACCAGGTCGCTGCGCGTGCCCAGTCCGCCGTCGGCGCGAACCGGGTGCACCGAGACGCTCCCGGACGAGTAGTTCGCGGACAGCAGGAACCGGCCGGAGGGGTCCAGCGCCAGGTGGCACGGGTCCGCTCCGCCGGTGCTCTGCGAGTTGATGATCCGCAGTCCGCCGCCCGCGCCGATGGCGATCGACGTGACGGACCCGTTGCTCTGCTCGTTCACGGCGTACAGGGTGCGGCCGGCCTCGATGACGAACGAGGGGTTGGCCACGCCGGGGAACACACCGGTCGCGCGGAGCTGCCCGGTGGTCTGGTCGTAGGAGCCCAGCCCGATCCCGGTGCCCCCGCCCGCCCACGTCGTGTAGGTCCCCAGGTACACGCGGGACTCCGCACGTGGTTGTGCCGCAGCGGTCTCACCGGTCACCAGCATCCCCGTCCCAACGCCCATGGCTCCGAGGAACCGTCGCCTGTCGATCGCCACTGCCCACCTCCGTTGATCTCCGGCGGCAGGATCACAGTGGCTCAGGCCACCGCGTCCCGACAAGGGATGCAACGAAGATTGCGCTTACTGCAACGGGTCTGCCTCGGTCAGCCGGGACAGCTCCGCAGCGGGGTCGTACTCGGGCACAGGATACGTCGGCGCGAGATCGCGCAGGGTCCGCAGCAGCAACTGGGCGACGACCCAGTTGCGGTACCACTTGCGGTCGGAGGGGACGGCGTACCAGGGCGCGACCTCCGTCGAGCACTTCGCCAGCAGGTCCGCGTACGCCGACTGGTACTTCGACCACTTCGCCCGCACGACCAAGTCGTTCGGGTTGTACTTCCACCGCTTCTCCGGCGTCTCCAGCCGGGCGACGAGCCGTTCCTTCTGGCGTTCGGGCGAGATGTGCAGGAAGCACTTCACGATCGTCACGCCCGACTCGGACAGCTCGGCCTCGAAGTCGTTGATCTGCTGGTACCTCGCCTGCCAGATCGGTGCGGGCACCAGCTCGTCCACCCTCGGGACCAGCACGTCCTCGTAGTGCGACCGGTCGAAGAAGCCGATCTCCCCCGGTCCGGGCACCTGGCGGCGGACGCGCCAGAGGAAGTCGTGCCGCAGCTCGGCGCGGGTCGGCTTCTTGAACGACACGATGCGCAGGCCCTGCGGGTTGACCAGGCCCGCGACGTGCCGGATCGTGCCGCCCTTGCCGGAGGTGTCCATGCCCTGGAGCACGACGAGCACGCGCCGCCGCCCGCCGGCGAGCCCCTCGGCGTAGAGGTTCTCCTGGAGCTGGTCCAGCTCGCCCTCCATCGCCTTGAGGTCCTTGGCGGCCTCGGCCTTGCTGGTCGGACCTACGGGGGTGGCGGCCGGATCGATCTTCGCGAGATCGACACCGTCCGGGTGGACCTTGAGCACGTCGCGAATCGAGTGGACGTGCGCCGACTTCTTCGCCATCGTCGCAGGGTAGCCACGGCGTGATCACTCCGCTGGGTGCGCAACAGATCTCCGCCGATCACTCGGATTGCGCAAGAAACCTGACATCTGCGCAACGCCTGACGGATGAAATCGCCGGCATTCGCCCCTTAGCCTTGTCCTATGACCGCCATCGCCGCTCCCACCACGGAGACCCCGACCAGCGGGGCCGAGTTCATCGCACTGGACGAGCACTGGAGCACCCACAACTACCACCCGCTGCCGGTCGTGATCTCCCACGGCGAGGGCGCGTGGGTGACGGACGTGGACGGTCGTCGCTACCTGGACTTCCTGTCCGGCTACTCGTCGCTCAACTTCGGCCACCGCCACCCCGCCCTGATCGCCGCGGCCGTCGAGCAGCTCGGCCGCGTCACGCTGACCAGCCGCGCGTTCCACCACGACCAGTTCGGCCTGTTCTGCCGCGAGCTGGCCGAGCTGACCGGCACCGAGATGGTGCTGACGATGAACTCCGGCGCCGAGGCCGTCGAGTCGGCGATCAAGGTGGCCCGCAAGTGGGCCTACCAGGTCAAGGGTGTGCCCGCGGGCACGGCGGAGATCGTCGTCGCGGGCGCGAACTTCCACGGCCGCACCACCACGATCGTCTCGTTCTCCACCGATGAGGTGGCGCGCGCCGACTTCGGCCCGTTCACGCCCGGTTTCTCGGTCGTGGCCTACGGCGACGAGCAGGCGCTGCGCGACGCGATCACCGAGCGGACCGCGGCCGTGCTGATCGAGCCGATCCAGGGCGAGGCGGGCATCGTCGTGCCGCCCGCGGGCTACCTGGCGGCCGTGCGCCGGATCTGCGACGAGAACAACGTGCTGATGATCGCCGACGAGATCCAGTCCGGGCTCGGCCGCACCGGCGAGCTGCTGGCGCTGGACAACGCGGGCGTGCGCGCCGACCTGTACACGCTCGGCAAGGCGCTCGGCGGCGGGATCATGCCGGTGTCGGCCGTGGTCGGCAGCCGGGCCGTGCTGGGCGTGTTGAAGCCCGGCGAGCACGGGTCCACGTTCGGCGGCAACCCGCTGGCCTGCGCCGTCGGCCGCGCGGTCGTGAAGCTGCTGGCCACCGGCGAGTTCCAGGAGCGCTCCCGCGAACTCGGCGGCTACCTGCACTCCCGGCTGGGCGACCTCGTCGGCCACGGCGTGTCCGAGGTGCGCGGCCGCGGCCTGTGGGCGGGCGTCGAGATCACCCCTGGCGGTCCGAAGGGCCGGGCGGCGTCCGAGGCGCTGGCCGCGCGCGGCGTCCTCTGCAAGGAGACGCACGACTCCACCTTGCGCGTCGCTCCCCCGCTGGTGATCACCGCGGAGGAGATCGACCTCGGGGTAGACGCGATCGCGGAGATCGTCAAGCGATAGTCACGATCAGCACGCGGGCACCTCACGATGCGTCATATGCCTCGTGAGGTGCCCCTTCGCGTTGCATGATGCCGTCCATGGGCGAACGGGTGCGGGCGGAAGCGGCGGCGGCGCTGGGCAGGTGGACCGAACCGCAGGAGGTCTACGCGAGCGGTCGGGTGCTGCGGGCCGCCGTCGGGCACCAGGCGCACCGCAAGGCGCTGCTCGCGGTCGACCGGCCGTCCATCCCGGACTACGTCCGCGCGAGCAACGACGGCAGGCTGGAGGACCTGGTCCCGCTGCGGATCGGGCGGATGATCGCGTCGCCGTTCTCCTTCTTCCGGGGCAGCGCGGGCCTGATGGCGGGCGATCTCGCGGTGAGCCCCAACAGCGGCGTCGAGGTGCAGCTGTGCGGGGACGCGCACGCGGCGAACTTCGGCCTGTACGGCACGCCCGAGGGCCAGATCGTCATGGACATCAACGACTTCGACGAAACCCTGCCCGGCCCGTGGGAGTGGGACCTCAAGCGGCTGGTGACCAGCCTCGTGCTGGCGGGCCGGGAGGGCGGCGTGTCGGAGAAGGGCTGCCGCGACGCCGCCGAGGACGCCGTGCGGGCGTACCGGGGCGTGATGAGGCACCTGGCGGAGCTGCCGTTCCTGGAGTCGTGGAGCGCGCTGGGCGACGAGTCGGTGCTCACCAAGGCGAAGGCCGACGACCTGACCGACGAGTTCAGCAAGGCCGCGTCCAAGGCCCGCAAGAACACCAGCGCCAGGGTCGCCGCGAAGTGGACGCGCAAGGAGGGCGAGCACTGGCGGTTCATCGCCGACCCACCGGTGCTGACCAGGGTCACCGACCAAACGGCGGACGAGGTGATCGCCTCGCTGCCGTCCTACGTCGACACGCTCCGCGAGTCCCGCCGCAACCTGATCATGCGCTACGGGGTGTCCGACGTGGCCTTCCGCGTCGTCGGCACCGGCAGCGTCGGCCTGCGCAACTACCTGGTCCTGCTGCACGGCAACGGCAGCGAGGCGCTGATCCTCCAGGTGAAGGAGGCCCGCCGGTCCGCACTGGCCCCGTTCCTGAACGCGCCGCCGAGCAAGCACGAGGGCAAGCGGATCGTGCACGGCGCGCGGCTCGTGCAGGCCGAGTCGGACATCCTGCTGGGCTGGACGACCATCGGTGAGCGGCACTACATCGTCCGCCAGTTCCGCAACCGCAAGGGCGAGATCGACGCCACCACGCTCAAGCGCGACGACCTCGACGACTACGGCCGCTTCGCGGGTGCGCTGCTGGCCCGCGCGCACTCCCGCTCGGTCGACCCGCGGCTGCTCGCGGGCTACTGCGAGGGCGACGGCGAGGAACTGGACGAGGCGTTCGCGAAGTACGCGATCGACTACGCCGACCAGACCGAGTCCGACCACGAGAAGCTGGTGGCCGAGGTGCGGGCGGGCCGGATGTCCGCGGTTGTCGAGGAAGACTGAGGGCTGAGTTGATCAGGGGTGGCTGTGGGGTGCGGCGGGGGTTGGGTTGCGGGGTGCGAGTTGCGGGGTGCGGCGGGGTGCTGGGTGGCTGCGGGTTCCAGCGTGCTGTGGCCGATTTGACTTGGGGACCCCTCATTTGACCCTTTATCGAGCTAAAAGGCAGGCGTGGAAGAGCCTGCCCGATCGACAATTTTAAGGGTCAAATCCCCAAGTAAAATCGGCCACGTTCCGTGGCGGTCGTCTCGCCTTTCGCGGTCATGCGGCCAGTTGTCAAGTCGGTGGGCGGTCAATCGGTCGGCAGGGTTTCCGCCTGCCGGGCCTGCGGTTTTGCACTCTCTGTCAGGCCTCGGAATATTATCCATCACTTTGTTCACTAATTCGTGCCATCGAGTCGATCTTGCATTCTCGGTAGAATCGAACCATGGAAAACAATGAGACCCGACAGCTTGAAGATGCCCTGCTGGAATGCCAGCGTGACATCAATTCCCTGCACGCCCGGCAGTTGCGGATAATGGCCGAGATCGCCGCCACGGAGGGTGGTCGGTATCGGTCCGAGCAGGTGGCCTTGCTGTTGACCTGGTCGTCGAACTGGGCCGCCAATCAAGTCGCGCTGGCCGAAGGGGCGGTGGGTCGACTGTCCGCCTCGTTGGCGGCGATGGAACGTGGGGAGATCGACCTGTACAAGGTGCGGACCGTGCACGAACTGACCATGAACCTGACCCCGGACCTGGCACGCCAGTTCGAGGAGCGGGTGTTGGAGAAGGCCGCTGAGCAGACCGGGGCGCAGATGCGGCAGCGGGCGCGGCGGATCGTGGCGCGGGGCGACCCGGTCGGGGCGCGCGAGCGGGCGGCGGAGGCGAAAGCGGCGCGGTGTGCGGGGTTCGTGTCCGAGGAGGACGGGATGGCCAAGGTGTACGCGGTGGTTCCGGCGGAGAAGGCGGTGGCGATCGCGGTGCGGGTGGACAAGATCGCCCGCCAGGTCAGGACCCCCGAGGACACCCGGACGATGGATCAGCGCCGGGCCGATGTGGTGTGCGACCTGTTGCTGGGCAAGCCCAGCAACGTCCACGTGCAGTTGCAGGTGACAGTTCCGGTGTCGATGGTGATGCGTCTGGACGATCAGCCCGGCGAACTCGCCGGTTATGGTCCGATCACCGCCGACACCGCCCGCGCACTGGCCGGGGACGCGACCTGGCGGCGGCTGCTCACCGACGAGCGCGGCCCCCTGCTGGAGGTTGGTCGCCGTACCTACCGGCCCCCGGCAGCGCTCCGTGACTTCGTCCAGGCACGGGACAAGACGTGTGTGTTTCCAGGTTGTGCGGTACCCGCGCACCGCGCGGACCTCGACCACACCACCGCCTTCCCCGCAGGCCCCACTGAGGCGGCGAACCTGGGCGTGAGTGCCGAGCGCATCACCGGCTGAAGCAGGATCCCCGCTGGACGGTGACCCAGCCGACTCCCGGCACCTTTGTGTGGACCAGCCCCGGCAAGCGGGTTTACGTCCGGGAACCGGTCGCGGCCTGACGACAGGCGACCTGGGAGGGGTCAGCGGGTCCGCAGCATCGCCTCGCGCGCGACCACGAACAGCACGACCGCGTTGAGCAGGTGCCACAGGTAGTGCGTGCCCGTCGGCCACCCGGCGCACGCGCTCAGGTCGACCGTGCGCAGCGTCAGCGACACCGCGAACACCACGGCCGCGACCCCGAACGCCCGCCAGTGGTGCCGCGCGTCGGGCGGCCCGAAGAACCGCAGCGCCACCGCGAGCCCGACCAGCGCGACCGCGGGCGCCAGGTACGACCCGGACCCGGCCGGGACGAGCAGCGACACCGGGATCAGCACCACGCCGAGCAGCAGCAGCGCGGGCGCGAACAGCCACGCCTTCGGCCACGGCAGGCCCCAGAACCAGTGGCCGAAGCAGACGACGTAGAAGAACACGAACAGCGCGATGAACAGCACGTCGAACACCCGCGTCAGCTCGGTCGCCGCCGTGTGGAACGACAGGCTGCCCAGCCCGATCAGCGCCAGCAGCACGACGAGCGCCCGCAGGGACCGCTCCTCCGGCCGGTACCGGAACCACAACACCGCGGCGGCAAGCAGGAACGCCAGGTTGCTGAGCGCGTTGAGCGGCTCGCCCCACAGGCCGGGCGCCAGCCGCTCGCAGTAGGTGTCGACGTAGTCGTTCATGGTGCAGGTGTCTAGCGCACCCGGAACGGGTATGTCCCGCGACGTGACGGATCTCGGGTGGATCGGGTTGGTCAGGCACGGCGAGAGCACCGGCAACGTGGCCAGGGAAGAGGCCGAGGACGCCGGGCTCGACGTCATCGACATCGCCGAGCGGGACGCGGACGTGCCGCTGTCCGCGCGCGGCGAGGAGCAGGCCGCGGCGGTCGGGCGCTGGCTGGCGACCCTGCCGACCGGCAGGCGGCCGGGCGTGATCGTGTGCTCGCCGTACCAGCGGACGCTCAGCACGGCGTGGCTCGCCGTGCGGGAGATCGACTACCAGCCCGTGCAGGTGGTGGACGAGCGGCTGCGGGACCGCGAACTCGGCGTGCTCGACCTGCTGACCGGGCGCGGGGTGGCCAACCGGTTCCCCGACGAGCTGGTCCGCAAGCAGCGGCTCGGCAAGTTCTACTACCGGCCGCCGGGCGGCGAGTCGTGGGCCGACGTGGCACTGCGGCTGCGGTCGCTGCTGGGCGACCTCGAACGCCGCCACCCCGGCGAGCGCGTGCTGCTGTTCGGCCACGAGATGACCGCCTACCTGCTGCGCTACCTGCTGGAGGGCGTCCCGGAGAAGGACCTGCTGGCGGTCGCCCGCAACACCGTCGTCGCCAACGGCTCGGTGACCTCCTGGGCCCGGCAGGACGGCGGGTTCCGGCTGGAGCACGAGCACGCCACCGAGCACCTGCGCGAGCAGGGCGTCCGTCCGACGGAGAGCGAAGATGCCGAAGCCGAATCGGTCTGAGCCCACGCCCATCACCTCCGCGCTGCTGCGCGAGTGGGCGGTCCCCGCCGCCGAGGCGGGCACCGTGCTCGTCGTGGGCGGTGCCCGGCGATCGCCGGGTGCGGTGCTGCTCAGCGGCATCGCCGCGCTGCGCACCGGCGCGATCACCCTCCAGCTCGCGGTCGTCGAGCGGCACGCGTCCGCGCTCGGGCTCGCCGTGCCGGAGGCGCTGGTGGTCGACCTGCCGGAGACGGAGTCCGGGGCCGTGTCCCGTGCCGCCGCCGACGTGCTCGCCGACCTCGTGCCCGACGCGGGGGCCGTGGTGGTCGGGCCGGGCCTGTTCGACGTCGACGAGACGGCCGCGCTGCTCGAACGGCTGCTGCCGCTCGTCGCCCCGGACACCCCCGTCGTGCTCGACGCGTTCGCGCTCGGTGCCGTCGCGAACCACCCCGAACTCGCCAAACCGGTGCACGGCAGGCTGGTGCTGACCCCGAACACCGTCGAGGCCGCCTACCTGCTCGGCCGCCCGGACGACCCGGTCGAGGACTACGTGGGCGCGGCCGTCGAGATCGCCGAGGAGCACCAGGCCGTGGTGAACCTGATGGGTGTGGTCGCCGAGCCGGGCGGACGGGTGTGGCGGGACGGGACCGGCCACGTCGGACTGTCCACTTCGGGCAGCGGCGACGTGCTGGCCGGTCTGGTCGGCGGCCTGCTCGCCTGCGCCGCCGACCCCGCCCAGGCCGCGTGCTGGGCCGGTCACGTGCACGCCATGGCCGGTCAGCGGCTCGTGCCGCGGACCGGGCTCACCGGGATGCTGGCGCGGGAACTGCTGGACGAGGTGCCGCTCGTGCTGGTGGAGCTGCGGGCGCTCTAGGCGAGCAGTGATCCCGTGGCGTGCAGCACCTCCAGCCGTTCCACGGTCGGCTCCTGCGACGGCCGCAGCCCGCCGAAGGCCGCGTCCACGACCGGGTGGATGCGCTCGTCGAAGGCCTTGGCGCAGGCGGGAGCTGTTCGTGGCGCGCGGCTACCCGAAGACGTCGGTCGGTGACATCGCCGCGCTCGCCGGGGTGTCGGTCGACACGGTCTACAGCTCGGTCGGCCGCAAACCGGTGCTGCTGCGGGAACTCGTGGAGACCTCGCTGTCCGGCACCGACCACGCCGTGCCCGCGGCGGAACGCGACTTACGTCGTCCGCGTCCGCGCGGCGCCGACGGCAGCGGCGAAGATCGCCCTGTACGCGGAGGCGATCACCAGCATCCACCGCAGGCTCGCGCCGGTGTTCCTCGCGCTGCGCGACGCCGCTGTGAGCGACCCGGACTGCGCGGCGCTGTGGCGCGGGATCGCCGAGCGGGGGGCGCGGAACATGCTCGACTTCGCCGCCGACCTCAGGGCCGCGGGCGGCGTTCGCACGGACCTCGGCGACCAGGAGGTCGCGGACGTCGTGTGGAGCACGAACGCGGTCGAGTTCTGGGTGCTGCTGGTCCACGAGCGCGGCAGGACCCCCGAGCGCTTCCGGGAGTGGCTCACCGACTCGTGGACCAGGCTGCTCCTCGACCCGTGATCAGCGGGCCCGCTGCACCCGTGCCTCGTCCCACACGGGTTCGTCGACCTCGGACACCACGCCGTCGGAGCGGAACAGCAGGAACCGGTCGAACGAGCGGGCGAACCAGCGGTCGTGGGTCACCGCGACCACGGTCCCGGTGAACTCCTCCAGCGCCCGCTGCAACGCCTCGGCCGAGTTCAGGTCCAGGTTGTCCGTCGGCTCGTCGAGCAGCAGCAGCGTCGAGCCCGCCAGTTCCAGCAGCAGCACCTGGAACCGGGCCTGCTGCCCGCCCGAGAGCGACTCGAACTTCTGGTCGCCGCTCTGCCCGAGGCCGTAGCGGGTGAGGATCGCCATGGCCGCGCCGCGGTCCTTGCCGGTCCGCGAGCCCTCGCCGTGCCACAGGATGTCGACCAGGGTCTTGCCGACCCACTCCGGGTGCTGGTGGGTCTGCGCGAACAGCCCCGGCAGCACCCGCGACCCGGTCTTGCAGACCCCGGTGT
>JBDSAJ010000450.1:0-9722 GCA_039922235.1 Umezawaea sp.
CGGGTGGCGGAGGCGGTCGCCGACGCGCCTGCCCACGACGTCTTCGGCGTACTGGTCACCTCCGGCGCCGGGATCGAGCGGCTCGACCCGGCGGTCTCCGACCTCGCGATCGCGCTCGTGCTCGACGACCGGCCGGGATTCGAGTGGACGTACGACGTCGACCGGTACGACCAGTCCACTGTGGAGGCACTCGCCGCCCGGCTGGCCGTGCTGTTCCGATCAGGTCTCACGTCGCCCGGCCTGGCCGCGTCCGCGCTCGACCTGCTGCCCGCCGCCGAACGGGACTCGGTGCTGCTCGACGCGCGCGGACCCTCGGTGCCGATCCCCGAGGAAGGGGTCGCTGCCCTGATCGCCGCGCACGCGGCCGGGAACCCGGAGCGACCGGCCGTGCGCTGCAGCGGCACGCTCCTGACGTACGGCGAACTCGACGCCGCGGCGGACGGTTTCGCCGCCCGCCTGCACGCGGAGGGCGTCGGACCCGGCACGCTGGTCGGCGTCCACCTCGACCGGTCGGCGGAGGTGCTGGTCGCGCTGCTCGGGATCTTCAAGGCGGGCGCGGTGTACGTGCCGCTCGACCGCGACCTGCCCGCGGCCCGGCTCGCGCACATCGTCGACGACGCCGGGATCCGGGTCGCGGTGACCAGCAGGGCACTGCGGAACTGCGTTCCGACGGCGGTCGCGGTGCTGGTCGACGACACGGCACCCGCCGCGGGAGCCCGGTTCGCGGCGCCCGGTCCGCACGACCTCGCGTACGTCATCTACACCAGCGGCTCGACCGGCACGCCGAAGGGCGTCGAGGTCGAGCACCGGAACCTGACCAACCTCGTCGTCCGGCTGGCCGAGGACATCGGCCTGACCAGCGACGACGTCGTGCTGGCGGCGACAACGCCCTCGTTCGACATCTCGCTGTTCGAACTGCTCGGCCCGCTGGTGGCCGGTGCGTGCGTCGAACTCGCGCCGACCGGCGTCGCGGGCGACCCGGACCGGTTGCGCGAACTGGTGGAGACCTCCGGGGTGACGGTCGTGCAGGCGACGCCTTCGGCGTGGGAGGCCCTGATCAACGCGGGCTGGACCGGTGGTCCGGAGCTGAGGGCGCTCAGCGGCGGCGAGCCGCTCACCGACGTGCTGGCCGCGCGGCTCACCGAGCGGGTCGGGACGCTGTGGAACGTCTACGGCCCGACCGAGACCACGATCTGGTCGACCATCGGGCTGGTCGACGTGACCGGCCCGTCGGTCCCGATCGGCACACCGCTGGCCAACACCAGCTGCTACGTGCTCGACGAGCACCAGCGGCTCGTGCCCAGGGGCGTGCCGGGGGAGCTGTGCGTCGCCGGCGCCGGTGTGGCCCGCGGCTACCTCGGCCTGCCCGACCTGACGGCGCGCAGCTTCCTGGTCGACGAGGTCGGCGGCGCCGGACGGCTCTACCGAACGGGCGACCTGGCCAGGCTGCGCGCCGACGGGCGGTTCGAGGTGCTCGGCAGGAAGGACCGGCAGGTGAAGCTGCGCGGACACCGGATCGAGCTGGGCGAGGTCGAGGCGGCGCTCGCCCGGCATCCCTCGGTGCGGCAGGTGGGCGTGGTCGTCGCAGGCGACGATCCCGTGACGCGGCACCTGGTCGCGTTCGTCGTCGGTGACGCCGACCACGAGGACCTCCGGGGGATGGCCGGTGCTCACCTGCCGTCCTCCATGGTCCCGTCCCGGTTCGTCACCATCGGCGCGATGCCGTTGTCCACCAGTGGAAAGCTCGACCACGCCGCGCTGTCGAGGCTGGAGTGGACGGACGTGGTGACGGCAGGACCGCCGCCACGCAACGAAACCGAGCGGCGGGTCGCCGAGGTGTGGCGGGAGGTGCTCGGTGTCGCGGACGTGCGCGTCACCGACGACTTCCTGGGGCTGGGCGGGCATTCCTTGTCCGCCACCATGGTCATGGCCAGGCTGAACGACCGCTGTGCAGTACGATTGTCGATGCGCGCGCCGTTCGAGGCGTCGACGCTGGCCGAGTTGGCGGCGTTGATCGACGCCGCGACGGACGAGAGCGGGATTTCGTGAAAACCGTTTCCCCCCTGCGGATCGTGATCGACAACCCGCGGGCAAGACCGGTCCTGCTGTGGTCGTTCCTCGCGCGTCTCCCCATGGGTCTGGTGTTCGAGGCGTTGCTGTTCGGCGTGCAGAGGGCAACCGGCTCCCTGCAACTTGCCGGGCTGGTGACGGCGACCGCCGCGGTGGGCACCGCGATCGGCGCGCCCATCCAGGGCAGGCTGCTCGACCGGTACGACAAGAAGCACGTGATCCGGTGGTTCGCGGGCTCGCAGGTGGTGACGCTCCTGGTGCTCGCACTGGTGACGGCGAGCGACACCATCCCCGGCACGCTCCTGGTAGTGCTCGCGGCACTGGTCGGGTTCACGATCCCCTCGATCTCGGCCATGACCAGGCTGGTGCTCAAGAACACGACCTCTTCTCGCGACCTCACCGCCGTGTTCAGCCTCGACGCGACCACGTTGGAGATCATCTTCATCATCGGCCCCGCCCTCGCGGCGTGGGCGGTCGTCGCCGCGGGTCCCTCGGTGGTCTTCGGGGCGAGTGCGGTGTGCGTGCTGGTGGGCACCGTGCTGTTCCTGCTCTCCGCCGAGGCGGCCTGGCTCGGCACGAAGACGGGCGACGAGCCCGACGAGTCCGACGGCAAGGGCGCCCGCAAGCGCCGCGTCCGCCCCGGCCGCGCGGTGGCGTGGTTCGTGCCGTCGATCGTCCTGTGCGCGATCCCACTCGGCGTCGTGGAGGCCGCGCTGATCCAGGTGACCGTCGAGCGCGGCGACTCGATCACCCCGGTCGGCATCGCGCTGTCGCTGCTCAGCGTCGGCAGCCTGGTCGGCGGCCTGATCTTCACGTCGTTGCGCTGGAAGGCGAAGCTGAGCGTCCAGTTCGTGCTGCTGTCGGTCTTCCACTTCGCCATCCTGGCCGTGCTCATCGTCTGGTCGAACTACGTCGTGGCGGCCGTCGTCATGGTGCTGACCGGCCTGTTCGTCGTGCCGCTGATGAGCCTCACCAGCCAGCTGCTCGACCGCATCAGCCCACCGGAGGCCTGGGCGGAGTCCCAGAGCCTGGGTGGCGCGGGCAACACGGCAGGATCGGCCATCGGTCTCACGCTCGGTGGCATCGTCGCGGGCACGGCGGGCTCGCTCGCGGGCTTCGTGACCGCGTCGGTGATCGCCGTGGCGGGCATCGTGATCGCACTGCCCGCGTTCCGGGGAAGCCATGACCTCAGCGGCGTCGTCGCCGAGCCCGTCGTCGAGGAGCCGGAACTGTCATGATCAACCTGTCCGAGGACGTCCTGGTGCGGCTGGTTGGCCCTGATGACCCGGAGCTGGAGCTGGTCGTCTTCCCCGGCGCGGGCGCGGGCCCCAGCTCGGTCGTGGCGTGGCGGGACCTCCTGCCGCCGACCTGGCGGCTGAGCGCCGTGTGCCTGCCCGGCCGGGGCACCCGCTTCGGCGAGGACCCGGCCACCGACCCGACCCGCATCGCCGACGAGGTGGCCGCCGCGCTCGGCGACACCGGCGACCGGCGGATCGTGCTGGCCGGTCACAGCGTCGGCGCGCTCTGGGCGTTGGAGACCGCGCTGAGGGTGTCGCCCGAACTGCTGGTCACGGCCGCCTGCCAGGCACCACCGCCGAACGGCACGATCCCGACCTTCGAGTCGACGGAGGAGGACGACCACGAGTTCATCCGGGACCTGCTGATCGCGCTGGGCATCACCGACGAGGACACCCTCGACGAACTGGTCGACATCTCCGTGCCGGTGCTGCGCGCGGACATCGAGCTGGCTGACCGGTGGTCCGCGCCGGACGTCCGGCTGAACTGCCCGATCGTTTCGTTCTACGGCGCGGAGGACCCCACGCCCGCCGACCCGTGGTCCGCCTACACCGGGCACGCGCACGTCGTCACGGTGCCCGGTGACCACTACTTCTTCCAGAGCCACGCCGAGGACGTGGTGGCGGAACTGGTGGGGCGGCTCACCCGGTGAGCTGCAACCCAGTGGCGAAGTCGTCCGAGTAGCCGAGCAGGTGTTCCTTGTGCCCTGGGGCGCGCTGCACCGCCTGCGCGACGTAGTCCTTGCGGAACAGGTCGAGCAGGTCCGGTCCGAGCTGGTTGGTGACCGGGTGGTCGCGCCACGTCAGCGCGCACCGGGTGCGCGGGGCGGGGGCGAGCGGGACGCGCACGATGCCCGGCGCGGTGGACTTCGAAGGAGGAGCGATGTCGATGGCGGTCGTCATGCGCAGCAGGTCGTCGGTCACCTCGGCCGAGTCGACGTAGTGCACGAACTTCAGCGTCACCGAGAGTTCCGCGAAGATTCGCAGGACGAGGTCGTGCAGGTCCTCGGCGGGTGCGATGAGGTCGTAGGCCTCGAGGTCGCGCGCGTCGATCAGGTCGTTCTTCGCCAGCGGGTGGTGCTCACCGAGGTACGCCCACGTCGAGTCGTGGGCGATGTCCTGGCTGTGCAGGCCGGTCAGCTCCAGTTCCAGGCGTGCGGTCGGTCCGTACCACGTCTGCCACACGAGGAAGTCGACGTCGCCCTGCCTCAGGTCGTTGAGGCCGAGCTGGGCGCAGCGGTAGTGACGAGGCTCCCATTGTGCCAACGGTTCCAGCGCCGTGATCCGGTCCCACATCGTCGCCGGGTTCGCCCGGTAGAAGCCGACCCTCAACGGTCGCCGAAGCCCGTTCGTCGGCCGGTCGACCGGCCGCGTCACGTCCCGCCGGGTGGTTTCCCAGATCCGGTCGATGGCCGTGACGGCTTCCAGCACCGACTGGCCCGACTCGGTGAGCGTCACCGTCGTCGTCGTGCGTTCGAGCAACTTGTTGCGCATGTCACGCTCGAGCCGCCGGATCCGCTGCGACACAGCGGAAACCGAGACGTGCAGGCGTCGCGACGCCCTGGTGAAGGACCTTTCCTCAGCCACTGCTCGAAATGTGCACAGATCTATCCAGTTCACGAGCCCCCCATAGGCTGTTCGTTCCCCCAGATGGTCGACGATAGCATCGCTTTGCGTAAACGGAAGATCACGCGACGAGTTCGCGGCGGAGCGTGCCTGGCGACCCTGTTTTGCCTGCGGGACCCCGCTGACCTCGGACGGTGTCGCGGTGACGTGAGTGCGGTTCAGATTTGCTCCGCGCTCGGATGGGGTACGGTCGGACCGCGTTCGGTGCGTCACCGCCTGTGGCCGACCGGTACCGAACCGCGGGGGTTAATACATGAGCTGTGCTCGGTTTGGCTGGGCTTGATCGTTGTCCTTCCCGTTGGCCCGCTGGTGTTCGCGTGCTGACGGGGCTGGTGAAGTGCGCGTGTCGATCTGGGGGGACCTCGATGTCGCAAAGTGCCGGGCAGCTCGACGCTGCCGGTGTACCGCTGGTGGACGCGGCGATCGGCGTGCGTCCACTCGGGACGGACGACGTGCTGGACCGCTTCCGCCGCGCGGTCGCCGTCCACCCTGGACGGACAGCGGTCGTGGACTCCGCGCACCGCATCGACTTCGCCGAACTGGACCGGCTGACCGCCCAGCTGGCCGCCCGTCTCCGGGCGCGCGGTGTGCGGCGCGGCGATCTCGTCGGGATCAGCATGACCAGGGGCTCCGCGCTCGTGGTGGCGTTCCTCGCCGTGTGGCGTGCCGGTGCCGCGTACGTCCCGCTCGACCCGGACCACCCGACCAGGCGACTGCACTTCATGGCGACCGACGCCGGGGTGCGGCACGTGCTGGTGCGCGGCGGGGAGCCGGGGGAGTGGCCTGCGGGCGTCGAGGCCGTCGCGGTGGACGGCGAGACGCCCGAACCGACCGCCGCGCCGGAGGTCCACACCGGACCGGGTGACGCGGCGTACGTCATCTACACCTCCGGTTCGACCGGCACCCCCAAGGGGGTCGTGGCGACCAGGGGCGGTCTCGCGGTACTGGTCCGCGGTGTGGAGCTGGCCGGGCTCTACCCCGCGGAGCGGGAGGTCGTGGCCTGGACGGCGAGCATGTCCTTCGACGCCTCGGTGCACACCTGGATCCGGGTGTGCCGGGGCGACACCGTGCTGGTCGTGGACTCCGAACAGCGCGTGCGGCCGGAGGTGCTGGCCGCCCTGTTCGACGAGCACGGCGTCGACGAGCTGAACATCACGCCGTCGCACTGGGACCTGATCGGCGGCGCGCTGCTGGACACCCGGCGCGGCGACCGGCGACTGCGGCTGGTCCTCGGCGGCGAGCCGGTGTCGCAGCGGCTGTGGGACGAGATCGCCGGGTTGCGCGAACGCGGTGTCGACGGGGTGAACCTGTACGGCCCCACGGAGTGCACGGTCGAGGTGACCTGGGCGCGGATCGACGGCGCGGCGCCCACCATCGGCGTGCCGCTGCCCGGCGTGGCCGTGCACGTCCTCGACGAAGCCCTTCGACCGGTGCCCGAAGGGCAGGTCGGCGAGCTGTTCGTCGGCGGCCCGTTCGTCGCACGTGGGTACCTCGGCCTGCGGGCGCTGACCGCCGAGCGGTTCCTGCCGGATCCCTTCGCGGGCAACGGGAAGCGGATGTACCGGACCGGTGACCGAGTGCGGTCCAGGCCGGATGGCTCGCTGGAGTACGCGGGCCGCGCCGACCGGCAGGTCAAGGTGCGCGGCATGCGGATCGAGCTCGGCGAGATCGAGTCCGCGATGACTGCCGTCGACGGTGTCGAGCGCGCGATCGTGGTGAAGACCGCCGATCCCACGGGCGCGGACCAGCTCGCCGGGTACTTCGTGCCGCGGTCCGCGACCGCTCCGACCGCCGCGGAGTTGGCGGCGCACCTGGCCACGGTGCTGCCGAAGCACTTGGTGCCCGCGGTCCTCACCGCCATCGACGCGGTGCCGATCACGGTGAACGGGAAAGCGGACCTCACCGCGTTGCCGCCGGTCAGCTGGGAGCCGGTCGTCAGCAGGGGCGATCTCGCCGCCGACGTGGAGGTCGCGTGGCTGGCCGCGCTGGAGGTGGACGGGCCGCCGGACCCGGCGCAGAACTTCTTCGCGCTGGGCGGGGACTCCGTGCGCGCGCTCCGGCTGATCGCGTTGATCGAACAGTCGGTCGGCGTGGCCGTCGACCTCAGGCAGGTCTACCGCGGTCCGCACCTGCCGGACCTGGTGGCGGCCGTGCGCAAGGCTGTGGACGCGCGACAGGAAGGTTCGTGATGGACACCCGGCTCCAGTTCTTCGGCACCGACGAGACCGATGCCCGGTTGACCCTGGTGTGCCTGCCCTTCTGCGGCGGGGGCACCGGGCCGTTCCGGGCGTGGGTGGACCTGCTGCCGGACGGTGTCGCGCTCGCCGCGCTGTGCTACCCGGGACGGGAAGGTCGTTTCCTGGAGCCGTTCCCCCGCGATTGGCGGGAACTGGTGGACGACAGCGAGCGCACGCTGGAAGCGCTGGCCGACCGACCGCACGTCCTCTTCGGACACAGCATGGGCGGCTGGCTCGCGTTCGACCTCGCCGCGCGGGCGGAACGACGCGGCGACAAGGCGGCGCGCGGACTCGTCGTGTCCTCGTGCACCCCGCCGGGCCTCGGCGTCACCGCGCGGGACCTCGTCCCGTCGCAGCAGGCCGACGACCGGCAGCTGCTGGAGTGGATGCGGGAACACGGCTTCATGCCGCCGCACGTGTGGGACAACCCGCCGCTGCAGGACATGGCCGTCGAACTCATGCGGGCCGACATCACCGTCCGCGACTCGTTCACCGGCACCGAGGGCGCGGTGCTGGAGATGCCGGTCGAGGTGCTGAGCGGCGGGGAGGACCACACGATGTCCCCCGACGCCGAGCAGCGCTGGCGGTCGCTCGCCTCAGGCGACTTCCGCCACCAGGTCCTTCCCGGCGGCCACTTCTACACACCCGAGGTGTGGAAGGGGCTTCCGAGCCACCTGGGTTCGTTCGCGTTGTAGCGAACCGGGCGCACCACGGTCAGTGGCGGGCGTCGTAGGCCTGGCGTGCCACGAGCACCTGCTCGATGTGCTCCTCCGCCCAGTGGTTCAGCGCGGCCAGCGGCGTGCGCAACGTCTGCCCCAGCGGGGTCAGTTCGTACTCCACCCTCGGCGGCACCTCGGCGTACACGTGGCGGCTGACGAGCCCGTCCCGTTCCAGGTCGCGCAGCGTGCCCGTGAGCACCTTTCCGCTGATGCCGTCCACGGCGTTGCGGAGGTCGGAGAACCGGAGCCTGCCGCCGCTCAGCGCGGAGACCACCATCGCGGTCCACTTGTTCGCGATGCGGGCCAGCGAGGTTCGCGACGGGCAGGTCGCTGTGAGCACGTTGAACGCGGGGTGCTGGGGCACGGCGGCACCACCCTCCTCGGTTACTTCGAGACAACCACTTACCTTTGTGAACTGTAGTTTCGTGGAGCCATTCCCGGCAAGGTGACCTATGCTCACCGCTGGCAACCGGTCACCTCAACGTAACCGATGGGTGGATGTGGTCCTTGTCGCAGAATCCTGAGTGGACCGCGTTGACGGCGATCTGGTCGACGCGCATGTCGCTGGCGCGGATGGACAACAAGTGGACCACGCTGGTGGTGATCGCGCTCGGTCGTGGCAGTCAGCGGTTCGGCGACTTGCGAACGCTGGTCGACGGGGTCAGCGCGAAGGTGCTCACCGAGACGTTGCGCGACCTGGAACGGGACGGGCTCGTCACGCGTCAGGTGTACGCCGAGGTGCCGCCGAGGGTGGAGTACGAGCTGACCGAGCTGGGGTGCACGTTGCACCTGCCGTTGCAGGCACTGGGTGAGTGGGCGGAGACGTACGCCGGCGAGGTGCTCGCGGCGCGTGAGGAGTACGACGCCGCTCAGTGATCCACCGGCCCGTGTCCGTCCACGATATTTACGTCCTCAAAGGACATGCGGGCCAGATGTTGCCAGGGGTTCACTGTGGCGCACGTCACAATCTGCCGCCGGTTACGTTGAGGTAACCGGTAACCGAAGGGAACTATAGGGCCATAGCAACGAACCCCGAGAGGAACTCTGATGGTTGAGTCGACCGGACCCCTGACCGTTGTCCGCAAGTACTTCGATGCGTTGGCCGCCAAGGACTTCCCCGCGGTTGCCGCTCAGTTCGCCGATGACATCGTGTGGCACCAGCCGGGTGGCCACCAGTTCTCCGGCACGCACCGCGGCGGTGCTGCGGTCGGTCAGCTGATCGGCGGCATGATGGCCACCAGTGAAGGGACGTTCGAGCTCTCGCTGACCGGCCCGCTGATGGTCAACGGCGCGGTGGTCTCGGTGCCGATCCACTTCAGCGGGAAGCGCGAGGGCGCGGCGATGGGCCAGGACGGCGTCGACGTGCTGCGCGTCGAGGGCGACCGGATCGCCGAGGTGTGGTTGTTCTCCTCCGACCCGGAGTCCGAGGATGCCTTCTGGGGCGCTGCCTGAGCCGTACGAGCTGCCGGCCTGTGGCGTGACGCCGCCTGCCGGCTCTCGTGTGTCTAAAATGGACTATGAGCGAGCTTGAGAACGACATCCCATCCCAGGCGGTGCCCGCCAGGCGAGCCGTGTTGCGCGGTCTCGCGCTGAGCGGACTGTCCGTCGCCGTTGCCGCCTGTGGCTCCACCACGGGTCAGACGGTGACCGCGTCGAGCGCGACGGTCCCCACGTCAACGTTGCCGGAACTGCCGAAGACTCCTGACGGGGCGTTGCAGCGGCTCATGGCCGGGAACGACCGGCTCCTCGCCAACAAGGCACTGCACACGCAGACC
>JBDSAJ010000451.1:0-13830 GCA_039922235.1 Umezawaea sp.
CCGTGGACGTAGTCCGCGACCGCCTTGATGCCGTTGGGGAACTTGGCGCGCGAGGGCACCAGGTTGCCGCTGCCGTCGCGGGACTTCTCCGACCAGCAGTCGTCGATGTTGACGTAGGTGTAGCCCGCCGCCGCCATGCCGCTGGACACCATCGCGTCAGCGGTCTGCCGGACCAGGCTGTCGGTGACGTTGCAGCCGAAGCTGTTCCAGTCGTTCCAGCCCAGTTGTGGCGTGCGGCCCAAACCGTTGTCCAGGGCTTGGGCCGAGGGGACCAGCGACAGCGCCACCGGCGCCACCGACGCGATGAGCACCGCCGACAACACCGTCCGCAGTGTTCTCTTCACAGGGAACTCCTTGCCGCTTCGGAGGACGTCGGAGCAGCGGTCGCGCTGACGCGCGGCACCCGGTGCCGCGCCCAGGAGATCGGGCGGGCTTGGGCATCCGGGAACTGCGCCGGGAACCTCAGGGAAGGAAACCGGCGTGCGTGCGACACCGGGCGGATGGCGGGCTCCGCTACGGCTTGCTCTCAGCGCTGACTGTTTCGTCGTGTTGGAAGTTGCTCGAACTTGTCATACGGGTTGCCGACATGTCAACGGCGAATCCACCCCTTCGGCAACTCACCGCCCATGAGTTAATTTTAGACCAACAGTAAGTCCTTGTCGGCAGTGCGGCCGGTGCGCTACCTTGCGCTTGGACGCCACGTCGATCCAGGGGAACTTCTTGACACCAAGGAAGTTCTGCTCGCAAGGAGGCGAGACACGGGCCTATGGAGCACCATGTCCGGACTACCCGACACGGGTGCCGAACCCATCCCTGAACCGGGCTCACCGGTCGAACACCAGAACCACGATTTGCCGGTCGCGGTGGGCCTTGCTTCACCATGAAGCACGCGATCTTCGCATACCTTGTGTTGCCTCTTGTTTGACCATGTTTACTCCATTATCGATTCCACCGGCGCCACAGACCGGCGAAACAAGGAACGCCGGGTTTCGCTGACGCCGCCCGGCAACCCGCTGCGGGACGTCGTGCGCTCAGGCCCGGTTCACGCCACGGATCCGTCACACGTCTGATGACATCCGGGCGATCGAGGCGTTGATGGCGACCAGAGATGGGATGCGCCGAGGGGCGGAGGACCATCCGCTGATTCGCATCGTGATCGAGGAGTTGCGCGCGGCGGCCGGTGAGCACGTCGGTCCCGCCGCGCACAGCCAGCTCAGTCGCTACCCGGCGGTTCTGGAAAGCCCCGCCCGTAGCGGCACGGTCCCGAACATCCATCGTGAAGCCCGATCTCCAAGCGGTCCGTTGTGGACATGCTGCTCGATCATGTCGACCCCGAACTGCCTGCGCCGCTGAACCGTGCAGATTTCCGTTCACATCGTTGGCACCGTGCATCGCGCCATCCAATGACTGGTAGTCGCTTGTCCCGGTCCGCCGGATCCGCTCCGAACCACCTGCGAGGAACGTTGACGGATTCCTGGATCCAGGTGGTGGTAACGGACACCTTGATCCACGCGTTCATGGGCAGTGCGGTCCCCGATGTGTTGCGTGAGAACCGGAGTTCCCGACAGCGGGTTGCGCAACGTGGTGCGAGCCGCCACAGGTCTCAGGTTGGGCGGCCGATCGTGTGAACCTTTGCGGGGTTTCTGTATTGGGCAGCTCAAGCCGCTATGCCCGCCGCCCTGGCAGAAGCACCCGGAAGACGGAACGGTGGTTGCCGCGGTGGCGGTGTGTCTGCGCCTGCTGGGCGAGGTGAGCGCGTTCGTCGACGGCCGGCCGATGGATCTCGGTCCGCCCAAGCAGCGGTGTGCGTTGGCCGCGTTGGCGATCGACGCGGACCACGTGGTGCCGGTGGACCGACTGATCGAGCGGGTCTGGGGTGCGACCGTGGAACGACGGGCGCGGTCGACTCTGCACAGCTACATCTCCCGCCCGTCGAATCCGTCGATCGCTTGACGATCCCTGCGGCTCGCCCTATGTTCAGAGCGGAAAGCGCTTTCCTGAAGCCACTGAGTACTTCTCCTACGCAGCCGCCACGGTGACCCGCTGCGACGCCGCTGGGCTCACCCACCATATGAGCCCAGCGGCGTCGGTGAAAGTCGAGCATCGGGAGGTTGAGCTCACATGCACCCTGTCGAAGTGCGTGCCGAGCGGGGGAAGCCCCGGTCGCCGAGCCGTCTGCCACAGTGGTTCGCGCCAGTGGTCGGAACCAGGCATCAATGGCCCTACGAGCGGCCCGCTCATCCCCTGCGCGCCAACGCCCACACCGACCCGGTACGAGGCGGAGAACTCCCAGGCTGTGCGCACCGGCACCATCCAGTCCAACCACACGGGCTACACCGGCACCGGATTCTGCAACGGCACCAGCGCTGTCGGTGCCCACGCCCAGTTCACCGCCACAGCGGCCTCCGCGGGCAAGGCGACACCGCGGCTCCGGTTCGCCAACGGCACCACGTCCACCCGGCCGACGGCGCTGATCGTCAACGGATCGACCGTGCGGACGCCGGCGTTCGAGGGCACCGGCGTGTGGAACGCCTGGGCCACCGAAACCCTGTCGGTCTCGCAGGACGTCCGCAGCAACACCATCCGGTTCAGCCCCACGACCTCAGCCGGCCTGCCCAACGTCGACCACTTCGAAATCGCCGCCGCATAGGAACAGAACACGGGAGAAGTCAATGGAACCGCAACCCAACCCGTGGCCGCGCCGCAGGTTTCTCACCACCGCCGGAGCGGCAGCGCTCGGCGGGCTGGGCTTGAGCGTGCTCGGGGAACCGCGCGTGGCCGGCGCGGCCGGTCTGGTCAGCCCCCTGCCAACAGCAGTGTCCTATGTGGACACCACACGGTCCGCGTTCGACAAGCTCGTCCTGATGGTCGACGGCAAGCCGTTCCACCACAACGGCATCCAGTACCGGTACGAGAAGCAGCGCTACAGCTACGGCTGGACCGACGCCCAGCTCAAGCCGTTGCTCGGCATGGTCGCGCAGGACGGCTTCAACGTCGTGAACGTCCCGATCTGGTGGTCGAAGATCGAGACGTCCAAGGACGTCTGGAACTGGACCGACGTCGACCGCATGATCGACTGGTGCGAGGAGTTCGGCCTCAAGCTCGAACTGCTGTGGTTCGGGCACGACTCCACCGGCTTCAGCATGCCATTCCGGCTGCCGGGCTACGCGCTGAACAGCTACCAGTACGTGGTTCGGCAGGACGGCTCAGAGTTGCGCAAGAGGGGCACCGGGGAGCCGGGAGAACCGGCGGAGGGCTTCGGCTGCCTGGACAAGACCGACCCCAACCTGCTCGCCAGGGAGAAGCACGCCCTCGGACAGATGATGAACCACATCGCGACCTACGACACCAGCCACACCCTCATCGGCGTGCAGCTGCTCAACGAGCCCAGCGTCTCCGGACTGTGGGACGTGCGGATCGACCGCAGCTACAGCTCGTACTCCAACGCCCTGTGGCGCAGCGGCGGCTACACCAATGCCACCGAATTCCGCAAGGACGTGCTCCTGAACTACCTGAGCGGACTCGGACAGACCGTCAAGGAGTCCAACTACGTCGTCTACACCAGATCGAACCCCAAGGGCGACGCGGACGTCGCCGAGAACGAGGCCCGTCGCGCCCGTGGTGTCGCCTACCTCGACTTCTTCGGCTACGACCCGTACACGACCAGCGTCGACTACGTGTTCAACTACGGGCAGGACGCCCTGTGGGCCCAGGGCCGCAACTTCCCGATGATCATGGAGAACCACGCGGGCTGCTCCAACGCCGACATCCTCAAGTTCAACGCCGTCGCGGGCAACGTCGCCTACAACACCTACGCGGCCGTCGACCCGGATGCCCGCACCGGCAGCGGCGACAAGGCGCTGTACGACTTCAACCCGACGACGAAGGTCGTGACCCGCAAGGCGGTCTCCCCGAAGGTGGCCGCGATGAACCACATGATCAACAAGACTGCCAGGGACATCGCCACCAAGCGACCCGTCGAACGCGGCGGAACCGAGCTGCAGACGTTCAACCGCACCGCCACCTCGAGCAGCACCAGCACCAAGGCGCTCGGCGGCCAGAACGTCACCTACGCGACTTCCAGCGCCGGGCAGGGCATCGCCATCAAGCGCGGCCCTGCCGAGATCGCCGTGCTCAGCAGCAAGACCGGCACATTCACCCTGCCCGGTGGCTCGGTCAGGTCCGTGGAAAGCGGCTACTACGAGAGCGTCAACGACACCTGGGTGCTGACTGCCTCGAAGTCGTACAGCCCCTCGGGGGGCAACATCGTCATCAACCTCAACGCGGGCGAGTGCGTCCGCGTCAGCTACGGCGGCGGCAACCCCGCCGAGCCGATCAGCGGAGCCACCTACAAGATCAAGCACTCCGCGACGGGCGGGTACCTCGACACAGGTGCGAACGGTGCGGTCGCACTGGCCGCCGCCGGCAGCTACGAAGACCAGGACTGGGTCCTCACCAAGACCTCGTCCGAGGCGTGGACGGTTCGAAACGTCCGAAGTGGACGGTTCAATCTGACTGCCGGCGCCAACAACACCGTCCTGTGGAATGCCGGCGGATCGGGTGCCGACGCGCTCTGGATGTTCGAGCCCGTCTCCACCGGCGGCTTCCGGCTCAACAACCAGAACACCGGCAGCGAGTACCTCTACAGCACGTCGGCAGGCGAAGTGAAGTGGAACACCGGAGCAACCGACGCCGCCACGATCTGGATCCTCGAACGCAAGTGAGTCGACCGAGACTTTAGGAGCACGCAATGCAATGGCTTGTCGGACGACATGGGCCGTGGCACCGCCGCTTAGTCCTGCCCGCGGTCCTCGCCCTGGTCACCGCGGCACTCCCCGTGGTCTTCGCCGGGACGGCGCAGGCCGCCACCTCCATCACGATTGACGGCAGGGGTACCGGCCGGCCGTTCGACGGTGTGGGCGCGGCGAGCGGCGGTGGCGGTAACAGCCGCCTGCTGTACGACTACCCGGAACCACAGCGAACCCAGATCCTCGACTACATGTTCCGCCCCGACTACGGCGCGGCGGTGCAGCTGCTCAAGGTCGAGGTCGGCGGCGACACGAACTCCACCAGTGGCGCCGAGCCGAGCCACGAGCACACCAGGGGTGCGATCGACTGTGGCCGCGGCTACGAGTGGTGGCTGATGCTGGAGGCCAAGAAGCGCAACCCAGCCATCAAGTTCTCCGCGCTGGCCTGGGGCGCGCCGGGCTGGGTGGGCAACGGCAGCTTCTGGTCCACCGACATGATCAACTACTACCTCTCGTGGCTGAACTGCGCCAAGGGCCAGGGTCTGACCATCGACTCGATCGGAGGGTGGAACGAGCGCCCGCACAACAAGAGCTGGTTCGTCAACTTCAAGAACGCATTGCGCGCCAACGGGTTCGGCAGCGTGAAGACGGTCGCCAACGACGCGTCGCAGAACTGGTACGTGGCCGACGACATCGTCAACGACCCCACGTTCGGCAACGCGGTGGACATCATCGGCGTCCACTACATCTGCAAGTACCGCTCGGCGCAGACCAACTGTCCCAGTTCGGCCAACGCCCTGCGCTCAGGCAAGACCCTGTGGGCCAGCGAAAACGGCTCGGACGACTACAACGCCGGCGCCCAGGCACTTGCCCGCGGCATCAACCGCGGCTACATCGACGGCAAGGCGACGGCCTACATCAACTGGCCGATCGTCGCGGCCATCACCCCGAACCTGCCATTCCCGACCATGGGCGTGGCCCACGCGCCGCAGCCGTGGTCCGGGTACTACTCAATCGGCAAGAACACCTGGGCGCTGGCGCACACCACTCAGTTCACCGCTCCCGGCTGGCGATACATCGACTCGGCCAGTGGCTACCTCGGCGGCAACCGGGCCAACGGCAGCTACGTCACGCTCAAGTCGACGAACAACACCGACTACAGCACCGTCATCGAGACGATGGACGCCACGGCGAGCCAGACCTTCACCGCGACGGTCGCCGGCGGCCTGTCCACCGGCACAGTGCGGGTCTGGGCGACCAACCTCAACTCCAACAGCCCCAGCTCCTACCTCGTGCGCGGACAAGACCTCACCCCGAACTCCAACGGCACGTTCTCACTGACCTTGCAACCAGGACACGTCTACACCCTGACCACCACGACCAGCGGGGGCAGGGGCACGGCGACCAGTCCTGCCCAGGGCGCCATGCCTCTGCCGTACGCGGACAACTTCGACGGTTACGCAGTGGGCAGGTTCGCCAAGTACCTGCAGGACCAGCAGGGAGCGTTCGAGATCACCGGATGCGGCGGCGGCCGGGCCGGGCGGTGCGTCCGGCAGATGACCACCCAGGCACCGATCAACTGGGCGATTCGGTCCGCTCCGTACGCATTGCTGGGTGACATCACCTGGCGCAACTACACGGTCAGCACCGACGTGCTGCTGGAAAAGCCGGGGCAGGCCGAGCTGATCGGACGCGCCAACCTGCAGAAGAGGTTCACCCCCGCCGCGATGGACGCGTACTACCTGCGCGTCTCCGACACGGGTGCTTGGTCCCTGTTGCGCAACAACTCCAACAACGGCAACAAGGTCACGCTCGCCAGCGGCACGGTGCCCGCGTTGGGCACCAACCGGTGGAACAACATGAGCCTGTCCTTCTCCGGCACCACCATCAAGGCGGTGATCAACGGCACGACCGTCCGCACGCTCACCGACAGCACCTTCGCCGCCGGTCACGTGGGCTACGGCACGAGCGAGGGCGAGACCGCCCAGTTCGACAACCTGTCCATCACCACCGGTTCCACTCCCGGCACCGGCCTGGTCAGCGGAGCGACTTAGAAGATCAGGAATTCCTCGACCGCAACGGACCTGGACTCGGAAGCGAACGGCGCCGTCGATCTGGCCGCCGGTGGCAACAACACCGTCGTCTGGAACGCCGGCGCCGCGGACGCCGACGCGCAGTGGAGCTTGGAACCGGTATCCACCGGCGGGTTCCGGCTCAACAACCAGAACATCAGCACGGAGTACATGTACGGCACGTCGGCCGGCGAAGTGAAGTGGAACACCGGAGCAACCGACGCCGCCACGATCTGGACCTTCGAACCCAGACAGCCACCGAGATGGGCAGGGGAACTACCATGCATTCCGACCGTCGGCTAATCAGCCGATTTCTCCGGCCCACGGCCGTCGCCGCCCTCGTGGCGGCAACGGTCGTCGTTGTCGCCCCTGGGGCGAAGGCGGCCGGCGTTCTCATCGACGAGGCGTTCAGCACGCAGACGTCCCCGGCGAACTTCGGCTTCCCCACTGGAGCCACGGTGACCAACGGGGTCCTGAACGTCACCAGCGGGATGGGCAACTACACGACCTCGGTGAAGGGGTTCGACGCGACCGTCGGGCAGGAACGAACCCTCGACCTGACCTTCGACTGGAAGACAGCGGTCGCCACCAGCGGGAACAGGACCGGTGTCGAACTGCGGGACAGCCAGGGCAATCTGGTGTTCTCGCTCGCCGGCACCACCACCGAACTTCGCTACGGCGCGGCCGGACCCGTGTCCGACTCGACGTCCGCCCCCGACTCGCTCAACCCGGCCTGGACCAGGATCTCCTACGACCGCTCCAAGTGGTACACGGTGAACCTGCATCTCGATTTCACCCTGCAGCGAGTGCAGTACCTGATTTCCACCAAGGAGACCGCCACGCGGGTCATGGCTTCCGGCACGGCGATCGTCACCGGCAAGAACCTCGCCAAACTCGTCGCCTGCGACTACTACGGCACCGGCGTGCAGTCCATCGACAACTTCCGCCTCGCCGCACCATCCAATCCCGCGAACGGGCGGCTGAAGGGCAAGACGATGTACGCGTTCGGCGACAGCATCGTCGCCGGCCACTCCTACCCACGCGGCTTCGCCAACCTCACGGCCGAGCGCGAGGCCATGACCCTGACCAAGTACGCCGTGAACGGCGCGACAATCAGCCCTGGCGGCAACCAAATCCTCAACCAGGTGCGGAACGCCTCCGCACAGGAACCCGACTACGTGGTGTTCAACGGTGGCACCAACGACGCGTATCCGAACACCTTCAACCGGTCCACCTACGCGAGCGCGCTGGAAACCACCATCCGCACCATGAAGGCCAAGTGGCCGACCGCCCGGATCGTGTACGTCGCCGTCCACAAGCTCGGCTCCCGCGACTGGAACACCCAGCTCGCGGTCCGCGAGGTAACCCTGCAGATCTGCGCCACGTTGGGTGTCAAGGTCGCGGACGTCTTCAACGGCACCACGCTCGACACCCGCATCGACAGCCACCGCGTGGCCTACACCTTCAACGGCACCGTCAACGGATTCCCGGGAACCGGTGGTACCGGCACCCATCCCAACTTGGCAGGCATCGGCTTCTACGTTCCGGTGCTCACCGCCGCGATGATCTGAGCGCCCGTTTCCGAACGACTGCGACCGTGTCAGTCGTCGGCTGGTGATGCGGATCATCGACCACCGCACCATCGCCTCGTGGTGATGACGCAGCCATTCGTCACCACGAGGCGATGACCGGTGATCCACGCCTACGTCCGTTCCACCACCCAACGACGCGGTAGCACCGTGAGTAGGGCCGGTCCGGCCGTTCCGCAATCTCCACCACCTTTTCGCCCGCGTCGTAGCCACGGGTCAGGCCACGACGGCCGGCTGGAAGACTTCGGCTACCCGCACTGCGCGAACGGCACGACGAGTGAGGGGCTCACTCCTTCTTCGCTCTGAACTCACACACGGGGTGGGCGACAGTTCCTTGGTCACCCGTTCCAGCATGAACCGGCTCGAATCGACCGCGCGTTCCTCCCACCCGAACACGCACACCGTGGCGACGCCGTCGAACTTGATCGACCGCAAGGTGCCGAAGAAGGCGTCCCAGTCCACCTCTCCCTGCCCGATGTCGAGGTGCTGGTGCACGCGAACCGGCGAGCCGGGCGGGTTGACGATGTAGCGCAGTCCCGAGGAACCCTTGTGGTTGAACGAATCCGCGATGTGCACGTGCCGCAGCTTGTCGCCCGCGTAGGCCATCATCGACCCGATGTCACCCGTTCCGTCGGACAGGTGGAACGTGTGCGGCGCGCAGTACAGGTAGTTCACCCATGGCTGGTCGATCGCCCGCACCAGGTCGACCGCGGGAGCGTTGAGTTCGACGAAGTCGTCCGGGTGCGCTTCGAGGTTCAGCGCGACCCCTTCCCTCTCGAACACCGGCAGCAGTTCCTCCATCGACCGCCAGAACTGGGCCTCGCTCTCGGCCGACCGTTCGGGGCGTCCGTTGAACTCCGAGTTCATCAGGGTGCAGCCCAGTTCCGCGGTGATCCGGATGGCCCGCTTCCAGTACCGGACGACGGCTTGGCGCTCGTCCTCATCCGGGCCGGACCACCGGTACAGCGGCAGCACGGAGGCGATCTCGACGCCGGGGTGCGCAACTGCCGGGGGGAACGTGAGCGAATACAGGCACCCGTGAGCGTCCATGCGTGGTGGTGGGAATCGGGTGTCGGTGTCGCGCGCTACGGTGACGGTGTCATGGCCAGGGTGATCCAGGCGTACCGGTACGCACTCGACCCCGATCGCAGAGCAGGAAACTGCGCTGCGGTCGCATTGCGGTGCGCAGCGGTTCGCGTTCAACTGGGGTCTGGCGGTCGTGACGGCCAACCTCGCGCAGCGGGCGGCGCAACGCTCCTACGGGCTGGCCGGTGATCAGCTCACCCCGGCGGTGTCCTGGTCGGCGTTCTCGCTGCGCAAGCGGTGGAACCAGACCAAGGACGACCTCGCGTCGTGGTGGTCGGAGAACTCGAAAGAGGCCTATGCCAGCGGCCTGGCGAACCTCGCGACCGCACTGGACAACTGGAAAGCGTCCAAGACCGGCACCCGCACGGGGCCGACGATCCGATTCCCGAGGTTCAAAGGGAAACGCAAGGCGATGTCGTGCCGTTTCACCACCGGCAGCTTCGGCCTGGTCGACCGCGACCGGAGACATGTACGACTCCCCCGGATCGGCACGGTCCACACCCACGAGTCGACCCGGAAACTGGCCCGACACGTCGAACGCGCCACCGCCCGCATCCGATCGGCCACCAGGGCGGACGCTGGTTCTGCTCGTTCTCGGTCGAGATCGACCGACAGGATCCGGCGCCGACCCAATTCGGTGGTGGGCGTCGACCTCGGCATCACGTCCCTCGCGGTGCTCTCGACCGGCGAGGTCATCGCCAACCCCCGTCACCTTGAGGTGGCCCTGCGGGAGTTGCGGCGCCTGCAACGCCAAGCCGCACGCCGCACCGGCCCGGACCGCCGTACCCGACAACAACCCTCACAGCGGTGGCACCGCGCCCAGGCCCGCATCGCGCGCCTGCACACCGTCGTGGCGAACGCCCGCCGCGACGGCCTGCACCAACTCTCGACACGCCTGGTTCACGCCCACGGCACGATCGTGATCGAGAACCTCAACGTCGCGGGGATGCTCAAGAATCGGCGTCTGGCCCGGCACATCGCCGGCGTCGGCCTGGGCGAACTGCGCCGCCAGATCGGCTACAAGTCCGACTGGGCCGGCGGCGCCGTGCATGACGCGGACCGCTGGTATCCGTCGTCCAAGACCTGTTCGGGTTGTGGTGTGGTGAAAACCAAGCTGGACCTGTCCGACGGGGTGTCCCGCTGTGACGAGTGCCCGTTGGTGCTCGATCGTGATCTCAACGCTGCCCGCAACCTCGCCGCACTCGTGGACGAGGTTGCGGGTGGCAGGTCCTCCCCGAGTTGCGGGGAGACCCAAAACGAGCCCGCTGGAAACCCACGTCAGACCCGCCCCGCGCGGGCAGCGGGTACCGCCACGGGAAGACCCGGACCACCTCCGGGCCAACGCCGCCACCGCAAGGTGACGACTGCCTGACCAGAGCGAACTCACCTTCCCTCACACTTCAGGTAACGGGAGCGAGATGACCAAGAACGGATCGGGCACGATGGCGAGGGTGAAGCGACCGACGATGGCCGACGTCGCGGCCAAGGTGGGCGTATCGCACGCGTTGGTGTCCCTGGTGTTCCGCAACGCGCCGGGCGCCAGCCAGGAGACCCGCGACCGGGTGCTCGCCGCCGCCGCGGAGCTCGGCTACCAGCCCGACAGCCCCGTCGCGCAGTTGTCGCACATCGACCTCACCACGGTCCGACAGGACATCCCGGCACGGCCCGCGCCGCGGTGCGTACCGCGGTCGAACGGCTGGAAGCCCCCGAAAAGGCGAGCAGCGAGGTGGTCCTGGACCCCGAGTTGGTCATCCGCGGCACGACCGCCCCGCCCCGCGGGGGCGTCGAGTCGAAGCCGGCCTAGCGCCCCGGTCCTGAGATCCTTCGACAGCAACGTGCGACCTTGCCGAGAAGTACGAGCGGATCTCACTTGAGCAGATGTCCTTCGCTCACGCGTTGATGGAACCGCCGCAAGTCCCATTATCGCAGTTCAGAGGGCATCAGCTGCCATGTCTGGAGGCAATTCAGCTCACCATCCCCGGTGGATCGAGGCTCAGCGAGCGCCCGACAGCAAGTCGGAGGTACGAACCGGGAGCCCCGTCTCGAAGCTGCGGTTGGCCGCGAAGCCGGTCAGCAGGGAACGGGCACCGTCGCGGTGCGTAGCGCTGCGACCCATCGGATCCGGTCGACCGCCGTAGAGGGTGGCGAACATCCGCTCGTCGGCACCACCATGACCGTCCTGGCCGTACGCCAGCGGGATTTCCCGCGGGCGCTGCCAAAGCGGCCGGAGCCACAGGTGTGCCCAGCCCTGCTCGGGAGTGGCTTCAACACCGTGCTGGGGTGGGGATTCGCCGCTGTGCGGCCGGGTCACCGAGTCGTTCTCGACGATCTCCACGTCGAGCCTGCCGCAGCTGCCGTTGATCGCCACCCGCACGCCCTCCCACGGCGAGTACGCCGTCAGGTGGTAGGACAGCGTGGCCCCCGAGTCGTACCGGGCGACGAGGGCCACGTCGTCCTCGATCGCGATGCCTTCGGCGAAGACGTTCTGGTCGCGGTGGTAGCCGTCCTCGTGTTCGGCGTCCAGGTATAGGGACTTGAGCCAGGGGCTGTCCGCCAGGCGCAGCGCGAACGGATCGCCGTAGGCCTCGGGTGAGCCGTGTGCGCGCGAATAGTCCCTGGCCAAACCACGGCGTTGGCCGTTCTCCTTGCCGTAGAAGAACGTCGAACCCAGCGCGAACACCTCGGCGGGGGTGGCGTCGATCCACCAGTTGATCAGATCGAAGTGATGGGTTGCCTTGTGCACCATCAATCCACCGGACTGATCCCGGTCGCGGTGCCAGCGGCGGAAGTAGTCCGCGCCGTGCCGGGTGTCCAGGAACCACTCGAAGTGGACGGACCCCACCTCGCCGATCTCACCGGCCTCGACGAGCAGGCGGACCTTCTCGAACACCGGGTTGAACCGGTAGTTGAACGCCACGGTCACCTTACCGTCGTTGCGTTCGACCGCGTCCAGGATGCGTTGGCACCGAGGAGCGTCCACGGTCATCGGCTTCTCGGTGACGACCTCACGGCCGGCGTCGAGGGCGGCGACGATGTACTCGTCGTGGGTCGAGTCCACCGACGTCACCACCACGACGTCGATGTCCTCCTGGTCCAGCATCGGCTGGAACTCGTCGGCGTGGAAGGTGGGCACCGGCCGCGCGCCGCGTTGGACGAGGAGGGCGTTGTGCGCGTTCATCCGCGTCTGGTTGACGTCCGCGAAGGCCGCCAGCTCGGCGTGGTCGGCGTGGCTGACGGCCAACGCGCCGATGTGCTGTTCGGCCCGCGATCCGGTGCCCACCACCGCATAGCGCTTCCTGGTCGGGTTCATCCCCACGAATCCTTTCGAGCACATCGGATGAGGCCGCGTGATCGTGACGCGGACGACACGCTCACGCGCTGTGCGGGAGGTGCTCGGGCTCCACCCGGCCGAGCAGCGGCGTGCCCTTGAGGAATCGGCTCACCTCGGCGACGGCGAACTCGCCGAGGCGCCGCAACTCGCGCCCCTGAGCCCCAGCCTACGGCCGTCGAGCAGGTGCCGGGTCTCGGGCAGTGCGGGGGCGTGCACGGTGACGAGGTCGCTGCGCCGGCAGAGGTCGTCCATGCCCACCAGTTCGGCCCCGCAGTGTGCGGCTTCGGCGGCGGTCACGTACGGGTCGTGGAGCAGGACCTCGACGGCGAACGACCGGAGCCGCCGCAGCACGAGCCGGGAGGCGCCGACGACCCCGACCGCGCAGTCGTGGAGTCCGGTGCCGTCCCCTGGCAGCCAGTCCCTCGGTGTGCCCTCGACGGCGGTCGCGTACCGCCTAATTAGCGCGGCTGAAGACCTGCTTGGCGCCCAGGTCGAGCATGGCCATGGTGTAGTCGGCCACCGGGACGGCGTTGACCTCGGCGGCGGACGACACGATGAGACCGCGTTCGAACACGATGGGGTCGAGGCGGGATTTGACGGTGCCCGCGGCGTGCACGAGAACGCGCGACCTCGGCGCGGCGGCCAGCACACCGGCGTCGATGCGCGGCCATCCCCACCCGGTGAGCAGGATGTCCGCTTCCGCCAAGGCCGCGGCGGCGACCGGCCCTTCGAACGAGGTGAACACGGGAACGACGCCTGGTCCGATGACCAGCTCAGCATCCACCAGCTGAAGCCACCACCCAGCCGCGAGTTGTCCCTGCGCTGGCCCGCCTGGCGCACCGAGTCCCCGCTCGTGATCCGAACGCGGGCGATCGCGATCGACGTCGCGAGCGATCTCGACGCGTTCGCGCGCGTCGCGCCGCGCATCGACGGCGCGGGTCTCGTCGTCGACGCGCTGCTCGGTACCGGCGGGACCGGAGCTCCGCGCGGCGCGGTCGCGGCCG
>JBDSAJ010000452.1:0-7254 GCA_039922235.1 Umezawaea sp.
CCAAAAATCGCATCGAACTCCCCCTCGTCCACCAAGAACGCGTAGTGCTGCGACACCACCTCCCCCTCCACCCCCATGAAGTCCAACGTCACATCCCCATCCGTCCGCACCGCGAAGAACGGCCCGAACGGCACCGGCGCGGGCAGCCCCATCACCTTCGCCAGGAACTCCGCCGAAGCCTTCGCATCCCGAGCCGCCACGATCGTGTGGTTCAACCGCACTGCCATGCTGGTCAATCCCCCTTTACGAGCCGAATCCGAGCCGAATCCGAACCACCAAGGCTAGAACTTCCACCGCACTGGAGGTCAACCCGATCCGAGAATGTCGGACCCCCCTCGTAGGATCGCCGCCGTGGCCAACCCCGACACCGGAACCGAAGCCCTCCAGGTCCTGCACCGGGTCTTCGGGTACGACGAGTTCCGCGGCAGCCAGCAGGAGATCATCGAGCACGTGGTCGCGGGCGGGGACGCGCTCGTCCTGATGCCGACAGGTGGCGGCAAGTCCTTGTGCTACCAGATCCCCGCGCTGGTCCGGCCGGGTGTCGGTGTGGTCATCTCGCCGCTCATCGCGCTGATGCAGGACCAGGTCGACGCGCTGCGCAACGTCGGTGTCCGTGCGGGCTTCCTCAACTCCACCCAGAATCCCGACGAGCGCAGCATGGTCGAGTCGGAGTTCCTGGCGGGGGAGCTCGACCTGCTCTACCTGGCCCCGGAACGGCTGCGCCTCGAATCGACCCTCCGCCTGCTGGACCGGGGCAAGGTCTCCCTGTTCGCCATCGACGAGGCGCACTGCGTGTCGCAGTGGGGCCACGACTTCCGCCCGGACTACCTCGCGCTCTCGGCCGTGCACGAGCGCTGGCCGGACATCCCGCGCATCGCGCTGACGGCGACGGCCACCGAGACGACCCACCAGGAGATCGCGGCCAGGCTGAACCTCAAGGAAGCCCGGCACTTCGTCGCCAGCTTCGACCGCCCGAACATCCAGTACCGCATCGAGCCGAAGAACGAGCCGAAGCGGCAGCTGCTGGAGCTGCTGCGCACCGAGCACGCGGGCGACGCGGGGATCGTCTACTGCCTGTCCCGCGCGTCGGTGGAGAAGACGGCGGAGTTCTTGGTGCAGAACGGCATCGCGGCCCTGCCGTACCACGCGGGCCTCGACTCGGGGGTCCGCGCGGCCAACCAGTCCCGGTTCCTGCGCGAGGACGGCCTGGTCATGGTCGCCACGATCGCGTTCGGCATGGGCATCGACAAGCCGGACGTCCGGTTCGTCGCCCACCTCGACCTGCCCAAGTCGGTGGAGGGCTACTACCAGGAGACGGGCCGCGCGGGCCGTGACGGCCTGCCGTCGACCGCCTGGCTGGCGTACGGCCTCCAGGACGTGGTGCAGCAGCGCAAGATGATCGACACGTCCGACGGCGACCAGGCGCACCGCCGGATGCTCGGGATGCACCTCGACGCGATGCTCGGGCTCTGCGAGACGGTCGAGTGCCGCCGCACCAGGCTGCTGGCCTACTTCGGCCAGGAGGGCACGCCCTGCGGCAACTGCGACACCTGCCTGTCCCCGCCCGCGTCCTGGGACGGCACCGTCGCCGCGCAGAAGCTGCTGTCCACCGTCGTGCGCCTGAAGAACGAGCGCAGGCAGAAGTTCGGGGCGGGCCAGTTGATCGACATCCTCCTCGGCAAGAAGACCGCCAAGGTCATCCAGCACGACCACGACTCGCTGACCGTGTTCGGCATCGGCGCCGACCTGAACGAGTCGGAGTGGCGCGGCGTCGTCCGCCAGTTGCTCGCGCAGGGCCTGCTGGCGGTGGAAGGCGACTACGGCACGATCGTCCTGACCGAGGCCAGCGCCGCGGTCCTCACCCGGCAGCGCGACGTGATGCTCCGCCGCGAACCGGAGCGCGCCCGCGCCGCCAAGCCCGCCCGTGCCGCGAAGGCCGCCGCGGTGGTGGCGGACCTGCCCGCCGAGGCCGTACCGGTGTTCGAGCGCCTGCGGACGTGGCGCGCCGCCACGGCGAAGGAACAGGGCGTTCCCGCGTACGTCGTCTTCCACGACGCGACCCTGCGCCAGATCGCCACCCTCGCTCCCGGTTCGCTGGAGGAGCTGGGCACGGTCAACGGAGTCGGCGAGAACAAGCTCGCGAAGTACGGCCAGGGAATTCTGGACACGTTGGCGGAGTAGGCGTCCGCAGCGAATTCCGCACGCGAAAGCCGGACCGTGCTCCCGCTGGTCGGGGGCGCGGTCCGACGCCATTATTCGCCACATCGTTCGAGGGTCGGCAATCGTTAGCAGCATGGTTGGACTTCGATGGCGGCGTGCGAGTCGACCTTGCTCCGCGCGGAGCCAATTGAGACGCCCGTCGCCTCGTTGCTGGCACGGGCGGTAACCGTGCCCTCATAGTCGACTACTCACCGCACTTTTCGGACTCCATTGAGATCAACAGTTGACCCAGATTGCTCCAAATGGCCGTATTTGGGTACCGTTGAGAGACATAAGGTGTTTCGCCTAGCGTGGTTGCTATTGCCCAATTGACAGTGGCGAAGTTGTCCCGCGTTTACCTGATGTACTCCCGATCTTATCTTGAGGGGCCAATTTCTCCATGAGCATTGACCTGGCGTTGAAGGAAGCGATGACCATCACGGGCGCGGTAGGGGTGGCGCTCGTCGACTACGACAGCGGCATGTCGCTGGGCACGCTGGGTGGTGGCGACTGGCTCGACCTGGACGTCGCGGCGGCGGGCAACACCGAGGTCGTGCGGGCGAAGTTGCGGGTCATGGCGTCGCTCGCGCTGAACGACACGATCGAGGACATCCTGATCACGTTGAACCGCCAGTACCACCTGATCCGACCGCTGTCGGCCAGGGGCAACTCGACGCTGTTCCTGTACCTCGTGCTGGACCGCGAGCGGGCGAACCTCGCCCTGGCACGGCACAACCTGAAGCGCATCGAAGCCACCCTGTCGGTATGAGCGCCGCAGAAGCCCGCAAGCCGGATGTCGGGCTCCCGCTGCCGACGAGGAAGCCGTCGTCGGCAGCGGCGACGAAATCCCTGCCGCTGGGGCCGATGGTGACGCATCCGCCGCTGGACTCGGACGAGATGGTCACGGCGCTCCGGACCATCCGCGGCCAGGTCGACCGGGTGACCGGACTCCTGGTGGCCACCCAGGACGGTCTGGTGCTCGCCAGCGACACCAGGGACGTCGAGGACGAGAGCGTCGCCGCCATGTCCGCGGCCGCCGTCGGGCTCGCGGCGCAGTTCACCGCGCAGGCCGGGATCGGCGAACCGCGCACGGCGATGTTCGAGGGCAGTTCCGGTTACGTCTGCGTGTTCCCGGTCGAGGCGTCGCTCCTGCTCGTTGTCTTCGGCGAACGCGACATCACCATGGGGTTGTTCAACATAGCGGCCAAGCAGGCGCTGTCGTTGCTGCAGCACGCCGTGCTGCGCCAACGGGTCCACACCGTTCGCACGAGCCGCCGGACGTACTTCGAGGACGAAGTGGCGAAGGGGTGACCGCTCGCCCTCGTTCGCTGGGAGTCGGTGGGCGCGGGCGAGAACAATCCCGCGAAGTGCGGCCACGGAATTCCACGGGCCGGTCGGACCTGATTTCCGCACGTGAGCCTTATTGAGGAACGTCGTCGTTCAGGTTCTCGACGGGATATTTGCAGGCATTTTTCGTATTGTCACACCGGGGTGACCCTGAGTATTTGTCAGGTGTGGTGCATGGCGTGACCAGGTGCTCTCCGCTTCGGAGTTGCGCCTGGTAAACGCTCTGTCAGGTCAATCTTGCAGGCGGTAATCCTGTTACGTGGCGCGCACTTCCGGACCGCTCGGCGACACGGATTGCTCCAAATGGGCATTCTTCAGTGCGACTCGGCGACATGGTGTGATTTGCTGGGCGCTGCTGTATTGCTTCCGCGCGGAACGCAAGTGCGTTGGTCCGCGTGTCACCTGGTATGCGCCCGATCACCTATGAGGGGTCACTTTCTCCATGAGCATCAACTTGGCGTTGAAAGAAGCCATGACCATCGCGGGCGCGGTGGGCGTGGCGCTCGTCGACTACGACAGCGGCATGTCATTGGGCTCGCTGGGTGGTGGCGACTGGCTCGACCTGGACGTCGCTGCGGCGGGCAACACCGAGGTCGTGCGGGCGAAGTTGCGGGTCATGGCGTCGCTCGCCCTGGACGACACCATCGAGGACATCCTGATCACGCTGCACCGCCAGTACCACCTGATCCGACCGCTGACGGCCGCCAAGGGCAACCCGACGCTGTTCCTGTACCTGGTGCTGGACCGCGAACACGCGAACCTCGCCCTGGCGCGGCACTACCTGAAGCGCATCGAAGCCAAGTTGACGGTGTAGGGCCACGAGTCCGCCCCTCGGTTGAGGAGGGTGATGGCCGCCTGGAATTCGTTCAGGTCTTTTCCGAAGCACCTTGACCGATTTGTCCGCGGTCGCTAACGTTTCTGGTCTAGACCACATGGACAAGCGGCAACCTGGATCCGCTGACCAGCGGAAACCTCGTAACCGCAAGAGAACCGTGTCAAAGTCCGCCGCGTTGGCACGGCGTGGATCACGTATCCGCTGCACCGGGTTCCCAACCCTGCGGTGGGAGGCGCTCCAGCAGGACTCCCACCTGGGAACACCACAATTCCAGAGGAGCTGTCATGAGCTTGAGGAGCAAGGTGGCCGCGGCGGCGGTCGCCATCGGCGTCGCACCCCTGATCGTCGTCCTCGCACCTGCGGGAACGGCGAGTGCGCACGGCTACATCTCATCCCCACCGAGCAGGCAGGCGAACTGCGCTTCGGGCCGCGTCAAGAACTGCGGCGACATCATCTACGAGCCGCAGAGCGTGGAAGGTCCGAAGGGCGTCCGCAACTGCCACGGCAACTCGCGCTTCCCCGTGCTGAGCGACGAGAGCAAGGGCTGGCCCGCCGCGTCGGTCGGCGGCACGGTCAACTTCAAGTGGGTGCTGACGGCGCGCCACGCCACCAGCACGTGGGAGTACTTCATCGGCGGCACGCGCATCGCCGTCTTCAACGACGGCGGCAAGCAGCCGGGCGCGACCGTGAGCCACTCGGTCAGCCTCGGCGGCCGCTCGGGCAGGCAGAAGGTCCTCGCGGTCTGGAACATCGCCGACACGGCCAACGCGTTCTACTCGTGCGTCGACGTCCAGGTCAACGGCCTCGCGGCGAACGCGAACGCACTGGCGGTTCTCTAGCCGTCAGCGGGGAACCCGCGCTCCGGTGCGGGTTCCCCCTGCTTCCCACGCCGTGGAGGACCATGAACCGCCATCCACTCGTGCTGCTGCTCGCGGGCGTCCTGCTGCTCGCGGGCTGCGGTTCGGCCCACCCGTCCGAGCGGGACTTCACCGTGGTGGACGTGATGTTCCTGCAGATGACGCTGTCGCTGCACGCGCAAGGCCTCGAACTGACCGGCCTGGCGGGGCAGCGGGCGGTCAACCCGGCCGTGCGCGACCTGGCGGCTGAGCTGGACACCGTGCAGCGCAAGGAATCCGAGACCATGACGGCCTGGCTCACCGAGCGGTCGCAGCCGACGACGATGAACGCCGACCCCGGCGCGCACGCCCACCACGGCGGCCTGCACCAGACGGGCCCGGCCGAGATCGCGGCGCTCAAGTCCACACCGGACAGCGACTTCGACTCGATGTTCCTGAACCTGATGACCGGGCACCTGCACAACTCGGTCGAGCTGACCAAGATCGAACTGGACGGGGGTGACAACGAGGAGGCCACGGAGATGGCGGCCCGCGTCCGCGAATCGCGGACCGCGGAGATCAGCAGGCTGCTGGCCCTGGCCGGGTAGCGGGCGGGCCGACGTGCCACGCGTCGATCGACGTCCACGCCAGCAGCGTCGACGGGCTCTCGAACCGGCGCGGCACGCCGGTGAGCGGATCGGTGAAGGAGAGGACTTTCGCCAGTAGCTGCAACGGTTTCCGGTAGTCGTCCAGCGGGGTCTCGGTGAGGACGGGGTAGAAGTCGTCGCCGAGGATCGGCACGCCCAGCCCGCTCATGTGCAGCCGGAGTTGGTGCGTGCGACCGGTCCTCGGCAGCAACCGGTACCGGCCGAGGCCGTCGCGGTGCTCGACGAGCTCGACGAGCGTCTCGCTGTTCGGCGGCCCGTCCAACTCCTGCGCGGTGATGATCCCCTTCTCCTTGACGATCCGGCTGTGCACCGCGCACGGCAGCACCAGGTCGGGGTCGAACGGCGCGATGGCCTCGTACTCCTTGTGCACCAACCGATCCCGGAACAGGGTCTGGTACGTGCCGCGGCGTGCCGGGTTCACCACGAACATGATCAGCCCGGCGGTCACCCGGTCCAGCCGGTGCGCGGGCACGAGGTCCGGCAGGTCCAGTTCGCGCCGGAGCCGGACCAGCGCAGTCTCCACGATGTGCTTGCCGCGCGGGATGGTCGCGAGGAAGTGCGGCTTGTCCACGATCAGCAGGTCGTCGTCGCGGTGCACGACGCCGATCTCGAACGGCACCGCCGCCTCGTCTGGCAGGTCGCGGTGGAACCACACCGACGAGTTGGGCACGAAGGGCGCGTCGGGCGGCACCGGCCCGTCCATGTCCACGATCCGGCTCTCGCGCAGCATCAGGTCGATGCGCGCGGGGTCCACCTTGGGCAGTCGGTCGACCAGGTGGTCCCGCAGCGTCGTCCAGTGCCCCTCCGCCGGCATGCGCAGGCGGGCGGGGTCCAGTCCGTGCCGCTGCGGCAGCGGGGGCTTGAGCTTGCGTCTCATCGTCGGGCAGCGTAACTGTTCCGGTTTTCGCGACGCGCACCCCGAACCGACCGGTTCACCGGTCGCACTGTGTCGATTTTGTCGCCGTGCCGCTCCGGAATAGCGGAAATGCATGATCCACTCGTTCACGTCCACAAACATCCGGCTCGCCCTTGAAATAGGGGCCGCGACGCGCTTACCGTTTGCCTTCCACGTCGCCGCCGCGATCACGGAAAGGAAAATGATGTCACGACTGTTTTCCAGGGCGCGTGTATTCGCGCTCACGGCGGCCGCGCTCGCGGGAATAGGGCTCATCGGTGCACCGAGTGCCCAGGCGCAGGTCGAATCGGGCAACTGGATCTCCTACTCGCCCTCGTACAACGTCCAGGAAAGACATCCCAGGAGGGTAGATGTCAAGCAGCAACCGACTCCGCGTGATGAGACCAGGCGGTCGTCTCGTCGTAGTGGGTGCCGGTCGTGAGGCATCCGTGCAGGATGCCGACGAGTCGGTTG
>JBDSAJ010000453.1:0-20325 GCA_039922235.1 Umezawaea sp.
CGCAGGCACTCGGGCGCGGTGTGGAACTACGCCTACCGGTTGACCGGCTCGTGGTCGGTGGCGGAGGACCTCACGTCGATGGCGTTCCTCACCGCGTGCCGCAGGCTGGGCGAATTCACGCTGGTCACCGGCTCCGTACAACCAGGGGAGGATCAGTCCTGGCAACTGCTCAGGATGGACCCCTTGCTCGGCTCGACGCGTCGCGAGGTCACCGATCTCCAGGACGAGATGGCGACGAGCGCGGACACCACCCTGCTCGCCCTTTCCCGCTGGGTCGCGGAGACCGCACCGCTCCCGTCATGAACGGTGGTTCAGTCGCCGCGGCGGCCGAGCGCGGCGCGCAACTGGCCGCGGACCCGGCGGCCCGCCGACCGCACCGGGTCGATCACCGAGGTCCGCACCCAGCGGGCGGGCCGGAACACCAGGGCCCGCACCACCTGCCGGAACCCCTTGCCGATCGGTGTGAGCACCGCGCGGTAGACCCACTTCACCGGGTTGACGAACACCCATCGCAACACCCGCCCCAGCAGCCGCCACAGCGGCGCCGCCACCCGGCGCAACGCCCAGACCAACGCGTTGCCGAACAGCCGGAACACCGGCACGACCAGGCGATTCCACAACCACCGCAGCGGGAACAGCAACATCCGCCCGAGCAGGCGGAGCAACCAGACCAGCGCGGTCCCGAGGTGTCGCAAGCCGACGCCGAGCCACCGCAGCGGGATCACCACCAGCATCCGCCAACACCACACCAGCGGGACGGTCACCACGGCCCGCACCGCGCGCCCCACTGCCGCGAGCACCCACCGGACGCCACCGACCAGCAGGCGCAGCCCTCGGCCCGCAGGCCGCAGCACGAACCTGGAAAGCCTGCTGAACACCCAACTCAGCGCACGGCCCACCGCCTCCAGCCCACGGTCGAGCAGCTCGGCCAAGGCCTGCAGGAACGCTCCGAACGGCCGGAACAGGTAGCGCACCAGGAACCGGCCGATCGCACGCAACCCAGTGCCGAGACCCTCCAGCACGTACCGCGAACCCCTGCCCACCGGCGCGAGCAGCCAGCGCCACACGAACCGGGCCAGCGCACCCGCACAGGTACCCACCCAGCGCAGGACGGCCAGCAGCGGACGCAGCACCACCCGGCGCACGACCCGCCCGGCAGCCTTGAGCGACTCCCAGACCAGCTCCGCGGGCACCACGATCACCACCGCGATGGCGCGCGCGACCCACATTGCCCAGCGCGGCGGCTGCGGCTCCTTCTCCATGTTCCCCCCGGTCATAACACGTGAACGCAGGACACCGGTGATCGGTGCCGCGCAGTCGCTATGACCTACCGGACAGTGCGACGCGCACGTGGGCCTGGTCGTCGAAGGAGTCGGCACCTGGCCGAATCCCCTCGGCCTCCGGCTGGTCACGGTAGGGGCCACCGGTTCAATCCCGTTCCGACGCGTTGCGACGGGTTCCCGTCTCCCCAGGATCTCCCACCGATCTTGGTTCTACCGGTGAGCAGGAGCATGGTCATCGATGCACGAGTCGATAGATTGGCGCAGTTTGTGGCACGCTCAATTATGGTCCGCCTTTCGTTCCAGGCGAACAAAGTTGCGCCCGCATGACTGTTGTCGGTCTACACAGGACGGTCCTGAGTTGGACTGCGTGACGAGTGAGCGGTCCGAGCCAGGAGGTGCAGCGCAAGCCTGAGCGCACGCTCGCCATGACCGTCGCGCATCGCCATTACCCCATAGGCGGAACATGATCCAGACCAGTGGCAGGCAGGCGTAATCGCAGTAGAGGTGAGTACTCGATGGCGTCCCTGCGGAACTGCTCGGGGTACTTCGACTTGCCTGGCACGGGAAACATCCCTCCCCAGGCCGGTGTCTGGGATCAGGGTGTCCGGATCAAGGGGACAACCTCACGCCCGTCGGAATGCTGTTCTTCTTCACGGATCGACCTCGATCGTCAGCCACACGCCGCGTTCGGGTTAGCCGTGCGCACGCCGAGGACGTCATCCACGCGGGTGAGGCGGCTCAGGCGTTGCCCCGTGCCGGGCCGGTGGTCTTGTCGAGGTCGTCGAGTCGCTGCTGGACGCGGTCGGCGTCGGCGTCCCGGCCCTGCCGCAGGTATTGCTCCTGGGCTTCCCGCCAGACCGCGCGGGCCTGGTCGTGGTTGCCGATGGCGGCGTGAGGAGCGCCGAGGCTGTCGAGGGTGTCGGCGATCTCGTTGGTGTGGCCGAAGGTGCGGCGCAGGGTGAGGGCCTGGTCGTAGTGGTGGATGGCCTGCTGGTGGTGGCCCGTGCTGTGGTCGATGAACCCCAGGCTGTCCAGGGTCAGCGCCTCGCCGTGGGTGTGCCGGAGGCGTCGGCCCAGGGTGAGGGCGGCCTGGCAGTGGACGCGTGCGGTGTCGTAGTCGCCCAGGCGGGCGGAGACCCAGCCGATGGTGTTGAGCGCGTCGGCTTCCCATGCAGGCTCGCCGATGGCGCGGAAGCGGTCCAGGGCGTGGTAGGCGTACTCCAGGGCCTGCCGGTAGTCGCCACGTTGTCCCCACGCCCGCGCGAGGGCGTGGTGGGTGAGGGCCTGCTGGCTGCGGTCGTCGTGGTGTTCGGCGAGGACCAGGGCCTGTTCCAGGTGTCCGACGCCCTCCTCGTGCCGCCCCAGTCCGACGTAGTCGCGTCCGAGGAAGCGGTGGGCGCGGATGCGGGCGGTGTGATCGGGCAGGTGGGCGGCGGCGTCCAACCCGGCCCGCCACACGGCCAGGTCGTCGTGGGGGTGGCCCCGCGTCGTGTGGAAGGCGCCCAGGAACCAGGCGAAGTGCCACACGGCCTGGTGGCGGCCGTGTGCGACGGCGGTGTGCTGGGCCGCCAGCAAGTGCGGGTGGTGGGTGTCCATCCACGCCAGCGCGGTCGGGTGGTCCGGCAGGGGGTGGGGGTGGACGCCGAGAGCCGGCGGGTCGAGCCGGAGCACGCCTCGGTGGGGGTACAGGTGCTGGTCGGCGATGTGGACGGTGTGCAGGTAGAAGTCCACCACCCGGTCCAACGCCGTCCGCCGCACCGATTCCGGGAGGCTGTCGTGGGCGGTCGTGGCGGCGTAGGCGCGAACCAGGTCGTGCATCGAGTAGCGGCCGTGCGGGTGCCGCTCCAGCAGGGAGTGCTCCTCCAGGGCGCGCAAGGCCTTGCGCGCCCGTGCCGGGGGCAGGTCGGCGAGAGCGGCGGCGGTGGGCAGGTCGATATCCGGCCCGGGGGCGATGCCCAGCAGGGCGAAGACGGTGCACTGTTCGAGAGTCAGGCCGCGCAGCGACCAGGACAGCACGGCGGGCAGGCTCACGGCGGGGTCGTCGGCGTCGAACATGTCCAGACCCAGTTCGCGCAGTTCGGCGGCGAACTCGGCCAGCGGGATGTGCGGGCGGGTGGAGACGTAGCGGGCCATGATCGACAACGCCAGGGGGTAGCGCCCGCACAGGTCGGTCAGCTCCCTGGCGGCGACGGGTTCGGCGGCCGCGCGGCCGTCCCCTATGCGCTCCACCAGCAGCGCGTGCGCCTCTTCGCGGGTGAGGATGCCCAGTTGCAGGTGGCATGCCCCGTAGCGGTCCATCAGCAACGCCAACGTCGTGCGGCCGGTGATCAGGACCGTGCACGTGGACGTGCCCGGCAGCAGGGGCGCGACCTGGTCGGCGCCGGCGGCGTTGTCCAACACCACCAGCATCCGCTTCCCGGAGATCAAGCTCCGGTACAACGCCGCCTGCGCGTCCAGGTCGGGCGGCAGGCCGCCGGGGTCGACGCCCAGCGCGTCGAGGAAACCGCGCACCGCCACGGCCGGGTTCATCGGCTCGTCGTCGGGGCTGAAGCCGCGCAGGTCCACGAACAGCTGCCCGTCGGGGAAGCGGTCGGCGTGGCGGTGGGCCCAGTGCAGGGCCAGCGAGGTCTTGCCGATGCCGCCCGCGCCCGCGATGGCGGAGATGACCACCGCGGAGGCGCCGCCTTGCGCGGCGTCCAGGCGTTCCAACTCGTTGTGGCGCCCGACGAACAGCGCCGGTGCCGCCGGTAGCTGACGGGGCTGCGGGGCCTGGACGGTCGTTGGTTCGGGTGCGGGATCCGCGTCCGGGAGGGTGAGGGCGGGGTCGGCGGCGAGGCTGCGCTGGTGCAGTTGGCGCAGCGCCGGGCCGGGTTCGGTGCCGAGTTCCCGCACCAGCCGCTGCCGGGTGCACCGGTAGTGCTCCAGCGCGTCGGCCGGGCGACCCGCGCGGTACAGCGCCAGCATCACCTGTCCGGCCAGGCGTTCGTCCAACGGGTCCTCGGCGGCCCGCGTGGTCAGTTCGGGCAGCAGGTCGCCGTGCAGCCCGCAGTCCAGCGCCCAGTCGATCCGGTCGGCCTCGGCGGCGGCCCGTTCCCGGTGCAGGTGCTCGCGCGCCGACTGCGCCCACGGGGTGTCCAGTTCAGCCAGCGGCTCGCCGCGCCACAACGCCAGCGCCTGCTCGACCAGCGCCAGTGCGCTCCGCGGGTTGTCGCTGTCGCGGGCACGGGTAAGCAGGCAGCGGAAGCGGTGCACGTCCACGCGGTCCGGATCGGCGGTCAGCTGGTAGCCGGTGTCGCGCCAGGTGATCCCGATCCCGGTCGGGACCAGCGCCCGGCGCAGGTTGGACAGGTAGGTCCGCAGCACCGACCGGGCTCGGGCAGGCGCGTGCTCGCCCCAGACCCGGTCGATCAACCGGCTCGCGGGCACCACCTGGTTGAGTTCGGTCAACAGCACCAGCAGCACCGACTTCTGCCGGGCGGGCCCGATCGACACCGGCACGTCGCCCATGCGGACTTCCAGGTTGCCCAGCACGCCGACCGCGACGTCCAGCGGCATGTCCTGCTCGTTCTCCGCCGTCACAGATTCCTGTCCTCCGGGTCACCGAGATGAGTGATCATCCAGCAACCCGACGCCGAACGTCCAGGAGTTTGCCCCACGGGTAAACCACCGTTGTTCCGCCTCAATTGGCGAACACGGGTCAGCCCGCCGGGCGAACCACCCGCCTGGGACGGCGCAGCCGGGCGGCCACGCGGTCGGCGACGCCCTGCGCGGTGAGCCCGCAGTCGGCGAGGACCTCGGCCCTGGTGCCGTGCCTCAGGAAGCCGCGCGGCACACCGAACTCCACCAGCGGGGTCGGCGACCCCTCGTCCCGCATCGCACTGGCGAGCGACCCGCCGAAGCCGCCCGCGAGCAGCCCGTCCTCCACCGTGGCGACCAACGAGAAGCGCGCGGCCAACCCGACCAGTGCGGGGTTGGCCGGTCGCACCCACCGGGGGTCCACGACGGTGACGCCCACCCCGCGCTCGTGCAGCAGCCGCGCGGCTTCCAGGCACAGGCCCGCCATCGGGCCGACGCCGACCAGCAGCACGTCGTCGACCGCGTCGGTGCGCAGAACGTCCAGCCCGCCGCGACGCAGCAGCGCGGGCACGTCCGGCCCGACCGGGCCCTTCGGGAAGCGCACGACCGTCGGGCCGTCGGTGCGCCGCAGGGCCGCCCTCAGCGCGGCCCGCAACGTCCGCGCGTCGCGGGGCGCCGCGATCCACAGCCCCGGGACGACACCGAGCAGGGCCATGTCCCACACCCCGTTGTGCGAGGCGCCGTCGTCACCGGTCACCCCGGCGCGGTCGAGGACGAACACCACCGGTGCGCGGTGCAGGGCCACGTCCATGAGCACCTGGTCCAGCGCGCGGGTCAGGAAGGTCGCGTAGACCGCGACGACCGGGCGGGCACCGGCCGCGGCGAGCCCGGCGGCCGCGGTGACGGCGTGCTGCTCGGCGATGCCGACGTCGAGGACGCGGTCGGGGAACCGCCGGGCGAACGGCGTCAGCCCCGCCGGGTCGAGCATCGCGGCGGTGAGCGCGACCACCTCGGGCTGCTCACCTCCCAGCCGCACGAGTTCGGCGCCGAACACGGACGTCCAGGACGGCCCCGCTGGCACGGCCGACGAGGTCGCCGCGCGCACGGCGTGGAACTGGTCGACCTCGTGCCGCTCGGCCGGGGCGTGGCCGCGGCCCTTGCTGGTGACGCAGTGCACGACGACCGGACCGTCGTCGGCGGCGGCCACGGCCAGCGCTTTCTCGACCGCCGCCACGTCGTGCCCGTCGACGGGCCCCAGGTAGGTCAGGCCCAGTTCGGCGAAGACACCTCCCGGACGGTCCGGCCGAGCACCCGTGCGAAGCCGGGTCAGGTGCTCGGCCAGGCCGCCCACCGTCGGGGCGTAGGAGCGGCCGTTGTCGTTGAGGACGATCACCACCCGGCACCGCCTGCCGCCGATGTTGTTCAGCGCTTCCCAGGCCATGCCGCCGGTGAGGGCGCCGTCGCCGACGACCGCGACCACGCGGCGGTCGTGCTCGCCGAGCAGAGTGTGCCCGAGTGCCACGCCGTAGGCCCAGGACAGGGCGGTGGAGGCGTGCGAGTTCTCGACGTGGTCGTGCGGGGACTCCGCGCGGGCGGGGTAGCCGGAGAGACCGCCCCGGCCGCGCAGCCGGTCGAACGCGCGCCACCGCCCGGTCAGCGCCTTGTGGACGTAGGACTGGTGGCCGGTGTCCCACAGCACGGTGTCGCGCGGGGAGTCGAACACCCGGTGCAGCGCGATGGTCAGCTCGACGACACCGAGGTTCGGCCCCAGGTGCCCGCCGGTGCGGGTCACCTGCTCGACGAGCAGCGCCCGCAGCTCGTCGGCCAGCTCGGGGAGCTGCTCGGCGCGAAGGGCGCGCACGTCCTCGGGCCCGTCGACGCCGTCCAGCAGCCGGTGTTCCCGGTCCTCGGGGATCCCCGAGCTTCCCGTGTGCACGGCAGACCACGGTTCGTCGAGCAGCAGCCGCTCAACCATGCCGCCTCCTTCCTAGTCCTGGTCCGGTTCCTGTTCGGTCGCGGTGCGGTTCAGCGCGGCAGGTGCGCCTCCACGGCGTCGGCCACGCCCCGCGAACCCGGATGGCCCAGGTGCTGTTCCCGGAACGCGGCGACCCGGCGGGCCACCTCCGCGTCCTGGACGATCTCGCGGATCGCCCGTTCGAGCGCGGCCGCGGTGAACGGCTGGTCCAGCCGCCTGCCGAGGCCGAGTGCTTCCACCCGGTCGGCGACGGCCCGCTGCTCGCCCATCTGCGGGGCCAGCAGCAGCGGCACGCCGTACGACAGCGCCTCGAGCGTGCTGCCCATGCCGCCCTGGCCGACCAGGACCGCGGCGTTCCGCAGCGCGTCGATCATCGGCAGCCGCTCGCGCAGCAGGACGTGCTCGGGCACCTCGCCCAGTTCCTCGCGGCGCACCGAACCGCCGAGCGCCACGGCCGCGGGCCACCCCAGCCGGGCGACCGCCTCGACGCAGGTGCGGAAGAACTCGGCGTTGTCGTGGTAGATGGTGCCCAGCGAGACCACGACAAGGGGTTCGGCGGCGTCGAGCCAGACCGCGTCCGACGAGCGCTCCGGCGCGCGGACCGACGGCGGGACGAACGTGAACCGCTCGTCGAAGGTCTCGCCGCGGGGTTGGAACTCGCGCGGGAAGTGGACGACGTGGTGGGTCGGTTCGCTCTCGAACAGCTCGGTCGGGGCGACCGAGTCCAGGCCCACCGAGTCGAGGAACTTCGCGACAGCGCCGAAGAAGTCGACCATCGCCGCCGAGCCCTCGTCCTGGATGGTCGCGTAGTCGCGGTGCAGCGAGAAGTGCTCGTTGGACGCGAAGACCGGCCAGCTGCAGACCGTGGGCAGACCGCGTTCCCTGGCCAGCAACCAGCCCGCCCAGCCCATCACGTCGTGCACGACGATGTCCGGCGGTCGGGTGGCGGCGTGGCGGCGCAGCGCGCCGAAGGCCGCCTCGGTCTCCGCGAGCGCGAGCGGCATCACGTCGGTCACGTCCGACGTCGCCGAGGAAGCGCCGCGGGCCCGCATCGGGGAGCTGTAGCTCACCGGTTCGGCAACCTCCGAGACCCGGTCGGCGAAGTCGGAAGTGGCCAGGCAGCTCACCTTGTGGCCGCGCCGCGTCAGTTCGGCCATCCCGCCGAGCAGGGGGTTCACGTGCCCCCAGGCCGGGATCGGCGCGAACAGCACCTCGGAGGGCGCGCGGTCGGCGGTCACGAGTCGCCCTCCTCGTCGGCCGTGCGCACCGCGAGGACGCGGTAGGTGTTGCCGCCCGATCCGCGGCGGGTGATGGTGTGCAGGACCATGTCCAGCATCCCCGCGAGGATCATCACCGGGCCGCAGAGCGCCAGGACGGCCTTGCGCAGCACCCGTTGCGGCCCGCTCACCCGACGCGGCAGCCACGGCCAGCTGCGCGCCGACGGCAGGTGCGAGTTGAGCCCGAACATCACCGCGGCCAGTCCGTCGACCGGCTGGTTGGCCCGACCCAGCTCGACGGCCTGGATCCGGAACCCGCGATCCTCCAAGGCGCGGCAGACGTTGCGCCACGGCATCAGGTTGAGGTGCTGGGGAGCCATCCACTGGTACCAGTACTTCCCGTAGAGCCGAGCGAACCTGCTCTCCGGGTTCGGCACCTCGATGACGACGTGGCCACCGCGCCGGACCAGCGCGCGGACCGCGTCCAACTCCTCCAGCGGCTCCGTGGTGTGCTCCAGGTAGTGGAAGAGGCTGACGACGTCGAACTCACCGGAGTGCTTCTCCGCGGCCTCGAACACCGACACGTCGAGCACCTCGTCGACCCAGCCCCGCTGCCGGGCGTTCGGCAGTTCCGCGTTGCGGTCCAGCCCCCAGAACTCGGTGTCCGGCAGCAGGGCCTTGGCGTCACGGCAGAAGTGCCCGTGCCCGGCCCCGATGTCGAGCCACCGCTCGGGCCGCGCCCGTTCGCCGAGGATCCTGACCCTGGCCCGGTAGGCGGGCCTGCTGAACTCGAACACCGACTTCCAGGTCTCCAGCCCGAGGCCGTCGTAGAAGTCGCGGTAGTAGTAGTCCAGGCCCGCCGGTGTCAGCCGCGGGTTCTGGAAGACGTGGCCGCACCCCGAGCACTCGTCCATGGTGAATGTGCCCGGCTTGCACTGCTGGAGGTCGGCGACGGCGATTCGCGGTCGCACGGCCTCGGATCCGCACCAAGGGCAGTCGTCCCGCCGTGGCTCGAAGAACCCCGGCGCGCCGAGCCGGAACTCCTCGGCGTAGTCGGCGCGCAGCGATTCCATGTCCTGGTCCGGCACCTTCTCCCCCGTTCTGCTTCGCTCAACGGCCATCGCTCGAACGCCTCCCCGTGCCGCCCGCGGACGTAGATGCCTTGTCCGGCAAGGGGTCGTCCCAGGTCACCTCGATCACCGCCGGTCCGTCGTCGAGGATGTGGCCGGTCCACGGGATGTCCTCCTTGGCCCGCACGAGCGCCAAGCTCGGAACGTGCTCCGCGATGGCGCGGATGGCGGAGGTGAGCACGATCCGGGCAAGGGCCGCCCCGATGCACAGGTGGGGTCCGTGGCCGAAGCGCAGGTGCGGGTTCGGCGTCCGCAGCAGCTCGAAACCGTCCGGGTCGGCGAACCGGTCCGGGTCGCGGTTGGCCCCTTCCAGCCGCACCAGCACGAGGTCGCCCGCCGCGAAGCGGTGGCCCGCCACCTCGATGTCGGTCGTCGCCCAGCGCGGGAACGCCTCGCTGGGGAGGCCCGCCTGCAGCCGGAGCATCTCCTCGACCGCGCGTGCCGCGGCGGCCTGGTCGGTGATGTCCTTCAGGCTGTCCGTCTCCACCAGTTGGATGACCCCGAGCCCGAGCGAGTTCGACGTGCTCAGGAAGCCGCCGGTGAGCAGGGTCGCGGCGATGGTGACGAGTTCCTCGTCCTCGATCCGGCCGTCCTCGGTGTAGCGCGCCTCGATGAGCGAGCTGAGCAGTCCCGACCCGCGCTCCGCCCGTTTCGTCACGATGAGGTCGCGCACGTACGCCATGAACTGCTCCCAGGCCGCCGCGTACTCGGCGATGTCCGCGGCCGTGAGCCCCGACATCGCCTCGGCCCACTCCCGGAACCGCTCGCGGTCCCGCACCTCGATGCCGAGCAGCTCGGTGATCATCAGCACGGCCAGCGGCCTGGCGACGGCGCTCATCAGGTCGGCGGGCTGCCCGCTCGCCAGCATCCGGCCGACCAGGTCGTCGGACAGCTCGTCCATCCGCGGGCGGATGGCCTCCAGTGTGCGGGCGGACATGCCGCGGGCCAGCAGGCGGCGCAACCGCGCGTGGTCGAGGCCGTCGCACAGCAGCGAGCCGGGCATCGCCGTGGTGCCCGGCTTGACCACGGTGAACCGGGTGTCGGCGAGCACCTGCTGCGCGGCCTCCCACCCGATCATCACCGTCACCGGCTGCCCGTCGACCGTCTTGGTCGGGACGACCACGGAGTCCCCCCGCTGCCGCGCGTAGGCGGGCGGCGGCAGGTACGGCGACGGGCGGTCGAGGACGACCTCGTAGCCGTAGACGTCCATCTCCTTGACGAAGGCGTCCAGGTCGTCGATCATGTCGTGCCCCACCTCGCTGTCGGGTCCGCTGTGCAGGCCGAACGGCCGGGCGCCCGCGGCGTCACCAGGTCACCGGGAGCGCGGTGAGCCCACCCGCCACGGCGTCCTCGCGGGCCGGCAGCTCGTCCACGGGAACCGCCAGCCGCATACCGGGGAACCGCTCGATCAGCGCCCGGAACAGGAGGTGCAGTTCGAGGCGGGCCAGGGACGCTCCCACGCAGTAGTGCTTGCCGTGGCCGAACGTCAGGTGGGCGTTCGGCGCGCGGTCCACCACGAACCCGGTGCGCTCGCCGACCAGCGCGGGGTCCTGGTTGGCCTGCTGGAGCCCGAGCAGGACCAGTTCACCCTGCCGCACGGTGACCCCGTCGATGTCCAGGTCGACCTTCGCCCAGCGGGGCAAGCCCGGCGACTGCTCCTCGGGAGCGGGCTTGGCGGGTGTCGGCCTGGGGACCGACACCCGCAGGATCTCCTCGACCGCGGCCGGGAGCAGGTCCGGTTCGGCCAGCAGCCGCTCGCGCTGGTCTGGGTTGGTCGCCAGCATCACCACACCGGCGTCGATGGCGGTCACGGTCGTCTCGTGCCCGGCGAACATCAGCCCGGCGCACAGCTGCGCCGCGCTTTCGAGCGTGAACCCGGTCGGGTCGGCGCGGTGCGCTTCGGCCAGGTCGGACACGACGTCGTCGCGCGGCTCGTCGAGCCGGTCCTGGACCAGGCCCACGAGGTACCCGGTCAGGTCCATCAGCCCCCGGAAGGAGCGCTCGGCGTCGAACATCCCCCCGGCGTCCTCGGACCAGCGCCGGAACCGGTCCCGGTCCGCGGCGGGCACGCCGAACAGCTCGCAGATCACCAGTGCGGGCAACGGGTAGGACACCGCTTCGTGGAAGTCCGCCGGTTGCGGAGAGGCCGCCACCCGGTCGAGCAGCTCGTCCACCAACGCCTGCAGGCGTGGACGCATCGCCTCCAGCGCGACCGTGGAGTACCGGCGCCCGAGGGCCCGGCGCATCCGCACGTGGTCGACGTCCTCGGTCGGCGACTCCGGCAGCGGACCGCCCAGGATCACCGAGGCGGACACCCTGGCCGCCTTCTCCGGCTCGGGGTGCGTGGACACCAGGCGGGGCTCGTTGAGCAGGGTGCGCACCAGCGCGTAGTCGGTGATCAGCCAGGCCGGGTCGCCCGCTTGCGACACCGCTCGCTGGACCAAGGGGCGGTGGGTGACCCCGGTCATCGGCCACCGCCCTGGACGGGAACGCGGGCCGCGGTCACGAGAACTTCCACCACATGAAGGCGGCGGTGCCGATCGTCAGCACGAACAGCACGGCCCTGAGCTGCCAGCCGCGTTCCCGGCACCACGCCGCCCAGCGCTCGTAGCGGGCCCTGGCCTGGGAGAACAGCGGCCACCGCTGGGTGCGCGGGAACTCGGCCGCCAGGTGCTCCAGGCTGTGGAAGAACAGCCGGGCGTAGGGCAGCAGGAGCAGGCCCGCGATCATCTCGATCAGGATCCACCCGCACAGCAACGTCCGCTGGAGCGCGCCGAGGATCCGCGAGTGGAGCGGATTCACCCCGCCCGCGGGCGACGGCGATCTGTCGGACGGTTCGATCGTGGCGTCCATGGGTCGGGGGGACCTTCCTCGGGCGGGAACCTCGTTCGGGGTGCAGCTCGCCTGCGCGGCTCATCGGGTGCGGCGCCAGAAGACGGGCCCGCTGCCGCGCGGGATCTCGTGCAGCTCGTCCGCTTCGAGGCCGTGCTGCTCGCGGTACTCGTGCACGGCCTCGCGGCACTGCGGGATCTTGTAGTCGTCGACGATCACGAAGCCGCCGACGGACACCTTGGGGTACAGGTGGGTGAGCGCCGACATCGTGGACTCGTAGAGGTCGCCGTCCAGCCGCAGGACCGCGAGCCGCTCGATCGGCGCCGTCGGCAGGCTGTCGCGGAACCACCCCTTCACGAACCGGACCCGGTCGTCGAGCAGGCCGTACCTGGCGAAGTTCTCCCGCACCTGCTCCTCGGCCACCCCGAGGACGTGGTTGAGGCGGTGCCAGCCGTACTTGTGGTCGAGGGGGTGGCCGTCCTCACCGATCTCCGGGATGCCCTCGAACGAGTCCGCCACCCACACCGACCGGTCCTCGATGCCGTGCGCCTCCAGGAAACCCTTGGCGAAGATGCACGCACCGCCCCGCCAGACACCGGTCTCGATGAAGTCGCCGGGGACGTCGTCGGCCACGACCTGGCCGAGGCACCACTCGATGTGGTCCAGGCCGACCGTGCCGATCATGGTGTGCGCGACGCTCGGCCAGTCGAGCCCACCGTCGCGGGATTCCCGGCTGTACTCCGTGTCCTGCGTGATCAGCGCGATCGGCGCGTCCTCGTAGATGACGTTGGTCAGCGCCCGCTTCAGGATGTCGAGGTACAGGACCTCGGCGCGGGTCGGCGTCTTCGTGTCCATCTCTACCCCCACCTCACGGGCAACTCGGTCAGACCGCCGACGACGCTGTCGTCGCGGTGGGTGAGCTTCTCGACGTCGCCGTCGAGGCGCAGGTCCGGGAACCGCCGCGGCAGGCCGGAGAAGACCTCCTGCAACTCGATGCGGGCCAGCGGACGTCCGATGCAGAGCGTGGTGCCGTGCCCGAACGTGACGTGCGGGTTGTCCACCCGCCGCGGGTCGAACTCCCCCGGATCCGGGAACCGGGTGCCGTCCTGGTTCGCCGCCTGCAGGTCGAGCAGCACCAGGTCGCCCTTGCCGATGGCCGTGCCCGCCACCTCGAAGTCCTCCGTCGCCCAGCGGGGCAGTCCCGAACCGGTGGTGGCGTCCGGGGACGGCGTGGGCAGGCACAGCCGCAGGATCTCCTCGACCGCGCTGGGCAGTTGCTCCGGCCGATCGCGCACCACGTCCCACCGCTCGCGGTCGACGAGCAGCATCAACGTGCCCTCGTCGATCGCGGCCACGACGGTGGAGTGGCCGGCGAACATCTGTGCTCCGAGTTCGGCGACCTGCTGGGCGGCGTCGGGCTCCTTGGCGTAGGTCTCCATCAGGTCGGAGAGGGCGTCCTGGGTGGGCGCGCGGCGCTTGTCCTCCACCAGCGCGAGCATGTACTCCCACAGACCCGTCCACCCCGCCATCGACCGCTCGGGGTCGTCCAGGCAGGCGACGTCGTCCGACCACCCGCCGACTGCGGCGTGGTCGCTGTCCGGCACGCCCAGCAACGCGCAGCTCGCGAGCACGTGCAGCGGAGCCGAGAGCGAGCCGTGCAGGTCGCCGGGCGAGCCCTCGTCCTCGAGCCGGTCGAGCAGGCCGCTGACCTGCTCCCGCACCCGATCCCGCATCTCCGCCATGCGTCGTCCGGCGAACAGCGGGGCCAGCGCGTGCCTCATGCGGGTGTGGTCGGCCCGCTCGGTCGGCGTGGTCGGCAGCGCCCCACCGAAGATCGACGTGGAGGAGAGGCGCGGGGCGTTGTCCGGGTCGGCGTGCGAGCGCCACAGGCGGGGGTCCTTGAGCAGTGCCCGCACCATGTTGTAGTCCTGGACCAACCACGCCGGGTCGCCAACCGGTGTGGTGACCTTCTGTACCAGGGGTTTCATCCGTTCCTCCGCCTTGAACCGTCGAGCGTCCGTTGTCCGCGTCCTCCGCCGGGCACGTCAGCGGTTCCGTCCGACCGCGGCCTCGGCCAGGGCGTGCAGCCGGGTGCGCGAGGGTGTCTGCGGGAGTTCCGCGAGTGCCGCGTTGGCCGTGTCGACACAGGCACGGGCGCGCACGGCGGCAGCGGTCAGGGCTCCGGTGCGCTTCAGCACCGCGTGCAGCGCGTCCCTGCGGCGGTGCGCGTCACCGCCGCCGTGCAGGGCGTCCTCGATCGCCAGCCGATCGGCGGCGTTCCCCGCGGCGTGGGCGAGGATGACCGGCAACGTCCCGCGCCCGTTGCGGACGTCGCTGGTGTCCGACTTGCCCACCGCGGCGGCATCGGCGGTGAACGGGAGGAGGTCGTCGTGGATCTGGAAGGCCAGCCCGAGGTTCTCGGCGTAGACGCCGAGCGCTTTGACGGCGGTCGTGGAACCCCCGGCCAGCAGCGCGCCGCTCTGGCAGACGCCGCGGAACAGCGAGGCGGTCTTCCAGCCGATCATCCTCAGGTACGCGTCGATGTCGAGGGACCTCGACTCGTGCAGCTCCGCTTCCAGGCTCTGGCCGCGGCACAGGTCGATGCCGCACTCGGCGACCACCTCCAGCGCCGCGACGATCCGGTCGGGCTGGGCGCCCGTCCCCCGGCACTGGGAGAGCCCGAGGAACAGGTCGAAGATCAGCGCGTCGCCCGCGACGATGGCGTTCTGCATGCCGAACCGGTGCTGGACCGACGGCCGTCCGCGGCGCAGCGCGTCGTCGTCGATGATGTCGTCGTGCACGAGGCTGGCGACGTGCCCGCACTCGGCGCCGACGGCCGCGGGCAGCACCACGTCGACCTGGCCGCCGACCGCGAGCGCGGACTCCAGGAGCAGCACCGGCCGGATCAGCTTGCCCGACGGCACCAGCGCGTGGGCGCACATGGCGTGCAGGAGGTCCTGCGCCCCGCCCCAGCGCTCCCGGAGCACGGCGTCGACGCGGTCGACCAGCCGCTGCACCTCGGCCGGTCCTCCCCATCCGGGCTGCGCTTCGGGATTCGCGGGATTCGCGGGATGCTCGTGTGCTCGCGTCGTCGTCACGGTCCCCCCACAACGTTGGTGGATTCGGTCGGCTCGGCCGGTTCCGGCTCGCTCGGCCGTTCGTGCGCGGCACCTGCGAGCTGCCGCTCGAGGACGCCCATGTAGTAGACGATCTCTTCGTGGTTGGTGGACGGGAGGAACGTGTCCGCGCCGCACTTGAAGTACAGCGAGGTCACCACCTCCCCCAGCAGGTGCTCGTAGGGCTGACCGCGGCGCAGCGCCTGCACGATCGCGGGCACGTCGTGGTCCAGCCGGACGTCGCGCCAGACGTGGTAGCCGGAGCCGTCCACGTCCACAACGGGCAGGTGTTCCGTCGCGTAGCGGCGCGACGGCTCCTTGCCCGGCGCCGTGTACGCGGGCAGGGTCAGCAGGTCGTACTCGAAGATGCTGGTCAGCAGCGCACGGTGTTCGGTGGGCAGCAGCGGGACGACTGCCGTGGTCCACCACCGGCGCAGCATGTCCTTGGCCTCGTCGTCGCCGTAGATGAGCACGAGCACCACGGCGAGCACGTCGGAGTCGGTGAAGGACTTGGTGATCGCGGTGCGGAAGGGTTCCGCGCTCTGGTGCAGGTCGTTCTCGAACCACTCCATCAGCGAGCGGATCAGCTCGGACTGGGTGATCCCGCCGAGCGCCCGCAGCGGCATCCAGACGTTGCGCAGCACCGGGTTCTCGGCGAGCAGCCGGGACACGAAGATGAAGCGGTGCATGTAGCGGTTGTCGCGCGAGGACATCGTGTCGTGCGCCAGCAGGTACTCGAAGTCGTCGGTGTTGCCCCGCACCGTCACCAGGCCGAAGCGGTCCTTCTCCTCCTGGTAGGTGGTGTTGGGCAGGATCAGCATGGGGTAGACCGCCACCCGCGACACGTGCTGCGCGAGCCGGTCGTAGCCCTTCATGAACGACTCGACGGTCTCGCCGGGAGCGCCCCAGATCAACTCGGCGTAGCAGTCCATGCCCTCCTTGGCGAGCCACTCGGCCAGCGACTCCCAGTCGTTGACCTTCATGTTGCGCCGGTTCATCAGGTCCAGCGTCGACTCGTCGAGGGTCTGCAGCGCCAGGGTGAACGAGCTGTGCAGCCCGGCGTCCTTCATCCGGCGCACCATCTCGAAGAAGACCTTCGACTTGTTCTTCGCCCAGGACGTCTCGATGCTCTTGGGGAAGCCGTAGCGGGCCTTGGCCGCGATGACGTCCTGGACGAACTCCAGGTCGATGGGCATCATGCCGAAGTTGGCGTCGCAGAGCACCAGCGTGTGCACCTTGTGCTGGGCGAACAGCTCGATCTCCTGGCGGAGGCGCTCGCGGGAGAAGGCTCGGACGCGTTGCCCGACCGCGCCGCCCCAGTAGCAGAACGAGCACTTGTAGGGGCAGCCCCGGTTGGTCTCCAGCAGCGCGACGTCGTAGGGGAACTTGCCGTTCTCATCTGCCATCGGGATGACCCCGGTGAGGAACGGCGAGGGGATGAGGTCCAGGTCGTCGATCCGGGGCCGGTCCGGGGTGTCGACCACCTTGCCCGCGTCGTCGACGAACGAGATGCCCTGCACGTCGTGCAGTGCGTGCACCGACCGCTCGGCCAGCCGGGCCCGCAGCAGGTCGCTGAAGGTGAACTCACCCTCGCCGTTGACCACGACGTCCACCGACGGGTGCTCGCGGAACACCCGTTGGGACTGCTGCGAGACGTGGTTGCCGCCGAACACCACCCAGCCGTTCGGGTTGAGCTGCTTGAACGTCTCGGCCAGCGCGCCGAACTCGCGGTAGTTCCACCCCAACACGGAGAACGCGATGACGTCGGGCGCCCCGTCCTGGAACAGCGAGTTCGCCATCCCGAACAGGGTGGTGCCGCCGTCGAAGTTGCAGATCCGGATGTCGCTGTTCGCGGCGATCCCCTCGTCCTGCAGCGCCGTGGCCTTGAGGTAGCCCGAGACGAGCGGCATGGACTCCAGCGACATCGCCCACACGCCCTGCTGGACCAGCCAGACCCGCAGCGGTCCTGCCCGGTCCGGCGTTCTCCTGGCGCTCGGACCGGGGTGCGGCAGGTCGAAGACCCGCGCGCTGTTGATCTCGTCGGACATCGATGCTCCCGTTCGTCACTCGTGTGGTGAAGCAGCGCTGTCGCGGCACCTCGCTCGGATCACGAGCGCGGGGTCAACTCCAGGAGGTGGAGATGCCACTCCGCGTCTTCCTCGGCGAGTTGGCCCGCTCCCCCGATGACTTCCATGATCTCTTCCAGAAAACCGTTCTGGTGCAATTCCGGCTCGGCCGACATCGCAATCTTCTTGATTATCCGGAGATCCATTCCGACCTCGTCGCACAAATCCCGGATCAGCGTCGGGTAGCCGAGCGCTTCGCCGAACCACAGGTACACGTGCCCCCCTGGCGCCAGCAGGTCGAGCGCGCCGGAGAAGAAACTCCGCAGCTTCTGGAAATCCGGGTCGAACATCGTCTCGTGCCACAGGGAACCGTCGACGCTGTCCGATGGCGCGTCGAGGAATGGCGGGTTCCAGTAGATGCCGTCGAACCGCTCACCCGGCCGAACCGCCGCGTACAGGTCGCTGCAGCGCGCCTCCACCTGATCGGCCACGCCGTGCCGTTTAGCGTTGAGCAGCGTGTTCTCCACCGCCGCGGGGTTCAGGTCGAGCCCGAGGACGGCATCGCAGCCCGCTTTGGCTGCCAGGACGGACATGATTCCCGCACCGCACCCCATCTCCAGGAAGTGCGACATGCCCGCGAAGGGAATGAGGTCGGCGAAGAGTTCACCGCCCGGCGAGTAGGCAGGAGGCCAGACCTCGTCGAGCAGATCCCATTCCAGGCCCACCCATTCGAACACGGCCCCACGAGAACTGTCGGACCGGTACTTGTCGATAATCGTCTGGCCGATCAGCAGCTCAAGGTCACGCGCTTCCATGCAATTCCACCTTCACGCCGGCTGCGCTCCGGAATCATCCGGGGGTCCGCTTTCGATGGGCACGAGTGAAACAGCGCGACCCCCAATGATCAATGCTGTTCGACCCGAACAACCGAAGCTTCCGGCCGGTCATCGACCCAGCGGCGGCCGCCACCCCACCATCCGGTCCATCGATCGGCGCGACACCACCTCGGGCAGGAACCCGCCCAACCAGACACCGCCGGTCCTGGCGACGACCAGCGGCTTCCAGGACGCCTCCGCGACCCGGCCCATCCAGCGCGACGTGCGGCTCAGCCGCTCGGCGCGGGGACGGCGAGCGGCGTCGTAGCAGGCCAGTCCGTCGGCCAGGTCCGGCCACGACGCGACCGCCGCCACGGCGACACCCAACTCGACCGCGTCCTCCAGGGCGAGGTTCGCCGACCCGACGTTGGGCGTCATCGGGTGCGCGGCGTCCCCGAGCAGCACGACCCGGCCGCGGCTGTAGGCAGGAAGCGGGCCCGCCAGTTCCTCGATGCGGTCGCGGTGAACCTCGCCGTCCTCGAAGGCCCGGCGCAGCAGCTCGGGAACGGGGTCGTGCCACCCGCCGAACAGTTCCACCGGCCCGCCCGTGCTGCCGCGGACCAGGCGATCGAGGACCAGCGCCGAGAAGTGCACCCGCCCGCCGGGCAGCGGCAGCACGGAGAACCGCAGTCCAGCCCCCCAGGTCTCCGCGGCCGCCACCCGCAACCCGGTGTCGGGCACGATCGCCCGCCAGCTCACCGCGCCGCAGTCGCGCAGGCCGGGGTGCTCGGGGTGCAGCGCGGTCCGCGTCACCGAGCGGATGCCGTCGGCTCCGACCACCAGGTCATAGGCGCTGTCCTGCTCGTCGACCCGGACGACCGCGGGATCATCGGGACCGCCGAACGACACCGGGCGGGCGTCGGCCGCGAACCGGACGCAGCCGGGCGGCAGCGCGTCGGCGAGAGCGCGCAGCAGGTCGATCCTGGGCATGGCGCGGATCGACTCGCCGTACCGGCGGGCGACGAAGTCGAGCCGGTGGCGGGCGATCCACCGGCCCCCTGGGCCGCGCACCCCGCCCTCGACCTGCACCACCGACCGGGCCCGCACCGCGTCGGCCACGCCGAGTTCGCGCAGGGCGAGCACACCGTTGGGGGTCAGGCCGATACCGCCGCCGCTGGCCCGCAGGTCCGGTGCCCGTTCCAGGACCTCCACCCGCCAGCCGCCCCGCACCAGTCCCAGGGCGGCGGCGAGGCCCCCGATCCCGGCCCCGAGCACGCACGCACGCCGTTCCACCGTTGATTCCTCCATGAACCGATCCACCTTTGTTCGATGACCATCCGCGAACAGCGCCACAGGCAGCGGATTGAGTTATTTTCGCCGAATGCAAGCCGCACACTCGTCGCACGTGAAACTGGCCGCGCACATTGAGGCCTGCCGACCCGACACCCTTTTCCACGCGGGCCTTGCAGCCCTCGGCGGCGCACTGCTCAGCCGCCCTGACACACCTCTCCACCTGCTGTTCCTCGCCTGGCTCGTACCAACTCTGGCCTGGATCGCGTCGCTTTACGGCGGCGACTACTTCGATCGCGAACTGGACGCGCTGACCAAACCGCATCGCCCGGTACCGTCCGGAAGAATTTCCGCCAAAACTGCGCGGAACACGATGATCGGACTCATCGGAATCGCCGGGACGATCGCCGTGGTGGTCAATCCGGCAACTCTTCTGCTGGCCGCCGCGGCGACCGTTTTCGGCATCGCGTACGCCCGCTACCTCAAGGGGCACGGGCTGTGGGGCAACACCGCCCGAGGGCTGCCGACGGCGCTGACCGTGTTCTGGGGGGCGCTGGCCGTGCAGGCGGTCCCCGGACCCGCGCTAGTCCCGCTGGCCCTCATGTTCTGGGTGCACGACTCGGGCTCCAACCTCCTGGGAGCCCTGTGCGACCGGGACGGCGACCGGCTCGGCGGGTACTGGACGTACCCGGCGCAGCGCGGCGACGCGGCTACCGTGCGCGCCCTCACCGCGTTCACGGCAGGGTGGCTGGCGCTGGCCGTCATCTGGCCGCTGGTCCGCCCGGTCACGGGGGCCGAGGCGTGGGCGTACGCCGCCGTCCTGGCCGTGGCCGCGGCACTGGCCGTCGTCTCCCTGTCCAGGGTGCGGCGGGCGCCACGACCGATCCCGCGCGCCGCCGCCGTGTGGGCCCACGAGATCATCGTGATCGAGCGCCTGGTCCTCGGGGCGTCGGTGGTGGCCGCTGCCGGTCGCTACGACCTGGCGCTCGCCGTGGCCCTGCCGTCGGTCCTGGTCACCGTCCTGG
>JBDSAJ010000454.1:0-6858 GCA_039922235.1 Umezawaea sp.
GCCTCGCGGGGGTCGGCGACGGCCGGGCCGACCAGCTCGGCCACGTCCAGTTCGACGCCGTCGGCGAGCACGACCCGAGGCTCGCCGCTCCAGTCCTGCACGAACTCCGCGTGGCCCCCGCGCACCAGTTCGGCGCTCATGAGCTTGGCCAGCAGTTGGCCGACCGCCGCGACCAGCTGGTTGGCCGGGGCCCCCGAGGCGATCAGCGGCTCACCGAGCCGCAGCAGCTCGCCCCGGCCCAGCGCGGCCAGCACCTCGTCGGCCGTGCCGTGCTCGGCGACACCGCTGGTGCGCGCGGCGTCCGCGAGCACGCCGCCCAGCCGCTCGGCGCGCACGGCCCGGCCGCGGGCGACGACCTCGGGCCACTCGGCGGCGGGCCCGAAGTCGCGGATCAGCTCGCGCTCCAGGTCGGTCACCCCGGCGAGCAGCACCCACGACGGGCGGTCGTCCGCGGCGGCTTCCGCACCGGTCATCGCCTCCATGGCGGCGACCCGCTCGCGGATGGGCGGGTGGCTGTCGAACACCGACTTCGACTCCTCGTCGAACATCCGGACACCGATCCCGCCGAGCCGCTCGCCGATGTGGGGGTCGCCGAGGAACGTGCGGAAGCCCGCGAGGACGGGCGGCGTGCGCTCGGCTTCCGGGACGAGCGACAGGAACTCGCTCTCGAAGTGCGACCAGGCAACCGACAGCGGGCCGATCTTGCGCAGCGCGGCCTGCGCGGTGGCGCGGCCCGCCGCTGCGACGGAGGCCTCGTCGGCGTGCAGCTCCTGCTCGCGGTTGGCCGACGCGGCGGTGACCGCGTAGAGCTTCGCGTACTGGGCGAAGAACCAGCCGAGCGCGCCGGTGAGGTTGTCGACGGTCAGCGCCAGCGCGTTCGTGGCGCGGTAGGTCAGCGCGGACAGCTTCGTGTGCCCGCCGCCGTAGTGCCCCAGTTCGTGCGCGAGCACGGACCGCAGCTCGCCGACGGACAGGCCGGCCAGCAGCGGCATCCCGAGCTCCAGGTAGCGGCGGCCGGGACGCAGGCCGAGCAGGCCGGTCCGCTCCCACACCCCGGCGTTCACCTCGCTGACCAGCCGGATGTCGTTCGGAGCGCGGGTGCCCGCGATGACCGCCAGCTCGTCGACGACCCGCCACAGCTCGGGCTGCTCCTCGCGGGTCAGCGGCACGCCGGACGGCTCGTGCTTGATCCGGACGGCCTTGTAGACGGCGCCGCCGATGGCGGCGGCCAGCACGGCGGCGATGACGCCGAGCTTGAGCGCGCCCACCCCGCCGTGGCCGGTGCGGTACGCGTAGATCACCAGGCCTACCAGCCCGAACGTCAGGGTGAGCACGAGCAGGAAGAAACCGAGCAGCAGTGAAACGGCCAGCGCGACGCGCATCGTGAAGAGCCCCCCAGAACGATGGAACCGGCACTCCCCCACGAGTCCGGTGCCGGGATCCTACGGCCGTCGGGTCAATCCAGGTAGCGAATGGTCACGAGGTCGCCCGCGGTGATCTCCGTCGCGTCCTCGGGCACCTCGATCAGGCAGTTCGCGATCGCCAGCGCGGACAGCAGGTGCGAGCCGGGACCGCCGACCGGCGTGACCACCTCGCCGGACTCGGCGTCGTAGGCGCCGCGCCGGTATTGGGTGCGGCCCGCGGGGGAGGTGATCGACGTGCTGATCCTGGCCCGCGCGGTGCGGCGCTCCACGGTCACGAAGCCCATCGACGCGAGCAGCGCGGGCCGCACGAACACCTCGAACGACACCTGCGCGCTCACCGGGTTGCCGGGCAGCGTCGCGACCGCCACACCCCGGTAGCGGCCCGCGCCCTGCGGTCCGCCGGGCTGCATCGCGACCTTCCGGAACTCCACCCCGCGACCGGTGAAGGCGTCCTTGACCACCTCGTAGGCGCCCGCGCTGACCCCGCCGGACGTCAGGACCAGGTCCACGTCCGCCAGGTGCGGCTCGATGGCGGCGTGGAACGCCTCGACGTCGTCCGGCACGAACCGCAGCAGCTCGGCCTCGCCGCCCGCCTCGCGCACCCCGGTCGCCAGCATCAGGCCGTTCGACTCGTAGATCTGCCCAGGCAGCAGCGGCTCGCCGGGTCCGACCAGCTCCGAGCCGGTCGACAGCACCAGCACCCTCGGCCGCCTGCGCACCGGCAGCTCGCCGAAGCCCAGCGCACCCGCGAGCGCGAGCTGCGCCGGGCCGAGCACGCGGCCCGCCCGGAGCACCGTCGCGCCGGTGGCGACGTCGTCCGCGGCCCGGCGGATGTTCGTCCCCGCGGCCACCGACGAGCGCAGCAGCACCCGGTCCGTGCCGCCGTCGGTGTGCTCGACCTGGATCACCGCGTCCGCGCCGACGGGCACCGGGGCGCCGGTCATGATCCGGTGCGCCGTGCCCGCCTCCAGTGGGGCGACGTCGGTCAGCCCGGCCGGGATGTCCTGCGCCACCGGCAGGGTGACCGGCACCGCCACGACGTCCGCCGCGCGCACCGCGTAGCCGTCCATCGCGGAGTTGTCGAACGGCGGCAACGGGATCGGCGCGACCAGGTCCGCCGCCAGCACCAGCCCGAGGCAGTCGGCGATCGGCGTCTGGCGGACCGGCATCAACCCGACCAGCCCGGACACCGCGGCCTTGTGCTCGGCGACGCTCGTGAGTGGTTTCGACACGACGACCATCCTGCCGGGCCCGTGTCAGACTGCAGCCACCGACACCGCTGTGAACAGGGGGAGAACGTTGCAGGTCCGCACGCGCCACACACCGACCTTCGGGGTCGCGCGGCTGGTTCTGGCACCAGGGGAGCCGGTGGCGGTCCACCGGTCCGGGTTCGTCGCCAGCAGCTACGGCGTCGGCTACGACCCGAAGGCTGGCCCGCTGCTCAAGCAGCAGGCCAAGGGTGTCGGCGCGGCCCTCTGCACAGCGGGCCCCGAGGGCGGCTGGGTCGACGTGGCGCCGTCGCTGCCCGGCGACCTGCACGTGCTGGAGCTGGACGGCAGCACGGGCTGGTGCGTCGCGAAGACGAGCTGGCTGGCGTCCGCGGGCACGGTGGCGCTGGACCCGTCCGCTCCGCCGCTGCGCGCGCTGCAGGGCGGTGACGGCGGCTTCCTCACGTACGCGTTCGGCCACGGCCAGGTCGTGCTCACCTGCTACGGCATGCTCGACATCGTCAGGCTCGCTCCCGGCGAGCTGGTCAGCATCGCGGGCGGCCACGTCGTCGGCTTCGGCGAGTCACTGCAGTGCAGGCTGCGGGCGCTCACGCCCGACGGCGCGCAGTCGATGCGCACCGGTGAAGGCCTCGCGTTCGACTTCGCGGGCCCCGGACTGGTCCTCACCCAGACGCGCAGCCCCCAGCACCTGGGGAGTTGGCTGCACGGGCATCCGACCGGCTCACGGTCTTGACTCCGTAAGGAGGTACACGCCGACTGGATGTTCTTCTAGCGTTGCGGTTTGCCTCGCGTTTTTGCGCTTAGGAGGACGTCTTGGCGATCGGCACGGTCAAGTGGTTCAACTCGGAAAAGGGCTACGGCTTCATCGCGACGGATGGAGGCCCTGACGTCTTCGTGCACTACTCCGCCATCCAGATGGAGGGGTTCCGCACGCTCGCCGAGGGTGACCGGGTCGAATTCACGATCGAGGCAGGCAGGGACGGTCGCAGTCAGGCGTCGGAAGTGCGCCGCGCGTCGTGACCCGCCGCAGGCGGACGTTAGGCTTCCCCGCGTGTCGGAGGACCTGAGCGGGCGGCGGCTAGGCCATTACCGGATCGATGGCGTCCTCGGTCGGGGCGGCATGTCCGTGACCTACCGGGCAACGGACGTCAGACTCGGCCGCAAGGTGGCGTTGAAGGTCATCGGCGAGCACCTGACCGCGGACGCCGAGTTCCGCGAGCGCTTCGTCGACGAGGCGCGCAACACCTCGGCCATCGACCACGCGAACATCGTGCCGCTCTACGACTTCGACGAGGTCGACGGGCTGCTGTACATCGCCATGCGGCTGGTCGACGGCTCGGACCTGGCCAGCCACATCAAGGACGGGCCGCTCTCGCCCGCGCGCACGCTGACGCTGCTCGGCCAGGTCGCCGAAGCGCTCGACATGCTGCACGGCAAGGGCCTGGTGCACCTGGACGTGAAGCCGGCGAACGTGCTGGTCACGACCAAGGAGGCCGTGCGCGAGCACGTGTACCTCGCGGACTTCGGCCTGACCAGGCGCGGGGCCACCGGCCACCGCACCCGGACGGGTGACTTCCTCGGGTCGCCGACGTACGCGGCGCCGGAGCACCTGCGCGGCGAGCCGGTCGACGGCCGCACCGACGCGTACGCGCTGGCCTGCATGCTCTACGCGTGCTTGAGCGGCAGGCCGCCGTTCCAGGGCGGCGTGCAGGACGTCATCCAGGGCCACCTGGGGCAGGAGATCCCGCCGCTGACGTCGCTGGTGGTGCTGCCGCCCGCGATCGACGACGTGCTGCGCAAGGGCACCGCGAAGGACCCGAACCAGCGGTACGCGAACTGCCAGGAGCTGATCGCCGCCGCCCGCACCGCGCTGGCGCAGGTGCCGCGGCCCGGCAACCCGCCGGAACGCCGCCAGCCCGCCGCGGCCCAGCCCGGCGGCTCGCAGCCGCCGTCGGGCTCGATCCCGGTGCAGCAGCCGACGGCGGGCCAGGTGGGGCCGAACTCCGGCGGGGTGCCGGTCCAGCCGTACCAGCCCCCGCAGCAGCAGGTCCGGCCGCCGGTGTACCCGCAGCAGCACCCGCCGCAGTTCCAGCAGCCGCACCCCAGCTCGCAGGACCCGGTCCGGCTGCGGCCGCCCGCGGCGGTCGGCACCAGCGCGTTCGGCAGCACGTCCAGCTCCCGGCCCGCGTGGTTCGCGCCGGTGATCGTGGGTGTGATCGCGATCGCGCTCGTGGTGATCCTGGTGATCCTGCTGTCGCCCAGCGACGAGCCGTCGAAGGACTCACCGGGCACGACGTCGACCAGGCAGTCCATCCAGGTCGGCGAGAACCCGTCGGGGAGCCGCAAACCGCTGCCCACCAGCGTGCCGGTGAAGCCCACCTCCTGACCTGCGCTTCTTGCACTCGACCCAGTCGAGTGCTAAAACCGAACTGGCACTCGGACCACCTGAGTGCCAGCACGCGGGCTAGGACGGTGAGGCTCGCCCCGGTTCTCCGGGGCAGGTCGTCCGTCGCGGGCACCATCCTGGCCAAGCACCGTGTTCCGCTGCGAGCGCACGCCCGCAGTGGCCCCATATCCTTTAAAAGGCGGAGGAACACACCGCAATGGCCAAGATGATCGCGTTCGACGAGGAAGCCCGACGCGGCCTCGAGCGGGGCATGAACATCCTCGCGGATGCCGTCAAGGTGACGCTCGGCCCGAAGGGTCGCAACGTCGTTCTGGAGAAGAAGTGGGGCGCCCCCACGATCACGAACGACGGCGTCTCGATCGCCAAGGAAATCGAGCTCGAGGACCCCTGGGAGAAGATCGGGGCCGAGCTCGTCAAGGAAGTTGCGAAGAAGACCGACGACGTAGCGGGCGACGGCACCACCACCGCCACCGTGCTCGCCCAGGCGCTCGTGCGCGAGGGCCTGCGCAACGTGGCCGCCGGTGCGAACCCGCTCGGCCTGAAGCGCGGCATCGAGAAGGCCGTCGAGGCCATCACCGAGCAGCTGCTGAAGACCGCCACCCAGATCGAGACCAAGGAGCAGATCGCCGCCACGGCGTCCATCTCCGCTGGTGACTCGACCATCGGTGAGCTCATCGCCGAGGCGATGGACAAGGTCGGCAAGGAAGGCGTCATCACGGTCGAGGAGAGCAACGCTCTCGGCCTTGAGCTCGAGCTGACCGAGGGCATGCGCTTCGACAAGGGCTACTCCTCGGCCTACTTCGTCACCGACCCGGAGCGCCAGGAAGCCGTCCTCGAGGACGCGTACATCCTGCTCTACGGCTCGAAGATCTCCTCGGTGAAGGACCTGCTCCCGCTGCTGGAGAAGGTCATGCAGGGCGGCAAGCCGCTCCTCATCATCTCGGAGGACGTCGAGGGCGAGGCGCTGGCGACCCTGGTCGTCAACAAGATCCGCGGCACCTTCAAGTCCGTCGCCGTCAAGGCGCCCGGCTTCGGCGACCGCCGCAAGGCGATCCTGCAGGACATCGCCACCCTCACCGGTGGCCAGGTCATCACCGAGGACGTCGGCCTCAAGCTCGACACCGCCGACATCTCGCTGCTGGGCCGCGCCCGCAAGGTCGTCGTGACCAAGGACGAGACGACCATCGTCGAGGGTTCGGGTGACGCCGAGCAGATCCAGGGCCGCGTCAACCAGATCCGCGCCGAGATCGAGAAGTCCGACTCGGACTACGACCGCGAGAAGCTCCAGGAGCGCCTCGCGAAGCTGGCCGGTGGCGTCGCCGTCATCAAGGCCGGTGCCGCGACCGAGGTCGAGCTCAAGGAGCGCAAGCACCGCATCGAAGATGCAGTGCGCAACGCCAAGGCCGCCGTCGAAGAGGGCATCGTCGCCGGTGGTGGCGTGGCTCTGCTCCAGGCAGCCGAGGCCGTCTTCAAGAACCTGCAGCTGACCGGCGACGAGGCCACTGGCGCCAACATCGTCAAGGTCGCTGTCGAGGCTCCCTTGAAGCAGATCGCCATCAACGCCGGCCTCGAGGGCGGTGTCGTCGTGGAGAAGGTCAAGGGTCTCCCGATCGGCCACGGCCTCAACGCCGCCACCGGTGTCTACGAGGACCTGCTCGCCGCAGGCGTGCCGGACCCGACCAAGGTGACGCGCTCTGCACTGCAGAACGCCGCCTCGATCGCGGCCCTGTTCCTCACCACCGAGGCCGTCGTCGCCGACAAGCCGGAGAAGAACGCGGCCCTGGTCGCCTGCAGCAGG
>JBDSAJ010000455.1:0-17542 GCA_039922235.1 Umezawaea sp.
CGTGGATGGCCAGGGTGCGGTACCGCTCGTACTCGAAGGTGTTGGTCTCCCACACCTCGACCGTCCACCTCATGATCTCGTCCCGGCCCTCCAGCCGGGACGGCAGACCCGGGCCGGTGAACGGGAACTCGTGGACCGCGTCGACCGCGTACACCCGGCTCAGGTCATCGGCGGACTGGCTGATGACGGCTTGCCGAAAGCGCTCCAGAAGCCCGCGCGCACCGACTTCTCGCTCGTCCAGGTCATCTCCCATGGTGCCACCCTCCCTGTGTCAGGCCGAGTCGTACCGGACTAAGATGAGACGTAGTCCGGTTAGGTGGGCACAGTACCGGACTGTGTCCCCGGTTAGCCATGATGTGGTGGTCGCACTGGCAGAGCACGAGCCGCGTGCCGGACGTCCGAGGCGTGCGGACGCCCGGCGCAACTACGACCAGTTGGTCGAGCAGGCACGAATCGCGTTCGCCGAGTCCGGCGTGGACGCCTCCCTGGACGAGATCGCTCGACGGGCAGGGGTGGCCAGCGGGACGCTGTACCGGCACTTCCCCACTCGGCTGGACCTCGTCGAGGTGGTGCTCGGCGAGCAGGTAGCCGGGCTGGTCGACCTCGGTCGCGGGCTGCTGACGCTCGATGACGAGTTCGAGGCGTTGGCCAGGTGGTTGCGCGCCGCGCTCACGCACGCCCTGACCTATCGAGGCCTGGCCGCCGCGGTGCTGAACTCGGCGCTCGACCGCGAGGGCGGTCCGGTGTCGAACTGGCACGCGGAGATGTTCGAGGTGGGGGCCGCGTTGCTGGCGCGGGCGCGCCGATCAGGCGTGATCGCCACCGACGCGGACGAAGGAGATGTGCTGAAGATGGTCGGCGCCATCGCCTGGGCCGCCCCGGACAGCTCGGCTCAAGCCGACCGTCTCCTCGTCCTCCTCTTGAACGGGCTGCGTCACACCGGCGATTGACGGGGGGGCCAACACGCTGTTCAGTCCTCTGGGCCGGTGTTCGGCCAACCGCCCGCCTCGGCTCGCACCAGGTCGGCGAGTTCCGCGACGTCCCGTCCGTCGGTGTCGATCCGAAGGCCGCCGATGTCGGCGCGGTCGAGTGCGTCGGCGATCCGAGCGGCCTCCGCCGCGCGGTCGCGCAACGTCGCGGGCGACTGTCCGCGCAGCTCGTCGCCCATGAGGCCCGGTCCACCGCCCGCACCGCGCAGCACGACCCGCTCGGTCACCGTGTCCCGTCCTGCTCGCAGCCGGCACACGGTCCACACCGCCGACGGGATCGCGCGCGTGTACCGGTCAACGGTCCGCTGGTCGGCAACGGTGCCGGACATGACCAGGCACCGGGCTCCCGCGGCGCGGAACCCCTCCCAGAGCCGCCCGAGCAGGCGCGCCTTGAGCCGGTGGTGATCCGGGTCGTCGTCCGGCGCGGGGCGGCAGAACCCGATCTGGGCAAGGTCGACGTAGGCGGTCGGCACCCCGGCGTCCAGCAGCCGCGAGTAGATCTCGAACCCGACCGCGGACTTGCCGACCGCTGGCGGACCGCAGAGCCACAGCACCGGAACGGCACCGGTGGTCGTGGCGTCGTCCGCCGGGGGCAGGGCGGACACCTCACGCGGCGACACCCGGCCCGGCCAGTCGGCAGCGCGCACCCGTGCCACCACCTCCGCGATGCTCACCCCCGCGGTGTCCACGACCAGGTCGGCGAAGTCGGACCGGTCCAGTTCCGCCGCGTTGCGGACGTTCCCCTCGGTCAGGTGCAGCAGCGACCCCCGGCGCGCGATCCTGCCGCGCAGCTCATCGTCGCCGACCCGCAGCCTGCACACCGTCAAAGCGGTACCCGGCACCAGGTCGGCGTGCCTGCGCACCTCCTCGGCGTCGTCGACGAGACCGCTCACCACCAGGCACTGCGCACCCGCCGCCCGGAAGCCCGCCCAGACCTCGCCGAGGTTGCGCGCCTTCAGCCGGTTGTTGTCCGGGTCGTCGGCAGGCGCCGGGTAGCAGAGCCCGAGCTGGTCCAGGTCCACGTAGGCGGTCGCCGTTCCGGCTTTGCCGAGCTGGTCGAACAGCGCATAGCCGACCGACGACTTCCCTACACCGGACGGACCGCAGAGCCACAGGAACGGGACCGGGTCGCGAGTCACCAGCGCGACGCTAGTGGTTCCGGCCGGGTCCGACGATCGAATTGCCCGGCCGGACGCCCACCTCGGGTGATCAGGCGATGTGGCTGTTGTCGATGGCGGACGAGGTCAGGCCGTGCCGCCGTCCAGGCCGAAGAACGTGATGGCCCGTGCGGCCATGCCGTTGGACGGGATGCTGTGCCCGGCGCCCTGGATGGTGTACGCCTCCACCTGGACGGTGCCGGAACCGGTGGCGTAGCGGCGGCGGTTCCAGTTGGTCTGCGGGGTGTCCGTGGACGTCGGTGCCTGGCTCAGGCCGAACACGTTGGTCCACTGGTCGATCGCCTCCTGCAGCAACGAGTACGGCACCACGGTGTCGGCCGTGCCGTGCCACAGCTGCATCCGCGGCCGCGGGCCGGTGTAGCCGGGGTACGCCTGCCGGACCGCGTCCCCCCACTGCTGTGGGGTCCGATTCATGCTCCCACCGGTGCACTTGCTGACCCCCGGCGGGAAGTCGGCCGCGTTGGCGAAGCAGTTGAAGGGCGCGCCCATGAACGCGGCGCCTGCCTTGAACACGTCCGGGTAGAGCGCGAGCATCTCGTTGGTCATCATGCCGCCGGAGGACGATCCGGTGGCGAAGACCCGGTTCGGGTCGCCGTTGTAGCGCTGCTCGGCGTAGGTCACCATCGACGCGATCGAGACCGGGTCACTGCCACCGCCACGGCGCTTGGACGCGTCCGACCAGGTGTCGAAGCACTTGCTGCCCCCGTTCACCTGCTGGGCGCTGGGGTAGATCACGATGAACCCGCGCCGGTTGGCCAGCGAGGCGAACTCGGTGCTGGAGTAGAAACCGGGGCCCGAGCCCGAGCAGCCGTGCATGGCCACCACGATCGCCGGGTTGGCCGGGCGGGAGTCCGGCACGTAGATGTGCATGCGCATCCCGCCGGGGTTGCTGCCGAAGCTGGTGACCTCGGTCAACGACGCGGCGGACGCGGGTGCGGACAACGGGATGACGAGGCTGGCCGCGATCAACGTGGCGAGCAGGAGCTTCCGTCTGGCCTTCATGTGTTCGGCTCCTTCGTTTCGCGCGCGGCGGTGCGACTGATGGGCGCGGTTGCAACTGGCGAAGCGTCACGCGATCAGGTGCCGAGGCGGAGCCGGCATCGACCTGCTGTTCCTGGTCCTGTGCAGGACCAGGCATCGCGTGACACTTAGCTTGTACTTAGTCACAGAAACTGTCAATCGGCCGATGTGGAGCAACGTCTAAAGTCGGTTACCCAACGCCAACCTTGCCGGAGCCGTCGCTGTGACAAGCCCGTACGACATCGAGGAGATCTTCCCGGATGACGCGGCCGAAGCGGTCCGGCTCCCCCGACGCCAGGCGGGCAACTCGCCGCAGGGCCTGGCCGTGACGCTGCTGGCCGACTACACCCTGGACAGCCGGGCCTCGCTGCCGTCCGCGGCCATGGTCGCCCTGCTCGCCGAGGCAGGCGTGAGCCAGGCCGGGGCCCGCGCCGCCATCAGCCGACTCGCGCGGCGGGGCGTGCTGGAAGGCAGCAGGCAGGGGCGCAACAGCTTCTACCGGCTGAGCCAGGCCGCCGCCCTCGTCCTGTCCACCGGTGGCAGGGACATCGTCTTCTCCGCCACCGACACCGGGACCTGGGACCAGCGGTGGACGCTGATCGGGTTCTCGCTGCCGCAGGACGAGGTCACCCAGCGGCGCGTGCTCCGCAGTCACCTGCGGTGGCTCGGCTACGCCCCCCTGTACGACGGCCTGTGGGTCTCGCCGCACGACCTCACCGAGAAGGCCAGGTCGAGGCTGGCCCGACTCACCTTCGGCACCTTGACCGTGTTCCGCGCCCGGCACGTCGACCTGGCCGAACTGGACGCGACGGTCCGCCGCAACCCACTGGACGCCTGGGACACGACCGCCATCGCCCGGAAGTACGACACCTTCATCAGGCAGTGGAACCCGCTGCTCCCCAGGATGCACGCCGGCCAGGTCACCGGCGCCGACGCGGTCCGCGCCCGCACCGAAGTCATGGACACCTACCGCACGCTACCCATCCTCGACCCCCAACTACCCATCCAACTGCTCCCACCCGGATGGCCACGAGAACCCGCCCGAAACCTGTTCACCGCCGTCTACGACGGCCTCGCCACACCCGCCCAGGACCACGTGCGGGCCGTCACGAGCCGATTCACCACCGACCCCCTCCCCGCCATCCGCGCTCACACGGTCACCGACATGCTCGTCGGCTTCGCGGACGCCAACGAACACCGTTGAGCGCGCAGGGGACGACCACGCCGTGCCACTGGGTGTTGGGGACGGACCAGGGGCACGTGGCTCACGTTTCTCGAGTCGCCTCCTCGGGGCAACGAGCGTGTCGCACGAACCGGAGCACCCGGTCGGTCACCGACCTGGTGTCGTCGAACTGCCCGAGGTCGTGCCCGACGTCAGGCCACACCTCCACCTCGGCGTGCGGCACCAGCGCACGCAGCCGGGCGGCGGCCGTGGTGGCGTCGTGCACGACGTTGCGCCCGCCGAAGACCGCCAGGACCGGCACCCGGATCGCGCGCAGGGCCGCCTCGGACGGCGGCGCGAGCATCGGCAGCCGCGAGCGGTAGGTCTCCAGCCCGAGGAGCACGATCCGCACGTCCGGCCGGTCCAGGACGTCCCGCCCCATCGCGAACACCAGGAACCTCCGCATCGACCGCTTGGACCGCAGCACCCCCGCCAACGCCCCGCGCCACAGCACCCCGAACGAGTACTGCGACGTCACGGTGGTCGGTTCCAGCAACGACAGTGACGCGACCCGGCCGGGCGCGTGCACGACGAGCATCGTCCCCAGCCACCCGCCCGCGGACCCCCCGACCACGTGCGCGGCGGTCAGCCCCAGTCCCGCCAGCGCCTCGTCCAGCGCCCGCGCCCGGTCCGCACCGTCCCGGAACGCCTCCGCCTGCACGCTCCCACCCGCCTCGCCGAGCGCGTCGACGACGTACACCGGGTTGGCCGCCGCGAATGCCCCCAAGAACGGTCCCCACGGCGCCGAAGTCGAGTTGAGGCCGTGCAGCAGCACGATCGGCTCCCCCACCGACGGCCCGTAGCGGTACACCCTCGTGACGCCGAACGACGTCACCACGTCGTGCTGCTCCACCGGCGGCGGCAACACCTCCCGGTAGGCCGCCGCGAATCGCGCGGCCGCTTCGGGACTCCGGAACTCTCCCACGTGTTTCCCCATGCCGCACACCCTCGGCGACGCTCCAGGGATACTTCTGGTCGACCGCTTGAATCAGCTGGTCAGGGGGTTGGATGGAGTTCCGGGTGCTCGGCGGCGTCGAGGCGCGGCGCGACGGCGGACCGGTGGACCTCGGCCCGGCCAGGCAGCGGTGCGTGCTGGCGGCGCTGCTGGTCGAGCCGAACACAGCGGTGCCGGTCGACCGGCTGGTCGACCGCGTGTGGGGCGACCGGCCGCCGCAACGGGTGCGCGGCGCGCTGCACAGCTACCTGACCCGGCTGCGCAAGGTCCTCCCCGGTGTCCGGATCACCCACGGGCCGAACGGCTACGTCCTGTCCGTCGACCCGGACGTCGTCGACCTGCACCGGTTCCGCGCGCTGGTCCGCCGAGCCGCGGCCGAGGACGACGAGCACCTCTACGAGCAGGCCTCGGCACTGTGGCGCGGTGAGGCGTTCGAGGGCCTCGACACGCCGTGGCTGACGGCCGTGCGCGCGCAGGTGGACCGGGAGCGGATCGCCGCCGAACTCGACCACGCCGACCTGGTGCTGCGGCGCGGCGGGCATTCCGCGCTGATCGCCCCGCTGACGATCCGCGCGGCGCGACAGCCGCTCGACGAACGCGTGGCCGCACAGCTGGCCACCGCGCTGTACCGCTCGGGCCGCCGGGCCGACGCGTTGGAACACCTGCGCCTCATCCGGATGATGTTGGCAGACGACCTGGGCGTCTCCCCTGGACCGCGGCTGGTCGACCTGCACCAGCGGGTGCTCGCGGACGATCCCCGGCTCACCGAACCCGTCCCGCGTCGACTGCCCGCCGCGCCCCGGTCGTTCAGCGGCCGGGTCGACGACCTGGCCGCGCTGGACCAGCCCGCCCCGCTGCTGGTGATCACCGGCACGGGCGGCATCGGCAAGACGTGGCTGGCACTGCACTGGGCGCACACCAGGAGTTTCCCCGACGGGCAGCTCTTCGCCGACCTGCGCGGCTTCGACCCGACAGGTGAACCGCTCGACCCGGACACCGTCCTGCGCGGCTTCCTGGACGCGCTCGGCGTCACCCCGGCCGCCCTTCCGCCGGACGCGGACTCCAGGGCGGGGCTGTACCGGAGCCTGTTGGCCGACCGGCGGATGCTGATCGTGCTGGACAACGCGCGCGACGCCGCGCAGGTCGTGCCGCTGCTGCCCGGCACGTCGAGTTTGCCCGGCACTTCGGCTTGCACCGTCGTGGTCACCAGCCGCGACCGGCTGCTCGGGCTCGTCATCGCGCACGCGGCCCGGCCGGTGCACCTGGATGTGCTGTCCGATGTGGACTCCCGTGCCGTGCTGGTCGACCGGCTGGGTGCCGACCGGCTCTCGGGCGAACCGGTGGCGGATCTGCTGGCGTGGTGCGGTGGGCTGCCGCTCGCGCTGGCGCTCGTCGCCGGGCACGCGTTGGCACATCCCGGTTTCCCGCTCGAACGGGCCGACCACGGCGACCTGTCGACCGTGCTGTCCTGGTCGTACCAGGCGCTGCCGCCCGAGCAGGCGACGGCGTTCCGGCTGCTGGGCGGCGCTCCGGGCCCGGACATCGGCGTGGCGGCCGCCGAGGCGCTGACCGGCCAACCGGAACCGGTGCTGCGCGCGCTGGAACGGGTGTCGCTGCTGACCGAGCACTCCCCCGGCCGGTACCGGACGCACGACCTGGTCCGGCGGTACGCGCTCGACCTGCCTGATCCGGATCGTCCGGCGGCGCTGGCCAGGCTGCTCGACCACCAGACCTGCACGGCCACCGCCGCACGGGCCGCACTGGACCCGGAGATCTCGCCGATCCCGTTGGCGGCCAACGGTTCCTTCGCCGACGACACCGCTGCCCTGCGCTGGTTCGACGCCGAGCACCGGTGCCTGCTCGCCGCGCTCGACACCACTCGCGACGACCTCGCCGCGTGGCACCTGGCGTGGGCGTTGCAGCCCTACCACTTCCGGCGCGCCCACCACGAGCAGCAGGTGCACGCGTGGCGACGCGGGCTCGACGCCGCCCGCTCCCTCGCCGATCCGCGCGCGATCGCGGTGGCGCACCAGCTCTACGGGCACGCGTGTTCGACCGTCGGCCGGTTGGACGAATCGCTGGAGCACCTGACCACCGCGCTGGACCTGGCGCCGGACCAGCGGTTCGAGGGCCACGTCCGACTGGCCTTGGCAGCGACCTGCCACCGGCGCGGCGACAACGCCCGAGCCGTGGCGCAGGCCGCCGACGCCCTGCGCCTGTTCCGCGCCGCGGGCGACCGCGTGTGGGAGTCCGTCGCGCTCATCTCGACCGGGTGGGGACTGGAACTGACCGGCGACCGGGATGGAGCGGTCGAACACTGCACGGCCGCACTGGCACTGGCCCGTTCACACGGCAACCGGCACGGCGAGGCCGCGGCGCTGGACGCGCTGGGCCGGTTGGCACACCTCGGCGGCGAGCACGCCGAGGCAGTCGACCGCTACCGCGATGCCTTGGCGCTGCACGAGGAACTGGACGCGCCGCACGACGTGGCCGAGACACTGGACCGCTTGGGCCACCCGTACGCCGCGCTGGGCCACACCGGCCAGGCTCACGACGCGTGGCGCCGGGCCGCCGCGCTGTTCCGGTCCCAGCACCGGGTCGCCGACGCCGACCGCGTCGCCAGCCGACTTCGCTAGCACGCGGTCGCGACACCTTCACCCGTACTGGCGAGCGGCCACGGGAATCGGCTGGTCCGCTCGGCGATCACGCTGCAAGGCGATCAGCACGGCCGCGACGACGAGTTGCACCACCAGGATGAACGCCAGCACGACAGGTGCGCCAACGGTCAACAGGGCGACCGTCGCGTTGACGCCGAAGTGGACCGCGATCGAGGCCGGAACCCCGGCGCGCTCGTAGGCGTAGCCGGTCAGCAGCGCCATCGGGAAGACGCTGAGCGTGAACAGCAGTCCGCTCAAGCTGAACAGGCCGAACGAGGCCTGGACGGTGCCGGTGATGAAGAACAGCGGCAGGTGCCAGATCGCCCAGGCGGCGCCCAGCAGCAGGCCTACCTGGAGGCGGCTCATCGACGCGCGCAACCGCGGGTAGGCCGTGCCGCGCCAGCCGGGCTCTTCGGCCAACGGACCGGCGATGAGCATGCTCACGAAGAACGGCACCGGTCCGCCGACGGTGGCGATCAGGTCTTGCCCGCCCGCCAAGCTCACCGCGGGACCACCGAGGAGTTGCGCGAGCAGTGCGGCTCCCACGACCGTCGCCGATGCCAGCACCAGCAGGGGCAGCACCCAGAACAGCCTGGGGCGCAGCCGGGTTTCGACCGCGTCGAGAGGGACCGGTTCACGGCGGCGGGCACGGCGCACGCGGACCGCGATCGCGCCGAACACCGGGCCGAAGCCGCCGAGCAGGTAGGGGATGACGGTGGGGGAACTCGTCGGCGCCCCACCGAGCGCGATCGCGACGAGCCAGGAGACCCAGGTCGTCGTGAACGTGACGGCGAAGAACAGCACCAGGTCGTTCTTGTGGCGAGCGGTAGTCACGGTTTTCCTCTTCGACGTTCGCGGGAGATTCACAGTTGATCTCGGAAGGAGAATCCGGTCCGCTGCGCGGGTCCGGGAGTCGTTGCGCGAGCAGTTCGGCGGCCGCAGTCCCATCATTATCACCACTGCGACATTTATCATCCGTGAGAACATTACCTCATGTGAGAACCTAGGTCCATGGTTACCGCGGACCTCCTCCTCCATCCCGTGCGGATGCGCATCCTGCAAGCGCTGTTCGACACCGATCCGCTGACCACCGCCCAACTCCGCGACCGCCTGCCAGACATCGCACCGGCGACGATGTACCGGCACATCGCCGTGTTGGCCGAGGCGGACGTGCTGGAGGTCGTGAGCGAGAAACGGGTGCGCGGCACGGTGGAGCGCAGCTACCGGGTGCGCCCGCAACAGGCGGTGGTGAGCCCCGAAGCGCGGGCCGCGATGACGCGGGAGGACCACCAACGGGCGTTCTCCACGTTCGCGGTATCACTGATGTCGGACTTCGACCGCTACCTCACCCGCGAAGACGCCGATCCCGTCGCGGACGGCGTGGTCTACCGGCAGGCCGCGGTGTGGCTGACCGACGAGGAATTCGCCACGATGGTCGAGGAGATCGAGACCGCGGTCGTCTCACGGATCGGCCCGGTCGAGGGCGGCGGCCGCACCCGACGCATCGTCAGCCTCGTCGTCGTGCCGGACAAGCACGCAGGGGGTCACTCGGGCGCGGATGCCGAGTGACCGCCCGCCACAGGTGCTGACCGAAAGTCGTCCTCGGTCGGCAGCTCGTCAGGGAATGCCCTTTCAGACCGGACCGTGCGACGGCGGTGTCGTACCGGCCCTCTGCAGCCACTCGGCGAGAGTGGCGTAGTCGGCGTCGGTGAGGCCATGACGGGGATCCACGCGGTGGAGCAGGGCGTGTCCTCGGTGGTGCGCGGACACCCAGGCTCGATCGGTGTCGGTGATCTCGTCGTCGACCCAGGCGAACGACCGTCCTGCCGCCCAGTCGACCAGTGCACGGGTCTTCCAGTGCAGGCCGTCGCGTTCGTCGAGCTCATCGATGTCGGACGGCTCCGGCCACACCACCACCGCCAGCTGCGGCAGACCGATCGGGGGTGCGATGCACTCGTTCGCGTCGGCCATCCACGTCGTCGCCCACACCAGATCGCACGGGAGCGCTGACAGCCGATGACCGTGCTCGGGATTGATCCTGGCCAGGACCGGTCCCGAACCGGCTTCCAGCGGTTCGGGACCGGTCCGGTAGGTCGGATACCGCTGAGGTGCCCCACCGAACGGGATGAGTGGTCCGTCGACGTCGAGGAAGAGCAGCGGGCGCTGTCCAGAGCCGGTCACGGTCGCACCATATCCGCTTGACCTGGCCGCGGTTCAAGCAGTGCACTGTGGACGGACACCACGATTCGTGGTGCCGGCACCACAGGGGAGACAGTCGCGACAATGGAAATCCGTCCCACGACCGACCAGGACCTCGGCGTCTTCGTCGACACGCTCCACGCCGCGTTCGGGCGCTTCCCGGAAACCCCGGCCGACGGCCGTGGCGCCTGGTGGTCGGCGGTCGAAATGGACCGCGGCCTGCTCGCCGTGACGGCGGACGGGCGACCCGTCGGCACCGCCTGCGCGTACTCCTTCGAGCTCACCCTGCCCGGTGAGGTCCTCGCGCCGGCCGCTGGGGTGAGCGATGTCGGTGTCCTGCCATCGCACCGACGCCAGGGCGTGCTGAACGCGATGATGCGCCATCAGCTCACCGATCTGCGGACCCGAGGGGAGTTCCTCTCCGTGCTGCTGGCCACCGAGGCCCCGATCTACGGCAGGTTCGGCTACGGACCGGCGACCTACACGCGGCAGCTGACGGTGCCACGCCACCAGGCCGCCCTTCGGGCAACGGCCGATGCCTCAGAGAGCGGCTCGATCGAGGTGCTGCGGCGTGCCGAGTGCGGCACGATCCTGGAAGAGGTCTACGACCGGTACCGCCGCGCACAGCCCGGCGCGTTGTCCCGGCCGCACCGCTGGTGGGCGTTGGGCGCGGGGCAGCCCCCGGTCTCCACTGCGCCGCGCTACGTCGCCGTCCACCGGGACACCGACGGGGTCCCGGACGGGTACGCCAGCTACTCGCTCGGCGGACCCCAGCTCCAGACCTTGACGGTCGACGAGACCATCACCACCGACGACGCCGTCTGGACGGCGCTGGCCCGGTTCGTGCTCGCACACGACCTGGTCACCCAGGTCGTGTTCAAGCAGTTCCCGCCCGAGCACCCGCTGCGCTGGCAGCTCGCCGACTTCCGCGCGGGCGAGGTGGGCGACGACACCGACTGGCTCTGGGTGCGGCTGCTGGACATCCCGCGTGCGCTGACCGCGCGCGGCTGGTCCACCGACGGCGACCTGGTCCTCGACGTCGACGACCCGTTCCTCGGCGAGCACGGCCGCTACCTGCTGACCGTCCGGGACGGCAAGGCCGACTGCGTCCCGACGGACCGGGAGCCCGACCTCTCCCTGGACGTGCGCGACCTGGGTTCGGTCTACCTCGGCGGCACCGCACCGAGCACGCTCGTGCGAGCCGGGCACATCCGGGCCCACAGCCCCGGTGCGGCCACCCTCGCTGACGCCCTCTTCCGCGCCGAACGCCCCCCGCACTGCCTGCACTGGTTCTGACCGGAGGACGAGCGGGTGGTCGACCGCACCGCCCGCCTCAGCCACGCACCGTCCAGGCCAGTCCGTCGGCGGACGGCTCCACGGCGCCTGCCGCGGGCTCGTCGAGACTGCCGCCGTACAACGCCTGCTCCTGGAGTTGGCGGCCCTCGTGGAAGGTGCCGCGGATCACCGAGGACTCCAGCAGCGGGTTGCGGCGATCGTCCGAAGTGGACAGTCGCCGCACGGCGTCGCCGACGTCGGTCGCGGCCGCGGTCAGCCGTGCGCCGAGGCCTTCGGGTCGCAGGACCGCGGCGTCACCGGAGACCAGTCCGCCGACGAGTTCGACGAACGCCTCCGCTTCGGGCGCGGACACGGCGGTGACGCGCTTCGCGGACCAGAAGTACGAGTTCTGGTCCTGCTGCATGTCGTAGAAGGAGATGAGGAACTCGTAGAACTGGCCGTACTCCCGCCGGTAGCGGTCCTCGAACTCGGTGAAGCTCCGCTTCTCGTCCAGCCCGTCGCCGAGGCACGAGTTGATCGAGCGGGCGGCCAGCAGAGCCCCGTAGGTCGCCAGGTGGACGCCGGAGGACAGCACCGGGTCGACGAAGCACGCCGCGTCGCCCACCAGCACCATGCCGGGCTTCCAGAAACCCTTCTTCCAGTACGAGTAGTCCTTCCGCACCCGGACGGCGTCGTACGGCGCGGTGGTCGCCGTGGGCACGCCGCGCAGCAGCTCAGCCACCTCGGGACAGGAGTCGATCATGGAGCGCCACGCTCCGCGCGGGTCGCGCTGGATCGCCGCCGTGTGCTCGGGCCCCACGACCGCACCAACGCTGGTGAGGTCGTCGCGCAGCGGGATGTACCACAGCCAGCCCTCATCGAAGGCCGCGCAGAAGATGTTGCCGTCATTGGGTTTCGGCAGCCGTCCACCGCCCTCGAAGTAGCCGAAGACCGCGAGGTTGCGGAAGAACTCCGAGTACACCCGCTCCCCCGCCACCTGCCCGTGCAGCCTGCTGGTGTTGCCCGAGGCGTCCACGACGTAGCGGGCCCGCACCACGTGCTCGACGCCGTCCGCGTCCAGGTAGCGGACCCCGCGCACGCGGTCGTCCTCGTCGATGACACCGACGACCCGGCAGTTCTCCCGGACGTCCACGCCCTTGCGCGCGGCGTTGCGGAGCAGGATCTCGTCGAAGCGGCTCCGCTCGACCTGGAACGCGGTCGAGGTCGGGTCGGGCAGCCGCGGTGACAGCGCGAACGAGAACTGCCACGGCTCGCGTTCGGTGCCCCAGCGGAACGTGCCGCCGCGCTTGAGCTTGAAGCCCGCGTTCGCGACCTCGTCGGCGACGCCGAGGGTGCGGCAGATGCCGTGCACCGTCGACGGCAGCAGGGATTCCCCGATCTGGTAGCGCGGGAAGACGTGCTTCTCCAGCAGCAGCACGCGGTGTCCCCGCAGGGCCACCACCGTCGCCGCCGTCGCCCCGGCGGGTCCCCCGCCGACCACCACGACGTCGAAGTCCTCGTCGACCGAGGCCGTCATACCGTTCCCCTCTTCCTGGACAGTTCGTCCATCCAGTCCCGCACCACCGTCATCGTGGTGTCCGCGTGCAGGTCGAGCATCGACAGGTGGTCGCCGGGCACATCGATCACGTCGTGCGGCAACGGCCAGCGGGGCACCGGTCCCGACTGGACCTCGGCGCGCACCAGCACGGTGGGCACCGGCACCGGGTCGGGCCGCCACTCGTCGAACAGCCGGGCGTACGCCCCGCCCGCGAGGATCACCGCGTCGGTGCACAGCTCGGTGAAGTACTCCTCGGACATGTCCGCCGCCTCCGCGACCAGCGCCGACTGGCGCTGGTCGTTCCGGCTGTCCTCCGGCAGGTGGGTGTCGAGCAGGACCAGCCCCGCCGGTGCCGCGCCCATGCCGGTCAACGCCGTCGCCACCGCGTGCGCCACCACACCGCCGGTGCAGTGGCCGACCAGCACGACCGACGCGTCCCCCAGTTCCCGGATCGCCTCGGCGTGCACGAGCGCGAGGGTGCCCACGCTGTCGGGCACGACGGGGTCGCCGACCATGCCGGGGTGGTCCAGCACGTGCACGTCGGAGCCGAACTCCTTCACCAGTCGAGGGCTGCTGCCGGGGGTGAAGCTCACGTAGCTGTCCAGGAACACCACGGTCGGGCGCTGGTCGCCGGTGGAGGTCCGCCGAGGTCGGACCGCGTGGGCGGTGCGGTCCGCCGCGGTGAACACGGGCAACGAGTAGGAGGCGAGGAACCGCATCGCCATGCCCTCGGCGGCGCCCTTGGCGCGGATGACCCGGTGGTAGAGCGAGGCGAACCGCAGCTCGGCCGGAACGCTCGCCGCGGGTGCGGGGAGGCTGTCGGCCAGCGCCCCGTGCACGTAGGTGGTCAGCCGGTCGAGCGTCGGGTGGTCGAGCACCATCGTGGCGGGCAGCCGCGCACCGGTGAAGTAGCTGACCCGGTTGCGGAGCTGGACGGCGGTCAGCGAGTCGAACCCCACCTCGTCGAACCGCCGGTTCTCGGGGAACGCCGAGGCGTCGGTGTACCCGAGCACCAGCGCCATTTCCGCGGTGAGCAGGGTCGCCAGCGCGGCCTTCCGCTCGGCGGGCGGCAGGACGGCGAGGGCGGTGCGCCACGCGCCGGGCGATTCCGCCACCGGCTCGGCGGTCACCGCTTCGACGGCGACCGGCTGCCGCGGAACGATCCCGGCGAACATCGGCGGCAGGTCCCGTGCTCCGACGAGGTTGAGCGGAGCCAGCACCAGCACCGGTTCCGCCGAGCGGAGCGCCCGGTCGAGCAGCAGGGAGCCGTGCCTCGGGGTGATGGCCTCGATGACGTTGTCCCGCCGCGCCCGGTCCCCCATGCCGCCGTCGGTCTCCCACAGGCCCCACACCAGCGACTGGGCGGGCAGCCCCGACGCCACGCGGTGCTGGGCGAGCGCGTCCAGGAAGGCGTTGGCCGCCGCGTAGTTGGCCTGGCCGGGTCGGCCGAACAGCCCGGCCGCCGACGAGTACAGCACGAACGCCGACAGGTCCAGGTGTTCGGTGGCGGTGTGCAGTGCCCAGGCCGCCATGGCCTTCGGGGCCAGCACGGCGTCCATCCGCTCCGGTGTGAGGCTGCCCAGCACGCCGTCGTCGAGCACCCCGGCCAGGTGGAACACGGCCGTGAGCGCGGGTGAGCAGTCGACGACGAGCTTCTCCACCGCCGGGCCGTCGGTGAGGTCGCACGCGACCACGCGCACGTCCGCGCCCAGCTCGACCAGTTCGGCGCGGAGGTCTTCGCCGCCGCCACTCCTGTTCGCGAGCACCAGGTGCCGCACGCCGTGCGCCACGACCAGGTGTCGCGCGAGCACCGCGCCGAGCGCGCCGGTGCCGCCCGTGATGAGCACCGTGCCCGCCGGGTCGAGGGGACGCCGCGGGTTCTCCGCGCCGGGACGTCGCAGGTGGGCGAGCCTGGGCACCTGGACCTGCCCGTCGCGCAGGGCGAGTTGCGGCTCCGCGAGCGCGACGGCCCTGGTGAGCGCCGCCGACGACGCCTCGGAGCCGTCCAGGTCGACCAGGACGATCCGCCGGGGGTTCTCCGACTGGGCGGACCGCACCAGGCCCCACACCGCCGCGCTCGTCAGGTCGGGGGCGGCCGCCGTGGCGTCGCGGGTCACCACGACGAGCGTGGCGGCCGTGTCGAGCCACTCCCGCAGAGCTGCCAGGACGGTGTTGACCACCGCCGGGTCGAGACCTTGGCCGCGGCGCGGGGGCACCGGCAGGACGACGTGCGCGGCCGCTCCCGAGGCGGGCAGGCCGAGCCCGAACACGTCCTCGCCCGCCAACGCCCACCCGCCGAGGCCGGATTCGGGCAGTGGCAGCGGAACCCAGTCCACCCGGTAGGTGGACCGAGCCGCCGCCGCGTCGGCCGCGGTCGCGACGTCGAGCGGTCGGGTGGCCAGCGACTCGATCGTGACGACGGGTCGGTCGGCGTGGTCGGTCAGCGTGACCGACACGGCGTCCGGACCGCTCGGCGCGATCCGGACCCGGACGGTCGACGCGCGCGTGGCGTGCAATTCCACGCCGGTGAAGGCGAACGGCACCGGTGCCGTCCCCTCGCCGTCGGATGCGAGTGCTCCGCTGTGCAGCGCGGCGTCCAGCAGCACGGGGTGGACCGCGAAGGCCCCGCCGATCCCGTCGCGCAGGCTCACCTCGGCGAACAGCTCCTGGTCCCGGCTCCACAGCGCGGTCACGGCGCGGAACGCCGTGCCGTAGCCCAGCCCGCGCTCGGCCAGCCGGTCGTAGCCGCCGGTCAGGTCGACCGGCCGCGCTCCCGGTGGCGGCCACGCCTCCGACCGCGCCGGGGCCGTTCGGCCGGTGCGCGCGATCAGGCCGGTCACGTGCTTCGTCCACGCCGAGTCGGTGCGGGCGTACACGTCGAACGGGTACCGGTCGTCGGCGAGGTCACCGACGACGACCTGGACCTCCGGCGTCTCGCCCTCGGCGAGCGTCAACGGCGCCAGCACGAGGAGTTCGTCCAGCCGCGTGCTGCCCCGCTCCCCCGCGGCCGTCAGCGCCAGGTCCACGAACGCCGACGCGGGCACGACCACCGTGCCGCCGACGGCGTGGTCGGCTAGCCACGGCTGGGCGCTCGCGGAGAACGTCCCGGAGTGCCGGACGTGCGCCGTGTCGGCGGCGGGAGCGGGAGCGGACAGGAACGGGTGACCCGCGGCGGTCTCCGTGGGGGCGTCGAGCCAGTACCGCGTGCGCTGGAACGGGTAGGTGGGCAGTTCGCAGCGACGGGCGCCACTGGTCGCGTGCACCGCCGCCCAGTCGACCGGCACACCCCGGACGTGCAAGCGTGCGAGCGCGGCGAGCAGGCCGGTGTCCTCGGCGCGGGACGCGTGGACGGCCGCCACGCAGGTCGCGCCGGGCGCGTGCTCCTCGGCCACAGCGGCGAGCACGGCGTCGGGCCCGACTTCGAGGAACGCCGTGACACCGGCATCGGTGAGCGCCGTCAGCGCGTCGCCGAAGCGCACGGCCTCCTCGGCGTGCCGGACCCAGTGGCCGGCGTCGAAGCCGGACGCACCGGCCACAGTGGACACGATCGGGATCGTCGGGCGTTGGTGCACCAGGCTTTCGGCCACCTCGCGGAAGGCCGACAGCATCGGCCGCACCAGCGGGGAGTGGAACGCGTGGCTGACCCGCAGCCGGGTCGTGCGGGCGAAGTGGCCCGCGATCCGGGTGACGTCCTCGTCGGGTCCGGAGATCACCACCGCCGACGGCCCGTTGACCGCGGCGATGGCCACCCGGTCCGGGTCGAGGTGCGGCTCGACCTCGGCGACCGACGCCTCCAGCGCGATCATCGCGCCACCCGGCGGGAGTTCGGCCATGAGGCGTCCCCGCGCCGCCACGAGTCGGACCGCGTCCGGCAGCGACAGCACCCCGGCGACGTGCGCCGCGGCCAACTCCCCCACCGAATGCCCGACCAGGCGGTCCGGCCGGACGCCCCAGTTCTCCAGCAGGCGGAACAGCGCCACCTCGAACGCGAAGATCGCGGGCTGGGCGAAGTCGGTGCGGTGCAGCAGGTCCGGCTCGCCCCGGCCGTCGACCACGTCGCTCAGCGGAGCGCCGAACAGGTCGAGGACCTCCTCGTAGGCCGCGCGGAAGACGGGGTACCGGCTGGCGAGCCGTCGTCCCTGGTGGACGCGCTGAGCGCCCTGCCCGGTGAACAGGAACGCGAGCCGGGCCGACTGGTCGGCCCGGCCGCGGACGACGTCGGGGTGCGCGGTGCCGTCCGCGACCGCCCGCAGCGCCGCCCGGAGCCGCTCGGGGTCGTCGGCGGACACCGCGACCCGGTGTTCGAAGGAGTCGCGGCCCACCGCGAGCGAGTAGCCCACGTCCGCGGTCGGGGTCTCCGGGCGGCGGTCGAGCAGGTCCGCGAGGGCGCGGGCCTGGTGCCGCACACCGGTTTCGTCGCGGGCCGAGAACAGCCACGGGGATGCGAGCGGGTCGGCCCCGGTCGGCGACTCCTCGGCGGGCGGCGGCT
>JBDSAJ010000456.1:0-15698 GCA_039922235.1 Umezawaea sp.
CGCAGGCACTCGGGCGCGGTGTGGAACTACGCCTACCGGTTGACCGGCTCGTGGTCGGTGGCGGAGGACCTCACGTCGATGGCGTTCCTCACCGCGTGCCGCAGGCTGGGCGAATTCACGCTGGTCAACCGCAGCGCACGGCCCTGGCTGCTCGCCGTGACCGGCAACCTGGCCCGTCGGGAACACCGTGGGCGAGGACGGTTCGCCGCGGCGCTGGCACGCCTGCCGCTGGGTGGGACGGTGCGGGACCACGCGGACGACGTGGCGGGCAAGGTCGACGCGGACCACCGGTTGCGCGAGGTGCTCGACGCCGTCGCCACGCTGCCCAAGGCCGAACGGGAGGCCGTCGAACTGTGCCTGATGGGTGAGCTGTCCACTGCGGCGGCCGCGGCGGTGCTCGGCGTGGCCGAACCGAGCGTCCGCTCCCGGCTGTCCCGTGCCCGCGGCCGGCTGCGTGGCCTGCTGCGCGATACCACCCTGAACCCTGTGACCACCGAGGAGCGGTGATGGACGACGTCGAAGTGCCCGCCAACCGTCCGATGCCCGACGACCTGCGGGAGTACCTGTGGAACCGGCTCAAGCCCCAGGTCGCGGCCACGCTGGCCGGCAGGCGTCGCCGATCGCTCGTCCTGCCGCTGTCGGCCGCGGCGGTAGCGGTGGGGGTGCTCGCCGGTGGCGTGCTGGTGTTCGGCCCGGCAGGCGCGCCGGACCGCGTGCTCCCCGCGGCCGACCCGGCTGACGTGCGGCTCACCCAGGACTGCGTGAACGCCACCATCGCCTCCGGCGTCGAGGTGCCCGACCCGGAGAGCTGGCGACCGGCCGTCAAGATCGACCTCGACGACGACGGCTTCCAGTGGTCGGAGGGCCTGGTCATCCGCACCGACAAGGCCGCGGCGGTGTGCCTGGTCTCCGGTCGCGCTACCGGCGGCATCACGGGTCCCGACACCGCCGACCTGGAGGGCCGTAGCAGGCACAACTACGCCAACCTCACCGCCGCGCGCCCGTTCGACGGCTTCAATGCCTGGAACATCCCCAGCGGAGGGAGCATCCAATTCGGGATCGCCACCGACGACGTGGTCGCGGTGTCAGTGGTGCGGGAGGGCACCGTGGTGGCGTCCGCGCTCCTGCACGACGGCACGTTCGCGGTGAAGATCGACAGTGGCGAGATGTGCGGCAGATCCGTCGAACCAGGAGGGCAACCGGTGGCGAGCAACCTGATCCGGGCGACGCTGCGGGACGGCCAGGTCATCGAAGGGCCGCTGTGCAAGCTCGACGGGTAGGCGGCGCTACTCCTTGATGAGCTGCTCGCGCAGGATGTCCGCGTGTCCGCAGTGCTGAGCGAGTTCGCGCAGCACCTGGAGGTACACCCAGTGCAACGGGAGCGGGCCCCGCCGGTTGCCGTGGACCAGGTCGTCCAGCGCCAAGGACGACGTCGCGTGGCGAGATGCCTCGCAGGCGGCGATGTGCGCTCGCTGGACGGTGGCGATGGTGTCGTCGTCGTTGAGGATGAACGACTCGTCCGGTGTCATGGGGATGCCGATCTCGGCGCGAGAGCGGCAGGTGACGGCTTCGTCGAACCAGACCTTCTCAACGAAGATCGCATGCTTCACCAAGCCCAGCAGCGTGGTCCGGGAGGGCACCAGCGATCGGCGCACCTGCTCCTCGGTCAGCCCGTCCAAGCAGCGGTTGAGCGCGCCGCGATGCTCGTCGAGGAACACCTCGAACTGAGTCCGAGCCGGCTGATCCACGACGTCCTCGGCGAACACCGCTGGGAGGGTAGGCATGTGCCAAGCATCCCAGAGCGTCGTTCAAGAGCAACAACGCACATCGGCGTGCGTCGATGCCGACACTACCCACAACACAGCGCGAACGATTGCCCATGAGCCAACTCACGGTCAGACGACAGCCAAGAGCCGGCCCCGATGGCCTACACGGGGTCGGCTTGGGTTTCCGGCCAGGCGCCGGTCGGGGGTATCAGCGCTGCCCTGTCCACTGCCTCGTCCACCGTCGCGCACAGGGTCAGTATCGTGCCCACGCCGCTCACCTCCAGTGCGCGCAGCACGGCGCGCGTGGCGGCCGCCACCGCCAGTACCACGCCCGCCCGCCCGGCTGTCTGGGCGGTGGCCACCAGGACCGCGAGACCGGCCGAGCTCAGGAACCGCACCGACCCCAGGTCGATGACCAATGCCGGGGGACGCTGGTCCAGCAGCAGGTCTACCGCGTCACCCATGGCCGGGGCGGTGGTCATGTCAACCTCGCCGGAGCAGTGCACCACCGGCACTCCGCGAACGACGTCCGTGGTGAACACCGCCGCGTCGGGCATCGCCGATTCTTCGAGCATCCCCATTCCACCTGTCTCACGGTTGCCCGCGGGTCGTGCAGCTCAAGGCTGAACCGGTAGGACACGCACATCCGGTGCGTATCGATCGAGGACCTCGCACCGTTACGAGGATTGCTCACATTCACCAACGTAGATCCGATCGGCCGCAGCCGCTGAACGGCATCGCGAAGGTCGCCTGTGCCACGGGCACGCCTGCGGACTCACGGCAGCCGGATCAATGCGCGCGGAGCATCAATGCATCGGACATTGCTGTTGGACCACGCACAGTGCCCGGCCGCACACTCAGGGCCACACCATCGCTCGACGACGAGATGAGGGTCCATGGGAAGGATCAGCAGGCGCACCGCGCTCGCCTTGGCCGCGGGCGTGGTCGCCGCTCCGGCCGTGAGCACCGCGACGGCGTCGGCCACGGGCCGGGCAGCGGCATCCGAGCGCAACCCGGTCGTCCGCGCCGACCTCCTCACCACCGTGACGCCGAGCGGCGGCTGGCGCGTTACCGCGGTGGCCATCCGGTACGCGGCTCGCATAGACCTGCGCGGCGGCACGATCCCGACGACCGCGTTCGAGGTCACCGCCACCGTCAACCGGCAGACCGCGCGCCGGACCGTGACCAGGGCCTACCCGAACACCGCGGCCGTGGTAGCCGATCGCGGCCAGCCGGGAGACCACCTGATCATCGAACTGGCCGCGGGCGACCCCAACGCGCCCGCGGCAGGCACCGACCCGTTCCCGCTCGACCGCACCTACGCGATCCGGCAAGTGGCGGACCTGACGACCCCGGCGGGCGGTGTCGTCCTGCGGGCGAGCCCGCTCGCGGTGCGCAACGACGGCGTGCTCACGCCAGTGGTCGACGACTTCACCGCGGGCTCGTTCGTCGACTCCACCGGTTTCGAGCTGGACTTCCGGCTCTGCCAACCGGCCGCTCGGCGCACCCCGCACCCCGCACCCCGCACCCCGCACCGAACGCCGGATCGCCATCGTCCGAGTGCCCCACCGACCGCTGTCGCCCGCCGCGACCGCGTTCCGAGCCGCGATCACCGACGCGGGCCGCCGGCGCCTCCCGCTGCCACCGGAAAGCACCTGGCTGCCACCGGTAGCCGGCGACGATCTCACCGGCGTGGTGCCGTTGCGGCCGCCTTCGCCTGCGTGAGGCGGACAAAGGTGGCCGCAGCGGTCTTGCAAGTCGACGAATCGGGGCCCAGAGTCTTCGTGACCCGCCTGCTGTGACGCGGGGATCAGGAAATGCCGCGGAAGAAGCTGCGGATGTCGTCCGCGAGCAGCTTCGGCTCCTCCATCGCGGGGAAGTGACCGCCCTCGGTGAACTCGCTCCAGTGGCCGATCGCCTTCCACGGGTCCATCGCGCGGCGCACGAGCGGATGGGTGTCGAACACCGCCCACCCGGACGGCACGCCGGAGCCCATGACCAAGTCGAGTCCGGAGTGCTCGGACTCGTAGTAGAACTGCGCGCTCGACGCGCCGCTGCGGGTGAACCAGTACAGGCTGATGTTGGTGAGGAGCTGGTCGCGGTCGACCGACTCGTCCGGCGTCCGGCAGGTGCCGCCTGCCTTGGTCTTGAACTTCTCGGCGATCCACGCGAGCTGACCGACCGGCGAGTCGGTGAGCGCCGCGCCGATCGTGTCTGGACGGTGGTCCTGCATCAGGAGATACCCGCGGTCGGCCGCATCCTCGGTGCGCACCGCCTCGATTTGGGCGACCTCGTCATCGGACAGGCCCTCGGGGAAGGGGAACTTGTCGCCGAGCAACCCGAGCAACCGGGGGTCGCAGCCGATGTGCGTGCCGATGACGCGCTCGGGGTAGCTCGCCGCGAGGCGGCTGGTGGTGCCCGCACCGATGTCGGTGCCGTGGGCCACGAACCTCTCGTAGCCGAGACGCGTCATGATCTCGGCGTAGGCCTCCGTCGTCCGCGCCAGCTCCCAGCCGGTCCCTGACAGCGGTGTGGAGAACCCGAAGCCGGGCAGCGACGGGATGACCACGTGGAACTCGTCGGTCAGCAGCGGGATGAGTCTCTGGTACTCGACGAACGATCCCGGCCAGCCGTGGTTCAGGACCAGCGGGGTGGCCTCCGGGTTCGCCGATCGAGCGTGGACGACGTGGAACGTCTGGCCGTTGACGACCGTCGTGACCTGTTGGTGCTCGTTGAGCTCCTCCTCCTGCGCACGCCAGTCGAATCCGTCGAGCCAGTACTCGGCGAGTTCCTCCAGGTACACCAGCGGGATTCCGCGGCTGAAGTCGGTGCGATCGTCCCGGCCCGGCACGGGGATCGGCCAGCGCGTGTGCGCCAGCCGGTTGCGCAGGTCGTCGACGTCCGTCTGCGGGATGTCGATGCGGAACGGCGTGAGTGCGTTGTTCTCGTTCATGACGTCGACGTTTTCAGACAATGCGGCAGATCAGCTTCCGCAATTGCCGGCATGATCGAGAACATGTTGGCGACCTCCGCCCGTCTGCTCGAACTGCTGTCGCTGCTCCAGCTCAAGCGCGACTGGACGAGCACCGAACTCGCCGACCGGCTCGATGTGAGCACGAGGACCGTGCGCGCCGACATCGGCAAGCTGCGGTCGCTCGGGTACCCCGTGGATGCGCGCCCCGGCGTCACGGGCGGGTACCGGCTGGCCGCCGGGACGGCGATGCCCCCGCTGCTGCTCGACGACGACGAGGCCGTCGCCGTCGCCGTCGGACTGGGCGCGGTCGCGACCCAAGGGCTCGGAGTCGAAGAAACATCCCTCACCGCGCTCGCGAAGCTGGAGCAGGTGCTGCCCTCGCGCCTGCGTCGGCGCGTGGAGGCGGTGCGCGAGGCGACGAGCGTCGTTCCAGGGGCTGGGCCGCCGCTCGACCTCTCGGTGCTCGGCGCGGTCGCTGCCGCGATCCGCGGCCACGAACGGCTCCGGTTCGGCTACACGAAGCCTGGAGGCGAGGAAGAGGCGCGCCACACCGAACCGCAACGGCTGGTGAGCTGGGGAGCGGCCTGGTACCTGCTTGCCTGGGACCTCGACCGTGACGACTGGCGGGTCTTCCGGGTCGACCGCATGGTTCCGCACGCACCGACGGGTGCGCGGTTCCGGCCGCGCGTGATCCCAGGGGACAGTGTCGTCGAGTACGTCGTCGGACGCATCAGCAAGGGGGCCTGGAAGTACCGCGCCCGCGTACTCGTGCACGCTCCCGCCGCCAAGGTCGCCGCGAAGATCCACATCCCGGTCGACATCGAGGTGGTCGACGAGTCCACGTGCCAGGTCGAGCTGGGTTCCGACGACCCGGACCGGCTCGCGCTGTGGATGGCGCAGTTCGACGTCGACATCGAGGTGGTCGACGGAGACGAGCTCGCGGTGGCGTTCGACCGCCTCGCGACGAGGTTCCGCCGCGCGGCGGGTGGCGCGCCCACGTGAATCTCGGCCCTACATCTCCACGGACCAGTTCGCGTGAGGGTTGGACGGAGTCCTCGACGGGCTGGTCCAGGACCCGCGGATCACCGGATCGGCGAGTTGCGGGCCGTGCGGATCACCCGGTCGTGGTCGGCGACGGACATCAGGCCCTCGCTCACCCATCGCCGCGCCACGGCGCTCACCCGGTCCACGAACACGTTCCTGGCGGAGAACGGCGCGGCCACCCACACCTCGTCGAGGAACGTGGATCCGTCCGCGCGCACGGGGTTCGCGACGCCGGAGTCGACGCCCGAGAACATGATTTTCGGCTCCGCGCGGCGGAAGTACGAGTGGAAGGCGTGCTCGGTGCCCTCGAAGAACGGCGCCAGTTCGACCTCGCCCAGCCGGAAGTGCAGCGGACTGCCCGCGATCGGCACGAGGTTCCCCGCCAGGTCCCCGGACAGCGCGGCGCGGCCAAGCAGGGCGAATTCCAGGAACTCACTCCGTGCGTCGCGCGCCACCAGGTTGATCGGGCCGTACATCAGCGATTGCACGAGGGGCTGGTCCGGTGTCCGCTCCGCCCGCAACGCGAACGGCATGCGCACGCGCACGACGTCCCCGTTGCGCCACGATCGGGACAACGTCACGTAGGTGCCGGGCAGGGCGTTCACCCGCTGCTTCTCGCCGTTGACCGTCACGGTGAACTCCCCGGCCCACGCCGGTACCCGCAGCAACAGGTCGAACCGCGCCCGGCCACTGATCCGCAGGGTGGTGCCCTGCTCGACCGGGAAGCCGGTGGTCTGGGTGACGGTGACGCCCTTCGCCGCCCACTTCAGCACGGACGGGCTGTAGAGGTTCACGTACAGCCGCGAGTCGTCGGCCGCGCGGAGGTACACCGAGTCCTGGTACTTCGTCGCGCTCTCCATGCCGGTGCCCTCACAGCACGTCGTGCCCTGCTTCGGCGTGAAGTCGCGGACGGCACCGGGCGTGAGGCCGATGAAGTACGTCATCAACGGCAGCTCGGCGTCGGCGCGGTCCTGTTTGGACCCGAGGACCTGGTTGTAGAGCGCGCGTTCGTAGTAGTCGAAGTACTTCGGCGACTGCTCGTGCAGGAACAGCTGCCTGCTGAGCTTCAGCATGTTGTGCGCGCAGCAGGTCTCGGCCGTCGTGTCGCTCAACGCGCCTGCCACGACACCGCGCGGCTTCCAGAACTCGGCGGTGCTGGTGCCGCCGATGCCGAACATCCGCGGCGGCACGACCATGCCCCAGAAGTTCTTCGCCGCCAGCCAGTACCGCTGCTCGCCGGTGGCCTCGTACAGCCGGAGGAGACCGGTGAAGATCGGGATGTGCTGGTTGGCGTGCAGACCGTCGAGCACGTCCCGGTTCTCGGCGCACGCGGTGATCAACGAGTCGAGGTCGAACAGCCGGGCCAGCTCCAGGTGCTTGCCGGTGATCGAGTGCAGGTCGATGATCGCCTCGACGATGCCGCCGTACTCACCGCTCGAGAAGATGCCCCACATCCGCTGGCGCACCTCGGCGGACAGCTTGCCCAGCCGCGAGTACATCCAGTCGCACAGGCCGTCCGCGAGGTCCAGCGCCCGCGCGTCCTTGGTGTTGCGGTACGCGTCGACGAGACCCTTGAGGATCTTGTGCGCGGTGTAGTACGGCGCCCACACGACCTGGTAGTCCGGGCGCGTCATCGTTTCCAGCGTGATGAACTGCGTTTCCGAGTACGCGGCGAGGAAACCCGGATGACTGGGGCCGCCCCAGGTGCGGCGCAACGTCGCGTGCCGCCCGCGGCCGGACGCGTCGGCGAACGTCCCGCCGGTCGTCTCGTCGAACGCGTAGGAAGCCAGATCCCCCTTGAGGGACGTGGTGATCTCGGCCGCGCTCAGTGCGCGGGAGAACAGGTTCACGTCGTCGAGCGCGCCCGCGAACACCGGATCGCCACCGAAGTGGGACCGCCCGAGCCAGTGCTGCGCCAACGTGCCGAGTGCGGCCGGGTTCAGCGACATCGACGTGTTCGTGCCGACCTGCGCGCCGTTGACGTAGAGCGTGCCGGTGGTGCCCGCGATCGTCACCGCGACGTGGCTCCACTCGTTCAACGGCAGCGGTGCGCTGCCGTTGATGGCCTGCTCCCCGCCGGGACCGTTCGTCGTGATGGCGAAGCGGGGCACGCCGCTGCCGTTGCGGGCGGCCAGGTACAGGTAGCGGGTGGTGTCGTTGCCGAAGTCGAAGATCCGCGTCCAGTTCGCGTCGTGCGACGGCCGGACCCACGCTGTGAACGTGAACATCGCGGGCAGCGGTTCGACGGGCAGGTCGACGAACTTGTACGACCCACGCACCTGTTCCACCGCCCGGCCGGACTTCCCCGGCACGCTCAGCACCTGCGGATCGCCGCGCAACGCCGCCCGGCACTCGGTGAGCGCGCCCAGCATCGTGCGGATCTTCTCCAGGTAGGCGGTGTCGCCGGTGCTGCCGTACGCCTGGGCCAGCATCGACAGGAAGTGCCCGGTGTAGTGGCCGCGGAGGTTGCCGTTCGCCTCGCCGTCCAGACCTTCCCAACCGCCAGGTGCGATGGCGCCCACCGTGTCCAGGCCCGCGTTGGCGCGGAACACCTGGAGCAGCCGGTTGACGTCGTAGCCACGCCCGTACGCCAGCACGAGGTCGCGCTTCTTCGAGAACACGCCCTCGGCCAGCGCCACCTGGGACAGCTCGAACGGGACCAGACCGCCCGGAGCAACGGCTGCCGGAGCGTTCGCCGCCGCCAGTGCCTCACCTCCCTGCACGCCGAGCAGGGGCACGGCCGCGGCCAAGGAAGTCGCCCTGAGGAAACCCCGCCGTGTGAACCCGTCCGTCATGCGCCTGCCCCTCGCCCGAAATGTGAGCGTTAACATAGGCTCGGCCCACACTGGCGTCAACAATCACCGTTCACAGCTGACAGCTGTTGGCGCACGAGCCGGCGAACGGCCTCTTCTGGCAGGTCAGCCGCTTGAAGTGCCCGTCCTCTTCATCCCGGCAGCCGCTGCTGCCGTGGCCGACCACGGGGGTGATTCCGCGATCCGTTCAACCCGGAGGGCGCCGCACGCCAACTGGCGGGCCGGGGGGGTTCATCCAGGCCAGGTGCCCTGGCGGTAGCGCGGCCCGGACGGCGAGATGCCGTGCCGGGCCCGCGCTCGGTCTTCGTCAGGCGCCCGCGCCGCCGTCGACCGGCACGATCGCACCGTTCACCATCGACGCCCGGTCGCTCAGCAGCCACGCCGCCACCTCGGCGACCTCGTGGGGTTCAGCCATCCGGCCGACCGGGCTCATCGCGGTGATCCGGGCGGTCACGCCGGGAGTTGCCGCTTCCCACTGGTCGATCATGGCGGTCGCGGTGCCGCCGGGGGTGATGCCGTTCACCCGGATCCCCTCCCCCGCCCACGTCACGGCCGCGCTTTCGGTGAGGCTGTTGAGCGCGCGCTTCATGGCCCCGTACGCGGGCAGCACGGGATTCGCCCGGCGGCTGCCGATGCTCGAGGTGTTCACGATCGCGCCGCCTCCGTGGCGGCGCATGAGAGCCGCTTCAGCGGTCATCGCGGTCCAGTACCCGCGGAAGTTCACCGCGAACTGCTCGTCGATCGCCTCGTCGCTCGTCGTGTCGAGCGGGCCGGGCTGCTGCACCACGGCACCGTTGTTGAAGGCGCCGTCCAGCCGTCCTTGCAACTCTCCGACCCGGTCGATCGCGGCGCGGATGCTGGTGCGGTCGGCGAGATCCATCGCGACGGCGTCGGCGGTGCCGCCGTCCGCGCGGATCTCGGTGACAATGCGGTCCAGTGCCTCAGTACTGCGAGCGGCCAGCACGACGGCGGCGCCCTCTCGTGCGAAGAGCCGGGCCGCGGCCTCACCGATACCGCGGCTGGCACCGGTGATCAGCACGACCTTGCCGGTCAGCAGGCCAACGGCGGTGGTGGTGGAGATGTTGTTCGTCATGACACCAGCGTCGATCCCGCCTCGAAGCGGAGACAGGCACAAGCTGTACCACCCTCCACCGGCAGCCCACCGCCATACTCGGGTCATGGACATGCAGCAGCTCGACGCCCTTCCGCACAGCCGCCGCGAACCGGACTAGGTCGCCCACGCCGTGGACAAGCAGCAGCTCGGCACCTTCCTGCGCAACCGCCGCGAACGACTCCGGCCGGAGGACGTCGGCCTTCCCTCCGGGCCGCGCCGCCGGACATCCGGTCTGCGCCGTGAGGAGGTGGCGGTCCTCGCGCACATCTCCACCGAGTACTACGTCCGCCTCGAACAGGGCCGGGCCCCGCGCCCGTCGGCCGAGGTCCTCGCCGGGATAGCGGGCGCGCTGCGGCTCACCGCCGCCGAGTCCGACCACCTCCACGTTCTCGCGGGCACCGCGCCGAGCCGTACCGGGCGGCACCCGCGCGACGTCCGGCCGAGCATCCTCGCGCTCCTCGACCGGCTCCCGCAGACGGCGGGTTTCGTCGTGTCCGCGACGTTCGAGGTGCTCGCGTGCAACGACCTCGCGGCCGCGCTGATGGAGGACTTCCGCGAACTCGCCCCGCAGGACCGCAACCTCGCGCGCCGCGCGTTCCTCCTGCCGGAGCCCGCGCTGTACGGCGTCTCCGACCCCGCGGAGTTCCGGCACCACGTCGTCATGCAGCTCCGGTCCACCTTCGCGCGGTACCCGGCAGACCCCGCGGTGTCGGGCCTGGTCGAGGAACTGCGCGACGGCAGCGCGGATTTCGCCCGGCTCTGGGAGCGGCACGACGTGCAGGCGCCGGAGGTGCTCACGAAGACCTTCCGGCACCCGCTCGTCGGGGAGATCACCGTCGACTGCGACTCGCTCGCGCTCACGGACCGCGACCAACACCTCGTGCTCTACAGCGCGCCGCCCGGTTCCCGCGACGCCGAGGCGCTGGCACTGCTGAACGTGCTGGGAGCGCAGAGCTTCAACGCAGGCGGAAGTGCCTGACCGGGCCCGACTGCGCCTCGTCCTGTCGGGTCTGGCCGACGAGTACCGTAATCACCCGGTGCGGCAACGGCTCGCCGAACTGCTGACCGACGACAACCACCGGGTGCGTGTCGACGCCGCACGAACGCTGTGCCTGTTCGGTGACGAGGTCCTGGTCACCGACGTGCTGAACAAGGTGGCCTGGTGGCAGCGGAAGTGGAAGCGTGAGCCCGAGGCCGCACTGCGCGAGGACGTCCCGCCGCTGCAGAAGATGTGGATCAGCGACCAGAACGTCCAGCTATTCGCTGGTCTGCCCGTCCGCGAGTTCGCTGAGCAAGTCCAGATGGCCACGTGGCGCGCGGTCTCCTGCGCCACGTGGGCCAGGATCCAGACCACAGCTCGCGATCCGGGTGAACGTGTCCGTCTTCGTCGAATTCCCTCACTGCGCCGCTCGCCCGATGCGCCGTCGCCGCACCAATGCCGGCAACCACGGCACCGCACCGAGAACGACCAGCAGCAGCACCCACGGCGTCCGCCACCACCACGAGACGCTCGCCGATGGCGGCGACGGCTCCGGCACCACCCACGGCCGTGCGGTCTTCGACCACGCCAGGAACGCGTCCCCGATCGGGACCAGGCCGAAGGCGTAGCGCTTCGTCCACGGTGTGTCGATCGGCAGACCGATCAGTTCGGCGTAGTTGGCCAGCGCGCCGGCGAGCGGGCGGTCGCCGTGGGCCTGGGCGGCGCCGATGGCGACCGCGGACGCCGACAGGCTCACCCCCAGCGGGAGCGGGCCGGAGTCGACGTCGACCGGTCCGTCCATGCCCTGGGGGTACTCCCGGACGGTCGGGCCGAGACCGAGGGGCGAAGCGACGTACTGCTCGCGGAAGCGCAGGTACTGCGTGTCGGCGAAGACCGGGTCGATCTCGGGGAGGAACCGGTGGATGAGGCTCTGCGAACTTCCCCTGGCCACTTCGGTCGGGGCACCGGTGTCGGGGTGGACGCGATGCGGGATGAGCCCCGTCCGCGGGTCGAGTCGCTGTCCCACCTCGCGAAGCCACCGCTCTGCTGTCCCGGCGAACTTCGGGGGCGCGAGGGTGTCGTGCAGCCGCAGTGACGCCATCGCCACCACCGAGTCGACGGGCCACGCCTGACCGGGATATGCCGCCAGGTAAGGGGAAACCGAGGTGTCGAACGCCGCACCGAGGGCGGCGGAGTCCTCGTCGAAGCGGCGGGACTCGGCCGGATCGCGTTGCCCGGCGGGCTGCAGGCTCAGCACCCCGCCTCGCAGCCAGTTGGTCCAACCGCGGTAGAAGACGCCGTGCGACGGCACGAGTTGTTCGCTGAACGGCGCGCGGCCGGACGGCGAATCCAGGCGCGCCAACGCATACCGGGCCTCTCGCAGCGCCGTCGACCGGTCGCCCGCCGGTGCGCGCATGCCGATCTCGACCCAGCTCAAGCCGTACAGCGCGTGCAGGAAGAAGTAGCCCTCGGGGAACATGCGCTGCGCTTCCTCACCGGCGCCGTCGTCGAGGGCCGAGCGCAGGAAGTCCAGCTGCCGCACGACGCCGGGCGGTTCACCGGTTGTCCCCACGGCGGCGGGGGCGACCAGTCGTACCGCACCCACCAGCGCGCCGACACTGATCACCACGGCGATCACCCGGCGCGACCACCGGAGGACCTGGCTCGTGGTCGAGCCTCGCTCAGACATCCGCAGATCTTAATCAGCCGTGCACCGGCGGCGGGTACTAGGCGGTTCTCCGGCCACGGGCCCCAGCCCGTGGCCGGAGAACGCGCCCAGCAGTACGGAACCCGGTCCGGGACGCCGCAGTGCCTCAGCCCTTCAGGGGCGTCAGCTCGGCCAGCAGTTCCGACACCGTGACGGGATCCACCTCGGCGAACGTGCTCTTGCCGCCGAACAGCCTGACCTCGCCCAAGGTCTGCGGCCCGAACTCGTCCGGGGCGCCGACCACGATCCCCGGACTCAGGGCCACCTCGATCGAGCCACCACCGGGCAGTGGCCGCGTGATCTCGTGCTCGATACCCGCGTCCATCGGCGCTCCGCGCTCCCACTCGCCCTTGGTCAACCCGAGCAGCCTGCCGACCTCCACCTCGACGTTCGCGAACCTGTCGAGCACCCTGGAGGACAGCTCCGCCTCGGTGAGCCGGTACACCGGCCGACCCAACTGCGGGAACGGCTGCAGGATCTCGTAGTCGGCGAACACCTCCCCCCACGCCGCCACGGCGTCGCCCAGGTGCAGCGGGTGCGCCACGCCGACGACCGCGTCGTCAGGCAGGTCGAACATCTCGTCGTGCACGTCCGCGAGGGTGTTGTCCTCGGCCAGTCGGAACGAGCGTCCGTCCTCGGTCACCCACACCAGCCGCCGGACCAGGTGACGCAGCAACGGGTGCCCGGCCAACAGGGTCCGGAACTGCGCCGCGGGCCACCGGCGCACCCGCACCATGGACCGCTCCAACCGGATGATCTGGTCCCCGGCGATCGTCCGCACGTCCTTCTTCAACTGCGCGAACCGCTTGTGCTCCGCGGGCGCCAGCTCACCGTCGTCCTTCGCACCCGGCTTCGGCAGGTCCTTGAGCCGCTTGCCCGACTCGTCGAGCACGAACGGCTTGAGCTGCTCGTCGAACCCGACGGTGAACCGCCGCGACCCGTAGTCGACCGTCATCGTGGCCGCGTCGTCCAGGCCGAAGTCGGGCACCAGCCGGTCACCCAACTCCTCGGCGGTCAGCCCCATCCCGGCGGCGACGTCCCTGATCTTCTCCTGCGCCTTGTTCTTGATCCCGGTGAACTTCACCCGCTGCGCGATGCTGTTCAACGCCGCCAGCGCCGCATCGGTGCCGATCGCGGCCAGGACATCGAGCCCGGTCACCGCCCGCGCGTGCTGCGCCTCACCGGGCCACGCGCGGATCAGCGGCACCAGCCCGAGGGCTGCCTCGTCGTCGCCCAGCAGGCCGAGCGCGGTGAGCACCCAGCCGTCCTTCGCAGGCATCCCGTTGGTGCGCCACACCTCGAACAGCTCCCACGAGAACCGCGCCAGCGACGCCTCGTCACACGCCGCGCGCACCGACCGCACGTCAGCGTGCCCGTCATCCGGGGTGCTCAACGCCAGCAAGGCGAGCAGGTGGCCGACGGCTCCGGCGGGCAACGCCTGCTTCGTCCCGCGCAGCAGCACCGGGGGCAGCACGCTCAGGTCGACCCACTTGCCGAGCGTCGGAGCCTTCACCGGCACCACGTCCACCGCGAGCATGTCGGCGATCGCCTTCTCCACCTCGGGCCCGTACTCGCGGGCGGCTTCCGCGGCCTGCTCGGGGATGACCCGCAGCGCCGTCTCCGCGGCTCGGCGCGCCGCACCCACCGGCCCCACCGCGTCGGGCACCAGGAACCGGGCGCCGTGCAGGGGGTGGCGGCGCAGCCACGTGACGCAGAGTTCACGGGTGGACTTCAGCTTCACCAGCCACTGCGCCACCAGCCTCGCTGTCTCCAGCGACACCAGCGGAAGCACCAGTCCGTCCTTGTCCCCCCTCAACTTCACCGCGTGTTCCAGCGCGTTCGAGATGGCGTCGACCTCGAAGCGGGCGACGATGTTCCTGATGTAGTAGGAGACGATGGGCGAGGTGCCCTGCTTCCACTCGGACACCAGTGGACGGAGTTCGTCCACCGGACCGCCGAGGAACAGGTCGGCCTTCTGTTGGGAATGGATGTCCCCGGCGCGGAGAAGGTCGAGCAGCGGACCCCAGTCGTCCGTCCGGAAGGCGTTGGAGGACTGCACACCCCACGCGGCCTGCTCGCCGGGTTCCCACTCGACCGCCCGGTAGTCCGGCGCGGTGAGACCCTTGAGCACCACCGGCTTGGGTTTGTCCTTCACCACCCACGGCGGATCCACCAGGATCGCGGGCAGCGCGTCCACCGGCGCGTCCTCGACGCCCGCCCTCGCCGCGCGCATCTCCTCGACGAACGCCCGCACGCCCTCGGGCAGGTCGACGCGGTCGACCAGTTCGGGGTAGCTCTTGAGGTGGCGCTCCAGCAGCGGTTTGGCCTGGGGTGCCTTGGCCGCGACGAACCGCTCCAGCGCCACCACCGGGTAGCGGCGGGCCATGTCGAGCACGGTGCGCTGCGCCCGTTTGACCTTGAGCCGGACCAGCAGCCCGTCGAACGCCTCGGCGGTCGGGAACTCGGCCAGCGTCTCCAGGATCAGGTCCCGGAAGTCGCCTTCCAGGTCCTGGTCCAGGATCGACGCGAGCACCGGCACGACATCGGGGCCGATGCCGTCGACCACGGTGAACATCACGCCCTTGTTGCTCAGGTACCGCTCCATCCCGCCGACGGCAAGACCCCGGTTCAGCTGGGCGACCGTGCTCAACGAGTACGCCAGCAACCAGTACGTCAGTCCGCGCAGGTACGAGGGGATTCTCGTCCGCTCGATCTCGTCGAACGCCTCGTCGACCCAGTCCTGCCTGCCGGGGAACAGGTACGTGGCGGCCAGCATCGAGCGGAGGTCGGTGCGGCACTCCCCCACCGCTGCCATGGCCGCATCGTGCTCCTCATCGGAGGCCACCGCGAGCAAGGACCGCACGCGCCGCACGCTCCCCGTGTCGAAGCGGTGCTCCAGCGGTATGCGCCGCAGATGGGGCGGCACCTTCCCGTAGTCGTTCTGGTGCACCTCGACGCAGTGCGTCTCGACGGCCGCGCACGCGGCGAACGACAGCCCGTGCTCCACCACCCAGGCGTCGGCCAGCAGGGGCTCGGATCCCAGCAGCACTGCCAGCACCGCCGCGCCCAGCGGTGCCGTTTCACCGGCCAGGTGGGCGCGGGCCGCGGCGACCAACTCCTGGTCGCTCGCGGGGTCGGCCAGCACGGTCTCCACCGTCGACAGCCGTTCGGCCAGGGTTGCCCGCACCTCCTCCACCGCGCCCGCCGCGACCACCGAGTCGCTCCGCACCCTGCCGCCGCGCCGCACGTGCACGTGCGGCCGCCATTCGGCGGGCGTGGTGAAGGCGGGCACGTTCGCGT
>JBDSAJ010000457.1:0-3717 GCA_039922235.1 Umezawaea sp.
GGGTGTCACCGAGGAGACCGGTCACGGACATGGGCACGGTCACGGACATGGCCACGGTCATGGGCACGGCCACTCGCACGGCCCGCGCTACGGCCGGGCCAGCCTGATCGGCATGGGTGTGGCGGGCGGCCTCGTGCCCAGCCCGTCAGCGCTGATCGTGCTGCTCGGCGCGGTCGCGCTGGGTCGCACCTGGTTCGGCGTCGTCCTCGTGTTCGCCTACGGCGCGGGCATGGCGACGATGCTCACCCTCGCCGGCCTGCTGTTGATCAAGGTTCGCGACCGCGTGGAGAACCTCGCGGTCACCGCACGACTCCGCAAGCTGTCCGAGTTCACCCCGTTCAGCACCGCTGCCCTGGTGCTCGTCGTCGGACTCGGTCTCACCACCCGCGCATTGATTGGTTAGGAGACAACCACCGTGAAGCTGTTCTTGATCGCCACGGCCCTTCTGGTGCTCGCCGGATGCACCCAGGGCGCCACCGCCGCGGGCGTCAAGTTCGACGACGAGGGCCTGGCGGACGTCGCGTGCATGAAGCACCAGCCCGCTCCTCCGAGCGCGAACTACACGAACGAGGACGGTGGCCCGATCGACGAGGTCCTGCCCGTGCTGCGCTACTACACCGCGCACGGCAAGAAGGCCTTCTGCGACGGGGCGGGCCCCAGCGACGCCGACAAGAAGTGGGCCGCGGTGTACGTGGACCTCGGCGCGGACAAGACCAACGTGGCCAAGCTGCTGGGGTAGCTGCCAGGATCACCGGGTGATCAGCATCGACCCGGAGTCCCAGGTCCCCCCGTTCGAGCAGGTGCGAGCGGGGTTCGCCCTGCGGATCGCGAACCGCGAGCTGGCCGTCGGCGCTCGTCTGCCCACGGTCCGCGCGCTCGCCGCGGACCTGGGACTCGCGGTCAACACGGTCGCCCGCGCCTACCGCGAACTGGAGGAAGCGGGCCTGATCGAGACGAGGGGCCGCGCAGGCACCGTGGTCAGCGCGGCGGGGGAGCGCGGCCGTGAACGCGTCCTGCGGGCCGCCCGCTCGTACGCCGCCACCGCCCACGAGGTGGGCCTGTCGGCGGAGGAAGCGGGCGAGATCGTCCGCGCGGCGCTCGCCGACCAGTACCACGGGGAGGCGTCATGACCGTCCGCGAAGCCACGCCCGCCGACCTCGACGACGTCGTCGCGTCGGCCATCGCGCTGTTCGCCGAGGACGGCGGCGCCCGCGACCCGCACATGGACACCACGTGGCCCGTTCGGGAAGGCCACGACTACTACGGCAAGGCCATAGCCGACCCGGACGTGCTGGTACTGGTGGCCGTGGTCGACGACAGCGTGGTCGGCCACCTGCTCGGCCGCCTGAAGGGCCCGAACCCGACCCGGCCCTCGGTGGTCGGCGCGGAGTTGGAGAGCGTGCGGGTGGCGGAGGACCAGCGCGGCACCGGTGTCGGCGGTGAGCTGAACGCCGCGTTCGTGGCGTGGGCGCGGTCGCGCGGGGTCACCGAGGCGACCGTGCACGCCTTCGCGTCGAACACCGCGGCGATCAGGTTCTACCAGGCACACGGCTACCTGCCCGCGTCGCTGCAGCTGGCACGGCCACTGGACGGTTGAGACCAGGTGCTCGGCGGCGCGGACCCGACGAGCACCCAGACGGTCAGTAAGCGGCCTTCGGCATCATGACCCACAGGACCAGGTAGACGACGAACTGCGGGCCGGGGAGCAGGCACGACAGGAGGAAGATGAGCCGCATCGTGTTCGGCTTCATGCCGAACCGGTCGGCGAGGCCGGCGCACACGCCGGCGATGACCTTCTTGTGCTGCGGTCGCGTCAACGTTGATGTCATGACTCAACAGTGCCCGCGTTTTGGGGTGTTTGCATCGGTGACATCCCTGAATTCCTACTTCGGGGTAGGACCGCGGAAGAGGACACCGCCCGCCCACACCGGGCCGTGACCTCGGACTCGTAGGCTCACCGGGTGGTCGCAACCCCCGTGGCGTCGGACATGACCGTCGCCGAGACAACCCCCAGCCGCCCCCCGCGCGACATGCGCGGCCTCCTGCTCAGGATGCTCCTCTCCGCGGGTGGAGGCGTGCTCGTCTACCTGAGCTTCCCGCCGCGCACGGTGTGGTGGCTCGCCCCGATCGGCTTCGCACTGCTCGGCTGGGTCCTGCACGGCCGCCGCGCGCGGGCGGGCTTCGGCTACGGCGTCCTGTTCGGGCTGGGCTTCCTCACACCGCTGCTCGCGTGGACCGGCGAGTTCGTCGGCCCGATCGCGTGGCTGCCCCTGAGCCTCACCTGCGCCGCCCTGATCGGCCTGGGTACCGCAGCCATGGCGGTGGTGTCGAAACTGCCGCTGGCGCCACTCTGGGCGGCGCTGCTGTGGGTGGCCGACGAACTGCTGCGCGGCGTGTTCCCGTTCGGCGGGTTCCCGTGGGGCAAGATCGCGTTCGGCCAGCCGGAGGGCTGGTACCTGCCACTGGCCGCCGTCGGCGGCGCCCCGCTGATCGGGTTCGCCGTCGCGCTGACCGGCTTCGGCCTGGCCGCGGTCGTGCGGAACCTCCGCTCGCGGCCGGTCGTGCCCGCGCTGCTGGTGGTCGTCCCCCTCGCCGCGGGCCTGGCGGCGAACGGGCTCGTCGGCACCGACGCCAGCGAGGGCACGGCCGTCGTGGCCGCCATCCAGGGCAACGTCCCCAGGGCCGGGCTGGACTTCAACTCCCAGCGCCGCGCGGTGCTCGACAACCACGTCAAGCGCACCCTGGAACTCGCACAGGACGTCCGCGACGGCAAGCAGCCCAAACCGGACCTGGTCATCTGGCCGGAGAACTCCTCCGACATCGACCCGTTCCGCAACGCCGACGCCGCCCAGCGCATCCAGCTCGCCGCCGAGACCATCGGCGCGCCCATCGCGGTCGGCGCGGTCGTGCTCGGCGAGGACGGCCTGCCGCGCAACACCGTGGTCCTGTGGGACCCGGAGCGCGGCCCGATCGACAGCTACACCAAGCGCAAGCTCCAGCCGTTCGGCGAGACGATGCCCTACCGGTCGTTCTTCCGGATCTTCACCAAGCTGGTCGACCGCGCCAACAACTTCCAGCCCGGCACCGACCCGGACGGGTTCGTCATGGGACCGGCGAAGGTGTCGCTGGACACGTGCTACGAGGTCGCGTTCGACGAGATCGTCCGGGAGAACGTGCAGACCGGCGCGAACCTCATCGCCATCCCCACGAACAACGCCACGTTCGGCTACACCGAGATGACCTACCAGCAGCTTTCCATGTCCCGCGTCCGCGCGGTCGAACACGGCCGCGCGGTGGTCGTGGCCGCCACCAGCGGCGTGAGCGCCATGGTCCAGCCCGACGGTTCCGTCACCCAGAAGACCGGAATGTTCGTCCCCGCGGCCCTGGTCGAGAGGTTGCCGCTGCGCGGGCAGACTACGCTTGCGACTCGGCTTGGTGCTTGGCCCGAGTGGGTGATGTCCGCCCTGGGCCTCCTGGCCGTGGCGTTCAGCCTGACCCAGAAACGACGAGCAGCGCGTCCGGAGCCCGAGGTGGGCCCCGGCGAGGAGGACACGGATGGCGGACCAGCAGGCGCAGCCTGACCACGAGCTCGGGCCGGTGCTGGTGGTGATCCCGACCTACAACGAGCGGGACAACATCGGGACGATCGTCAAGCGGCTGCACGCCGCCCTGCCCGAGGTGCACGCGCTCATGGTCGACGACGGCAGCCCCGACGGC
>JBDSAJ010000458.1:0-8870 GCA_039922235.1 Umezawaea sp.
CGAGTTCGGCCATTCGGGTGGTGATGGCCGCCGAGACGGCGTCCCAGTCCTTCGACATAAAGCCTCCCTGAGCTGCTGATTTCAGTACTAACGCTAGCGGTTCACCAGCGAACCGCGCGGTCGGGGCAGAGCCCTACCTCTTGACGTTGCTAGTTTCAGTCCTAATATCAGCACTAGCACTAGTCGCTCGTCTCTCAGGGCTCTCCGAACTAGCTAGGAGCAACGGATGAACCAGCAGTTGACGCAGATGTATCGGGTCAAGGCGGTGGCCAAGATGCTGGACGTCTCGGTCGCGACGATCTACCGGGCGATCGAGTCCGGCGCCCTGAGGGCGTTGAAAGTCGGCACCGGCAAAGGCGCGTTGCGCGTCCCGGAAGACGCCATCCAGGAGTACGTCACCACCTGCCAGCAGGCTGCCCTCGCCTCTGTCCCGACACTGCCCGAGGTGGCCTGATGCTGGTCCACAACAAACTCAGTGGGCGCGAGGACGACCTGCCCATGTGCGTCGGTACTGCTTTCGACCTGTGGTTCGGCCCGGACTGCGACAAGGAGTCGCAGCTGCGGGAAACGCCCAGGGAGCGCAGGTTTCGTGAGCGCACGGCGAAGGCGGTCTGTGCGGAGTGCCCGTTCGTGGCGGCGTGCCTGGCCGAGGAGTTGGCGTTCGGGATCGGTGAGCAGTGGGGCGTTCGCGGTGGCAAGACCGCGGAGGAGCGCCAGGACCTGATCCGTGCCCGTAACGCCGCGGCCGACCGTGACGTGGTGGCTGAGCAGGCGGTGGCGTGATGGCCACCAACACCGCCCCGGCGTTCGTGTGGGAAGACCGGCAGGACCGGGACAGTGCGAGCAACGGGCACTCGCGGTTCGAGGTGTACCTGGGCCTGAACACCAAGCGGTTCCTGGACTACGACGACACGCCCACGACGGACCCGGTCGAGTTCGCGGTGGCGGCGTTGCTGGTCGCACTTCCTCCGATCATGTCCCCCGGCTACGTCCGGACCGACTCGCGGGTGCTCGATGTCGTCGCGCACTGGGACGAGGAGGGCCGGGCGGCAGTGGTGGTGTCGCTGGTGTCGGCGCTTCCGGGCCGGGTCACGACCGCGGCGCGAACGGCGGGGTGGCGGCGGGAGGGGATCGGGTCGCGCAGGTCGTGGGTGCAACCCGACGACAACGACCGCCTGACCCTGCTGCCGACCCTGACCGTCCGGGTGCCGTTGTCCGACGTGGCGCTGCCCGCGCCGGTCTACCGCGATGCGGTTGCGGACGTGGCGGTGGCCAAAGCCGCCGTGGCGGGGCTGTGCGGGGAGCTGAACCGGGTGTTGGCGCCGGTTCTGGCGATGCTCGACGCGGTCGGGGTGGGTGCGTGATGCGGCTTCTTCCGAACGTGCGGCTGTTGGAGTTGGCGTCGCAGCTGCTGCCTGAGCGGATCGACTCGCTCGACGTGTGCAGCATCCTGGTCGGCCGCGACGAGTTGGGCGCCACGATCAAATTTCAGGTGACCGCACACGATGACCAGGTGCTCCTGGTGGCGCGGTGGGCGGTGGCGCAACGGGCTCGGGTCGTGATCGTCCACAATGCTCACCACGACTACACGCGGATCAGTGCGGCGTGGCGGGAGTCGGTTCCCGGCGTTGATCCGATCCACGTCACCGTGTGGGGTCGCTTGACGCCGAAGAACCTGCGGGTGCTGGCCGACGAGGCCGGGGTGGTCGTGGACGACTACGGCCCGGTGACCATCAACGCGTGGCAGTTACTTGCCGCGGTGGACGGTGACCCGGTCGCGGGTCGGGTGTCGTGATGACGGCCCGTACGCGGCTCGCTGTGGTGCAGCTGTGGGACGGCCGTCAGGTGTTGGCGCGTCGTGAGGACGGGTTGCCGACATTCGGTTTCCACGGTGCCCCGTCGGGGTTGGCGACCAGACGGCAATTGCGGGCGGCCGGGATGCGGCCGGGCGGGCACGGTCCGGTGGCGCAGATCAAGTGGAAGCGCGGGCGCCGGTGGGCGGCGCTCTACCGGCTGGACCTCGCGGCGCCGGTGCGGCCGATGACCGCGGCCCGGTGGGCCGCGCACGAAACCGCGATGCGGGCTCGCCGGTTCTGCCGCACCCACCAGGGCTATGTGGATCACTGTGTGCGTGGCCCGCTCAAGCAGTGCAGCACCTGTTTTTCCTGTGACACCAACACTTTGGAGAGGAGCGCGACCTGATGTTCACCACCAGGACGGCGGTCGTCGTGGCCTGCGACGAGTGCGGACACAACGCCACGGACGACGACGGTCAAGAGCTGTGGTTTCCCGACGAGTCGGCGGCCACGGCCTACCTCAAGGACGACAAGGACACCGACGACACCGACTACGTCGCGGCCTGGGCCGTGCGGCCCGACGGAACGCTGATCTGCGGCCCGTGCGTGCGGGTCGCGCGGTGCCAGCGGGACGGACACCAGTGGATGCCGCGTTTGCAGGGCCACTTCTGCCGGACGAACGAGCCCGGTCACGAGGTCGGCGACCGGGGTTTCTGCACGCGGATGACGCGTATGTGCCGTTGCTGCTGGGAGTTCGAACTCGTTGCGGTGACGGAGATGTCCGGTCAGGGGGTGGCGTGATGAGCGGCTACCTGACCGGTGAGTTCATCTCGGCGTACAGCGATGAGGGCATGGCCCGCCTTGAACAGGTCGTGGCCAAGACGTGGACGGCTGAGGAGCACCGCGCGGAGGCCCGACGCCTGTTGACGCTGCCCGGTTCGGGTGCCTCGAACGCGTTGGCCGCGGCGCAGGTGCACGCCACGTTGGCGCTGTCGTTGACCGACCGTGAGCAGGGGGCGTGATGAGTCGGGTGATTCGGGTGGCGTTGCTGCCGTTCGTGTTGGCGTGGTCGTTGCTGCGCTTGCTGTTCTGGCCGGTGGTGGTCATCGCGGGGGCGTGGTGGCTGATCCCGGACGGGTCGGTGTGGTTCCCGATCGTGGCCGGGGGCGCGCTGCTCTACCTCGGTGGTGCGTGGATCGCGTTCCGGGCCGGTGCCCGCGGCATGTTGCGGTCGCTGGACCGCGGCCCGGTGCACATCGACGACCGACGCTCGCGAAGGAGGAAGTGATGGGCAGGATCGGTGTCCGCAAGGTGGGGTTGTTCGCGGTGATGACCGGCGCCCTCGGGTTGACCGTCGGCGGTGAGGTGCAGGCGGTGCGCCCATTGCTGGGCACGCAGATGTCGGTGGTGCTGGCGTTGGTGTTCGCGCTGTCCACGTTGTTGGCGCTGCACGAGGTCACCGTCGCGCAGACCCTCACGGCCCGGATCTGGGCGTGGATGGTGCTGGTGCTGGCCGGGGGCATGGAACTCGGGCTCAACACCTGGCACGCGCTGCTGGTGGGCAACCTGCCGACCCCGGCCGCGGTCGCGGTCGGCGCCGGACCGGTGGTGCTGGCCGGGTTGCTCTCGCACCTGCTGACCCTGTCGGTGTCCGAGCAGCCCACACCCACCCCGGTACCGGCCGTACCGGTCGCGGTGTCGGTACCGGCCACCGTCACCCCGGTACCGACTCCCGGTGTCGAACCGGTGCGGGCGACCCGTACCGCGCTCACCGACCCGGCCACGCCGGTACGCCCGGCCGCCGTCCGTACCGGTACCCCCACCGCGTCCCGCAAGGCGGTGACGGCCGGTACCCGTACCGCATCCAAGCCCCCGCGTCCGGATGACGAACTGCTCGCGGTGCTGTCCTACCCCGAACTGGTCGCCCGTGACGAGGACGGGACGGTGCCGGTACGCCGCGCCGCCCGTGAACTCGGGTGCGGGGTGGACCGGGCGCGCAAGTTGCTCGGCCAGGCCGGACTGCTGTCGACCGGTCCCGACGACGACACCTCCGCGGCGGTTCCGGCGCTGACGTTGGTCGACGCGGCGGTCTGACCGGCCAGGGTGCGACACCCGCCCCGCATTGTGGGTGTCGTCGCCCGGTCGGCCCGAACACCCCGACCACCAACCACCTTCCTCACTCGTCCGGAAAGGACACCCTGATATGGCCGAGATGCAGGCGTTCGGTGAGCCCGAGTTCTTCTCCACCTCCCAGATCCGTGACTACTGCGGCAACGCCCGCCTGGTGCTGCGTCCGATGTACCACGAACTGCTGGTGGGAGCGGACGAGTTGCAGGCCGCGCTCAAGTTCGTCAAGTCGGTGGACCCGAAGTTCTTCGGCGCCGACTCCCACGTCCGGGCACGCCTGGTGGCCCGGCACATGCGCAACGCCGCCGATGCGGTGCTGGTCGCGCAGACCTCGATGGTCAAGACCTACCTGTCTTTCCGCAAGCACTACGTGGTGGAGCTGGACGCCGCGAAGGAGCAGGCCAAGGCGAAGAGCCGGGCGTTCAAGTTCGACGCCTAGCCCCACCCGTACCGACCCGCTGTACCGACCCTGTCCCCCCTTGCTGGGTGACCGCGAGCAGTACACACGAGAGGAGAACCGAGATGGGCAGGCGCAACGGAGGCCACGCGGTCACCGAGCACGACCACAACAAGGAGTTCGGCTACTACGTCCCCCGCACGTACTGGAAGTCCCGTGTCGCCCCGTACGCGGGGGAGTGGGCGGCGGTGGCCGGGGTGTGGGCGGCCGGTGCGGGTACGCACCTGCTGTGCGCGGACTCGGCCATGCTGCCGTGGGTCACCCCCGGTCTCACTCTGCTCGGTACGGGGTTGTCGGCGTTGGCGTGGAAGGCCGGTGCCGCGCGGGGGATGCTGACCCGGTTGCACGCCACCGCCACCACCGCGCTGGGTGGGGTGTGGTTGACGACGTGTTCGATCGTGGCGCCGTGGGAGTCGCCGGTGGCGGGGATCTACCTCTACGGCGGTGCGGCGGTGGCGTTGTCGTGGAACATCCGCCGGATGCTCAACAACGGTGGTGACGGGGAGTCCGGTACGGGTGGGCTGTTCGACAAGATCAAGCTGGCCGGGGTACGCACCGGCCCGGCGCAGGTGACGCCGAACAAGGTCACCGTGCCCCTGGCACTCCCGGCCGGTGAGGTGTCGATCGAGGACGTGCAGGCCAAGGCGGACAAGGTCGCGCAGGTGTTGGGGCTGCACAAGGGTTCCGTGCGGATCGTGGGCGACCCGGACAACCTGAGCAAGGGCGTGATGGCGATCGTTCCGCAGGACGTACTGCGCCACCCGCAGCCGTGGCCCGGTCCGTCGCACCCCGGCGGGTCGATCGCCGACCCGATCGTGCCGGGGGTGTACGAGGACAACGAGCCGCAGCGGATGTTCTTCCCCGGCGACAAGGCCACCCAACGGCAGGCCGCGACGTGGATCGTGCAGGGCATGAAGGGGTCCGGCAAGACCGGCGGTGCCAAGAACTGCTGGACCGAGATCCTGACCCGCCGCGATGCCAGCTTGGTGGTGCTGGACCCGTCCAAGGGTGAGCAGTCGGTGGCGTTCCTCGGGGACTCCGCGCACGTGGTCACCGGCCACCAGAAGTGCAAGGACCTCATGACCCGCGTACCCCAGGCGATCACCGACCGAGCCTCGCAGCTCGGGACGTGGGGCTATGACGAGTGGACCCCGGAGGTGTTCACCAAGCACGGCCTGTCCTACCTGGTGATCTGGATCGAGGAGTCCACCCGCGTGCTGGAGGACGCCGCGCTGATGACCCGGATCGCGCAGGAGTGCCGGTCGGCGGGGATCTCGGTGGTGTTCTCGTTGCAGAAGGCCAGTTTCCGCCAGATGAACACCGACGTCCGCTCGCAGATCGACGGGGTGTGGTGCTTCGGGGTGAAGGACATCGAGGACGCCGCGTTCACCCTGTCGGAGGAGGTCATCGACGCCGGGGCACGCCCGGACCGGTGGGGCAACCGGCGGGTGGGCTGCAACTACCTGGAAGGCCCCGGCGTGGAGGACGAGCGGCTGGCGGTGCCCGGCCGGACGTTCACCGGCACCGACGAGCAGCGCACCGCCGACATCGACGCCCACGCCCACCTGCGGCCCGGTCTGGGCACGTTGACCGCGACCGCGCTCGGCCTGCCCGACCGCCCCGGCGACCTTGTCGCCACGACCACGACCTCGAAGGGAGCCGCCGTGTCCACCCGACCCGGCAACGCCACGGCCGCGGGCCACGATCACAGCGACCTGGACGCGTTGCCGCTGGACGACGCCGACGAGTTGGACGCCCTGCCCGTCGACCACGAACCCGACCTGGAGGTCGACCCGGACGCCGACCTGCCTGACGACGACCCGGATATGGAGTTGTCTGGTGGGCGCCCGACTCGCAAGCAGGCCTTGGAGATGGTGTGGAGTGCCGTCACCGAGTTGATGGGGCAGGGCCACACGTCGATCACCGTGCGGGACCTGCCGGACCCCGCCCAACTGGGCCGGTCGCGGTCGTGGCTGTCGGGGATCTTGGGTGGGTTCGCCCGTGACGGGCGGTTGGTCGAGTCCGGGACGGACGGGACCGCGACCCGCTACACCTTCCCGATGCGTAACGCAGCGTGAACACGGGCGGGTGTGTCTGACGCCTGACGTCACCTGACGCCTGACGTACTCACACCCGCCCCCAATGCGTGCGCGCATGCGGGCGCGCGCGAAACACCTTTCATAACACCGTTCTGACATTGGCTGACGCTCCGTCGGCCCGACCTTCCGCGCCCACCTGACGCTACTCAGAGTAACCATGGAGAGGAGTTGGACCATGGCCATCACCCGTGCCGCACCACTGGATCCGGAGCAGCACACCGCGGCCATCGCGCTGGGGGTGATCTCCCACCACGAGGCCGCCCACGCCGTCGCGGCGCTCCGCCAGGGCGGCCGGGTGCTCAAGATCCGTATGTGGCAGCGGCGCCCGACCCGCTGGCAGGGCTTGGTCACCATGCGGTTCCGCGACGACGACGAGGGCAACCGGGCCGCTGCGGTCGCGCTGCTGGTGGGTTTGCCCACCGAACTGCGCTGGATGCAACTGCACGACGTCACCGACGCCGCGGTCCCGCATGACCTGTGGGCCAGCAGCGGACCCGACCGCGACGGCGCACGGGACAGCCTGACCCGCATCCCCCGCCGCTATCGGCCCACCTTCCGCGAGGTCGAGCGGGAAGCCGCGGTGCTGGTCGACCGGTGCTGGGACCGCATCGAGCACCTGGCCGCCCGCCTGGCCGCCCCGTACCAACCACAGCCCTGACCCCACCCCGTCCACCCACCACCGTCCACACAGGAGGAACACCACCGTGAATCGCCACGACGAGCACACCCAGAGCAGGTTGGGCGACGCGTTCACCGCCCTGAACAAAGCCAGCACCATGGACAGCCTGCGGTCGGCGCACCCGACCCTGCTGGCCACCTGCTCCGCCCACGTCGCCGAGATCGTCCGGAACCTGCACGAGGTCATCGGCAACACCACGACCGCCGCCCGCCGGATGAACGCCGACACCGACGACTCCACCGTCGCGGAGGCCTACGACGGCACCCGCGCCATCCTGGCCACCGCGAGCCGCACCGCCCGATCCCTGCACACCACCCTGATCGACCTGCACACGATGGCGTGGGGCGCCCGCGACATGGCGCCCCGCCAGCGTGCGGCCACCAGCGGCAGGGACATCCGCGACCTGCTGGACACCGCCCAGTGGGGCCTTGCCGGTGGCGCCCAGCACATCACCGCCGACCCGCTCACACTGGCGTGGATCACCGAAGCCCTGATGACGATCGCCGACCGGGTGGCGTCCCTGCTGTCGGCCAGCGCAGCCGCGGCCGGTCGCCTGGCCGAACTGGCCGCGACGTCAGCGGAGACCACGGCCTACCAGCAGGTGAAGGACAAGGCCGCCTCCGCGTCACAGTCCGCGGTCCGGTTACACCGCCACCTGTCCACCGCCGCGACCCGCGCGGGAGACGCCCGCGCACGGGCGGTCCGTAAGTGTCCGGAGTGCGGTGAGCCTGCGTTGCCGAAGACCCCGCAGGACCTCACCCCGATCCAGAAGCGCGCCAAGCGCAAGCCCGCTTGGTCGCACCGCGACGGCTCGCAGCTCTGCCCGGTCGTCGGACGCGACGGCTACGAGCCCGCCCAACCCGCCTAGATCTCCCACCGCCACAACGACACCCAGAAGGAGCACACGTCATGGCAGGTCTTCCCGAGGTCACCGTCACCGGCACCCTCACCGCCGACCCCGAACTGCGCTTCACCCAAACCGGCATCGCGGTCGCGAACTTCACCGTCGCGGCCAACGACCGCCGCTACGACAAGCAGTCCGGGCAGTGGGTCGACGGCGACGCCACGTTCCTGCGCTGCACCCTGTGGCGCCAGCCCGCCGAACACCTCGCCGAGTCCCTGCACAAGGGCGCCCGCGTCCTGGTCACCGGAGCACTCCGACAGCGCTCCTACGAGACCGGTGAGGGCGAGAAGCGCACCGTCCTGGAACTCGACGTCGCCGAGATCGGCGCGTCCCTGCGCTGGGCCACCGTCACCGTCACCAAAGCCACCCGCACCACCGGCGGTGGTGGTGCTCCGTCGACGGCGACCGCGGACGCCTGGTCCACCACCCCGGCTCCCACGGGCGCGGGGTCGACGTTCGCCGACGAACCCCCGTTCTGACCCGACTCGCACCGTCCACACCGAACAGAACGGACCCGGCGAGATGAACATCCGAGTCACCGGCACCCCAGCAGAGATCGACGCGTTCGTGGACCTGCTGCGCGCCGTGGTCGATGTCCGCGAGGTCAGCGACTTCTACCCCAACCGCGGTCGGTCGTCCCTGGGCCGCGTCTACCTCGACATCACCGCCCCGACCGCCGACACCGTCCAGGTAGTGCGCGCCAAGGCCACCCGCATCGACCGCAAGACGCAGGTCGACCGCACGCGGTCGACCTGCGAACTGGAGACCTGATCCACCCCTGGAGGTGTTGCGGGGCGGCGACGCCGGG
>JBDSAJ010000459.1:0-3461 GCA_039922235.1 Umezawaea sp.
GGCTGCTCCAGCAGCCAGTGCACCCGCCGCATGGCGACGGTCTCCCGCACCCACCACCGCGACGGCCCGCTCACCGCGGCCACCGCGTCCGGCTTGTCGGCGGCGAGCGCGGCGTGCCGGATCGCGATCGACGCACCCATCGAGAACCCCACCGTCACGACCCGCCGGTACCCCAACGACCGGGCCAGCGAAACCCCTGCGGCGAGGTCGTGGACCTCGTCGGCGCCCACAGTGGACCGCCCGGCGGACCGCCCGTGGCCCCGGAAGTCGAGCGCGACGACGCCTCCGTGCCGCGCAAATCGATTCAGGACTCGACTCACCGCGGGCTTCCGGACGTGGTTCGTGAAGCCGTGGCCGATCACGAAAGCGAGATCGGCAACGCTCTGTACAGGGGTTATGTGCACTCCGTGCAGGAGCACGCCGTCATGTGACATGGATGTAACAAGCGTGACGCTTGTGGAAACAACTGTGACCCTGACCTGTTGACCTGGGTCTTTCGTGGATCGCACCGGTATTGTCTCCGTCATCCGCAGGCAACGGGGCCCGGTCACCGTACGCTGCTGGGCTGGTTCGGTGACCAGTCACCAGCCATATAGGAGGGCCCGCGATGAGCATCGACGTGCTGCTGCTGACCACCGACTCCAACCCCGAGGCGGTGCTGCCCGCGCTGTCCCTGCTGCCCCACGAGGTCCGGCCGCTCCGGCCCGAGGTCTCCGCACTGCTGGAGGCAGGTCCCCACGACATCGTCCTGGTCGATGCCAGGACCGACCTCGCGGGCGCCCGCAGCCTCTGCCGCCTGCTCGACAGCAGCGGCGTGGACGTGCCGGTCGTCGCAGTCGTGACGGAAGGCGGCCTGGTGGCCGTCACCTCCGACTGGAGCGTGGACGAGATCCTTCTCCCCACCTCCGGCCCCGCCGAGGTGGACGCCCGCCTGCGCCTGGTGCGCTCCCGGCGCGGCACCGCGCAGACCGGTGGCGACGGCTCGATCCAGCTCGGCGAGCTGGTGATCGACGAGGCCACGTACACCGCGCGGCTCAAGGGCCGTCCCCTCGACCTGACCTACAAGGAGTTCGAGCTCCTCAAGTACCTCGCGCAGCACGCGGGCCGCGTCTTCACCCGCGCCCAGCTGCTCCAGGAGGTCTGGGGCTACGACTTCTTCGGCGGCACCCGCACCGTGGACGTCCACGTCCGGCGGCTGCGCGCGAAGCTCGGCCCCGAGCACGAGTCGCTCATCGGCACCGTGCGGAACGTGGGCTACAAGTTCGTCCGCCCTCCGAGGCCGGGCGCCGTCCGCCGCGGCGGCGTCGACCAGCTCACGGAGTCGACTGACACCACCTCGATCGAGGACGCGGAGTTCTTCCGGGTCTAGGGCCGCCGCCGCTGGCGCACCGAGCCCGTTCCACTGCCATTCGGCGGCGGAACGGGCCCGCTGTGCGTGCTGTGCCCGACACCGCCGAAGGCATCCTCACCAGCCGGTGAACCCGTTCCGCACACCTTGATCCCCGACGCCCCTGAGCCGGTAACGTCGCGGTCGTGGCGGAACTGAGCTGGTTCACCGAGCTGTCCGAAGAGCAAGCCGACGAGGTGGGCGATGTGCTCGCCGCCGCCGAGCACACCGACGGCGTGGCACCCGTCGGCGAACACGTCCGCCTCCGGATGCGCCCCGGTGCCCACGGGAGCGCCCACCTGCTGGCCCGTGTGGACGGCTCGCTGGCCGGCTACGCCCACCTCGACCTGCTCGGCGACTCGGCGGGCAACCAGGTGGCCGAGTTCGTCGTGCACCCCGACCACCGCAAGCAGGGTCTCGGCGCGGAGCTGGGCGAAGCGGTCATCGCGAAGTCGGACCACCTCCGGATCTGGGCGCACGGCGGCCACCCCGACGCCGAGGCGCTGGCCACCAAGCACGGCTTCCACAAGGTCCGCGAGCTGCTGCGGATGCGGTTGCGCCTCGACGCGGAGCTCCCGGCGGCCGAACTCCCCGAGGGCGTCTCGCTGCGCGCGTTCGTGCCGGGCCAGGACGAGGCGGCGGTCGTCTACGTCAACCACCGGGCGTTCGACTGGCACCCCGAACAGGGCGCCATGAGCATCGAGGACGTCCACCACAAGGAGGCCGAGGACTGGTTCGACCCCAAGGGTTTCCTGCTGGCCGTCGACCCCGACGGCAGGCTCCGGGGCTTCCACTGGACCAAGGTCCACGACCTGGACGAGCCACTCGGCGAGGTCTACGTGGTGGGGGTGGACCCGGACTTCCAGGGCGGCGGACTCGGCAAGGCGCTGACCGTGGCGGGCCTGCGGTACCTGAAGGACCAGGGATTGCGCCAGGTGATGCTCTACGTCGAATCGGACAACGTGGCAGCCGTCCGGGTGTACACCCGGTTGGGGTTCACGCTGTGGGACGCCGACGTCCAATACGGCCGGCAGTAGTCGGCCCATCACGCAAGGCGAACGCGCAGGTCACAGACGTGTATCGATGACGCCTGCCTGCCGACTGCCCTTGTCCTGTTCACCCTTCGTTCACCTCGACTAGGGACTCCGTCCATTCTCGCTGCCTACCTTCCGTAGCGAGCGGCGACGTCCGTCGCGAAACCGCGAAAGCTTCGGTAGGTGGAGGACCCTCAGGTGAAGATCCAGCGGCACGGCGCAACGCTCGGCCTCATTGCGGCCGGCGCGCTCTTGCTCACCGCGTGTGGCAGCGACAACAACGCACCGGCGGGGTCGACCGGCGGATCCTCCGCGGCCGCCTCGACCGAGCAGGTCGACTGCACCGGCAAGGCGAAGCTGAACGCTGAGGGCTCGTCCGCGCAGAAGACCGCGATCGAGTCCTTCGTGCAGGTCTACCAGCAGAAGTGCAAGGGCGCCGACCTCGCGTACAACGCGTCCGGCTCCGGTGCAGGCGTGAAGCAGTTCAACGCGGGCCAGGTCGACTTCGGCGGCTCCGACTCCCCGCTGTCCAAGGACAAGGGCGAGGTCGACGCGGCCGCCACGCGCTGCAAGTCGAACCCGGCGTGGAACCTGCCGCTGGTGTTCGGCCCGGTGGCCATCAGCTACAAGCTCGACGGCGTCACCGACCTCACCGTGAGCGGCGAGGTCGCCGCCAAGATCTTCAACGGCACCGTCAAGAAGTGGAACGACCCGGCGATCGCCGCCCTGAACAGCAGCGCGAAGCTGCCGGACAAGGACATCACCGTCGTCTACCGCTCCGACGAGTCCGGCACCACGGACAACTTCCAGAAGTACCTGACCGCCGCCTCCAAGGGCGCGTGGACCCAGGGTGATGGCAAGGCGTTCAAGGGTGGCCTCGGCGAGGGCAAGGAGAAGTCCGCCGGTGTCGCGCAGGCCGTGGCCTCGGTCGACGGTGCGGTGACCTACGTCGAGTGGTCGTTCGCGCAGGACAACAAGCTCTCCGTGGCGAAGATCGACAACGGTGGCGGCGCGGTCGAGCTGACCCCCGAGACCGTCGG
>JBDSAJ010000460.1:0-4158 GCA_039922235.1 Umezawaea sp.
CGCCCGCAGCGCGCAGATCGTCGCCGACGTCGCCGAGGTGCTCGGCAGGCACCGCGAGGCGGCCGAGCACCGCGCGCTGCACGCGGCGATCCGGTCGGCTTTCATCGAGTCCTACGTCGCCGACGACGGGACCGTGCAGGGCTGCACCCAGACCGGCTACCTGCTGGCACTGGCGTTCGGCCTGCTCCCGGAGGAACTCGTGCCCGCGGCGGTGGAGCACCTGGCCGCGGACGTCGAGAAGCGGGGCAACCGGCTCACCACCGGGTTCGTCGGCGTCGCGCTGCTGTGCCCGGTGCTGGCCGACCACGGCAGGCCCGACCTGGCGTACGCCTTGCTGCACCAGGAGGAGTTCCCGTCGTGGGGGTACTCGATCCGGCACGGCGCCACCACCATCTGGGAGCGCTGGGACGGCTGGACCGAGCACGACGGGTTCCAGGCCGCCGCGATGAACTCCTTCAACCACTACAGCCTCGGCAGCATCGGCGACTGGCTCTACGGCCGGGTCGCGGGCATCGACCAGACCCCGGACTCGGTGGCCTACCGAGAACTGCTGCTGCGCCCGTTGCCCGGTGGCAGGCTCACCTGGGCTCGTGCCGAACAGGAGACCGCACGAGGGCGAGTCGCTTGTGGATGGTCGCTCGCCGACGGGCGGATCACCGTCACGGCGACCGTTCCCCCCGGCAGCACGGTCCTGCTGGAAATCCCCACCCCGGACGCGGACAGCGTGCGCGAGAGCGACGCGCCCGCGGCGGACCAGCCGGGAGTACTCGGCGTCGAGCCGATGGCCACCGGAGTCGTCCTCCGGCTGACGTCCGGCTCCTACGTCGTCAGTGCCATCGCACCGCCTGACAAGGAGAAGCCATGAACACACCCAGACTGGTGGCCGTGCTGACCGCCGCCGCCGTGCTGGCCGCGTGCAGCGGCGGCACCAACGCCGGTTCCGGCGGCGACTCCACCACCTTGACCCTCGCCTCCGTCGACCAGGGCTCCGTCGAGGACGTCGTCAAGGCGTTCGAGGCGGCCAACCCAGGGGTGAAGGTGAACTTCACGACCAGCGGCGCCGACCAGTACCAGCAGCAGATCCGCACCCAGCTGTCCTCCGGCACCGCACCCGACGTCATGTCGGTCTGGCCAGGCAACGGCAACCCCGGCGCCACCTACGTCCTGGCCAAACCCGGCTACCTGCTCGACCTCTCCGACCAGCCGTGGGCGAGCAAGCTGCCCGCCTCGGTCAAGACCGTCGCCCAGTACGAGGGCAAGACCTACAACGCGCTCTTCGGGCTCAACGGGATCGGCGCGGTCTACAACCAGGAGGCCATGGCCAAGGCACAGCTCACCCCGCCGGGCACCTGGACCGAACTGCTGGCCTTCTGCCGGGCCGCCGCAGCCAAGGGAACACCGGCCTTCGCACTGGGAAACCAGGACAACTGGGTGACCCAGATCGCCCTGTACGCGCTGGTCGCCACGACCGTCTACGGCGCCGACCCGGACTTCGACAAGAAGATGCAGGCGGGCCAGGTCACCTTCGCCGGTTCTGCGTGGGCCACGGCCGTCGCCAAGTACCAGGAGATGGACCGGACCGGTTGCTTCCAGCAGAACCCGCTCGGCACCAGTTACGAGGCCAGCCAGGAACTCGCCGCGACGGGCAAGACGCTCGGCATCATCCAGGGCAACTGGATCGTGGCACTGCTCAAGAAGAAGAACCCGGCGGGCACCTACGTGCTCAAGGCGCTGCCCGCGACGGACGATCCCGGCAAAGCGCTCATGCCCGCCGCGGCGGGAGCGGGGTACGGGGTGAACGCCAAGGCCAAGAACCGGGACCTGGCACTGAAGTTCGTCAACTTCGTGATGTCGCCCGAGGGCATGAACCTGTTCGTCCAGAAGCAGGGCGGCCTGCCGTCCCTCCCGGACACCGGCTACCAGGCCGACCCGTCACTCGCCGAGGTCGCGGAGTTCGTCAACGGCAACCGGACCGTGCCGTTCATGGACCAACTGTGGCCCAACGCCAAGGTGCAGCAGACGATGCTCTCCGGGTTGCAGGAGATCTTCAGTGCGCAGTCCACACCGGACAAGGTGCTCGCCGCGATGGACGACGACTACCGCGCCGGGGCATGACCTCAAGCGGGCGGGGAGGACGTCCCCGCCCGCCACGGGTCACGGCTTGACGAGGACTTTGAGGCTCCTGCGGTCGGCCATGTCCTGGTACCCGGCGGGGACGCCGTCGAGGTCGGTGGTGGCGTCGAAGACCTTGCCCGGCTCGATGGAGCCGTCGAGGATGGCGGGCATCAGCTCGTCGATGTAGGCGCGGACCGGTGCGGGCCCGCCCGCCAGGCGGATGTTGTGCCGGAAGAGGCTGCCGAAGCCGATCGGCGCCTTCTCGTACTGGGGGACGCCGACGCGGCTGATGACGCCGCCGGGGCGGACGGTGCCGATGGCCTGCTGGTAGGCGGGCATGTTGCCGACGGCTTCGAGGATCACGTGGCTGCCGCGGCCGCCGGTCAGCTCGCGGGTCTGGGCGATGCCCTCCTCGCCGCGGGCGGAGACGACGTCGGTGGCGCCGAACTCCCGGCCGAGGTCGGTGCGCGCCTTGTGCCGTCCCATGAGGATGATCTGCTCGGCGCCGAGCAGCTTGGCCGACAGCACGGCCAGCAGGCCGACGGCGCCGTCGCCGATCACCGTGACGCTGGTGCGCTCGGTGACACCGCCCGCCACGGCGGCGTGGTAGCCGGTGCCGAAGACGTCCGACAGCGTCAGCAGCGAGGGGATGAGGGCGGAGTCCGCGGCGACGGGGAGCTTGACGAGCGTGCCGTCGGCGAGCGGGACGCGGACCGCTTCGGCCTGGCCGCCCTCGTCGGGCAGCATGTCCCAGAAACCGGCCTGCGGGTGGGAGCAGGAGGTGTGCAGGCGCTCGCGGCAGAACTCGCAGGTGTTGTCGGAGATGGCGAACGGGGCGACGACCAGGTCGCCCTTCTTGACGGTGGTCACCTCGGAGCCGGTGTCCTCGACGATCCCGATGAACTCGTGACCCATCCGGGCGGGCCCGTTCTCGGTGGACATGGAGCCGTAGGGCCACAGGTCGCTGCCGCAGACGCAGGAGGCGGTGATGCGGACCAGTGCGTCGGTGGGCTGCTTGACGACGGAGTCCGGGACGTCCTCGACTCGGACGTCGCCTGCACCGTGCATGAGGGTCGCGCGCATGTGATGTCCTCCGGTTGGTGGTCTTTTCTAGATGATGGGGGCTGCCGGGCGATGCCGCCGGGCGATGGTGATCGTGGGGATCAGGGTCAGCGCGGCGATGGCGCTGCCGACCACGGCGGGACCGGTGGTGCCCAGGGTGGAGTCGAGCGCGAGTCCGGCGAACCAGGAGCCGACGGCGGTGCCGAGGTTGAACGCCGAGACGCTGAGCGCGGTCGCCAGGGTCGGCGCGCGGCCCGCGAAGCGGACGACCAGCGAGCCCAGCACGGGGTTGGCGCCGAGCCCGAAGAACCCCAGCAGGGCGACCAGCGCGATCGTGGCCGCGGCGAAGCCGGAGAGCAGGCCGATCAACGGCAGCAGGACCGCGGTGACCGCGGCCGCGACGATGGTCGTGGCGTGCGGGCGTGCGTCCCCGAGTCGCCCGCCGACGACCGTGCCCGCCAGTGCGCCGCCGCCGAAGCCGACGAGCACCAGCGGCACGAGACCGGCGGCGAGACCGGCCCGGTCGGTCAGCAGCGGCGCGATGTAGGAGTACGTCGACAGCACACCGCCGGTCGTGGTCGCGCAGGCCGCCAGCGCCAGCCACAGCCCGCCGGACCTCAAACCGGACAGTTCCGATCGGATCGACACGTCCTGGTGGTCCGGCTTGTCCGGTCGGACATATCGGGCGACCAGGAAGCTGGCGGCCACCGCGAGGGCCGCGAGCGCCCAGAACGGTCTTCGCCGGCCCATGAGCTGCCCGGCGAAGGCGCCGAGCGGCACCCCGACGACGTTGGCGAGCATCCCACCGGCGCCCACCAGTCCCAACGCGCGGGACCTCGCGGCAGGGCCCGCGACGCGCGCGGCCTCCGCGGCGGCGATCGACCAGAACGCCCCGGTCGCCACGGCCGTCAGGAACCGCGCAGCCAGCAGCAGCGCGAAACCGGTGCCGAGTGCGACGACGACGTGCCCGACCGCGAAGAC
>JBDSAJ010000461.1:0-3804 GCA_039922235.1 Umezawaea sp.
GATCAGGTGTGGCGCACGGCCACTTCGTGTGAGCGTTAACAAACTGGGGAAAGCTACACCGTTCCCGCGCGGACCAGACCGCACTCGTAGGCCCGCACGACGGCCTGCACGCGGTCGCGCAGGCCGAGTTTGGCCAGCACGCGGCTGACGTGGGTCTTGACCGTGCCCTCGGACAGGAAGAGGTGGAGCGCGATCTCGTTGTTGGACAGGCCGCGGGCGATGAGGCCGAGCACCTCGCGCTCGCGTTCGGTCAGCACGTCCAGGACTGCGACCGCGGGCGGGGAACCAGTGCCGATGTGGCGTTCGAGGAGTCGGCGGGTCACGCTCGGTGCCACGCAGGCGTCGCCACGGGCGACCACGCGGATGGCTGACAGCAGGTCGGCGGCGAGCGTGTCCTTGAGCAGGAAGCCGCTCGCGCCCGCCTGGATGGCGGCGTAGACGTACTCGTCGAGGTCGAACGTGGTCAGCATCAGCACCCGCGTGCCGGTGCCGCCGGAACAGATGCGGCGGGTCGCCTCGACCCCGTCGACGTCGGGCATCCGCACGTCCATGAGCACGACGTCCGGCCGCAGGTCGAGAGCCATGTCCGCGGCCTCGGCGCCGTCGCCCGCCTCACCGACGACCCGCATGTCGCCCGCGTTCTCCAGGATCATCCGGAACCCGGTGCGCACCAGGGTCTGGTCGTCGGCGATCAGCACCCGGATCACGTGCCGCTCCCCTGGATCGGCAGGGCGGCGCGGACCACGAACCCGCCACCGGGACCGGCTTCGGTGACGAGGCTGCCGCCGAGCAGCCGCACCCGCTCGCGCATGCCGCGCAACCCGTTGCCACCGCCGGTGTGGTCGGCCACGCCGTGCCCGTCGTCGCTGATCCTGATGCCGACCTCCGCCTTCTCGTAGGACAGCACGATCTCGGCTTTGGCGCCTCGGCCCGCGTGCTTCATGGTGTTGGTCAACGCCTCCTGCACGATCCGGTACGCCGAGAGGTCCACTGTGGACGGCAGCGGCACGGTCGTCCCCTCGACGTGCAGCCCCACCGGGGTGCCCGCCTTCCGCACCTGGGTGACCAGCGCGGTGAGCTGCGCCAGTCCCGGCTGCGGGTGCCACGTGTCGTCCACCGCGCCCACCGCCGCCAGCACCCGGCGCATGTCCGCCAGCGATTCACGGCCCGTGCGGACGATCGCGTCCAGGGCGGACCGGGTGTCGGCGGGGCGGTTGTCCAGTGCGGCGGCGCCACCCTGTGCCTGGATCACCATCACCGACAGCCCGTGCGCCACCACGTCGTGCAGTTCGCGGCTGATCCGCCCGCGCTCGGCCGCCACCGCGAACGCCGCCTGCAGGTCGCGGTCCCGTTCGAGTTCCCGCGCCCGCGCCCGGAGCTCGTCGAGGTGCGCGCGCCTGCTGCGCGCGGCCGATCCGATGGCCCAGGCCGCGACCAGCGCGGAGACGAACACGGTCAGCTCGTCGCGGGAGGTGCCCCCGGAATCGTCCTCTGGCCTGAACACCGGCTCAGGCACGGGACGCATCGGGACGTTCGGCGCGGGCCGGGCGGACTTCGACGGCCTCGGCACCGGCATGGCGGAAAACGCGTTGGCCACGTACCACCCGGTGGCCAGCAGCACCAGGCAGCCCAGCACCGCGAGCGACACGGCGCGCCGGTGCCGGATGGCGACCGTGTAGAGCAGGAAGAGCGCGCTCAGGTCGACCAGTGCGATCGGTGCCGGCAGCAGCAGGTGCACCGTGACAGTCGCCGCTGCGACCGCCGTCATGGGTATCGGCCACCGGCTGCGCAGCGCGACCGCGACCACGGCGAACACCGTCGCCGTCCACCAGCCCGCCGCGTGGTCCGACACGTCGACCAGGCTCCGGTCGTTGTTCCACAGGGCGTTCGCGCCGTTCACCAGCAGGCTCGCCACCAGCAGGAGCGCCGCGAGCGCCGTGTCCCGCACCGCGGGCAAGTGCGCCCACTCCCCCAGCCGCTCCCTCATGACCCGCGAGCGTAGGACCTGATCATGTGCGCCCGCGTCCGTCGCGAGATGTATATCGGCGGGCCAGGAGTACCCCGCACGACAGACGTGACCATGGGCGCGGAGACGGACGCGGGGGGAACCGGATCACCGCCAGCCTTGACCACATGACACGACAAGTGCTGAAACGCAAGGGTTCCGCGGTGGCGGTCGCCGCCGTCGCGCTGACGTCACTGGCCGTCGTCCCGGCCGAGGCGTCCGGGAGCGGGTCACCGCCGGGGGTCGCCTGGCGCACCTGCCCGGCGTACTCCGACGACGTGCTCCGCAGCCTCGGCGTCTCCGACGAGAAGCTACCGGCCGTCCGATCCCAGCTCACCCGGATGGAGTGCGGCACGGTCAGCGTCCCGCTCGACCACCGCAAGCCCCACGGCAGGCGGATCGACGTCGCGATCACCCGGCTCAAGGCCACCGACCAAGCGCACCGGCTGGGCAGCCTCGCGCTCAACCCCGGCGGACCGGGCGGCAGCGGGTACCTGATGGGTGTTCAGGTGAGCTCCATGATGAACGACGAGGCCAAGAAGCTCGGCGAGCGGTACGACCTGATCGGCTTCGACCCGCGCGGCGTCGGCTACAGCACGAAGGTGAACTGCGCGCCGCCCGGTGGTGGCGAGGAAGAGCCTTCGACGGGACCGACCACCAAGGAAGCCGCCAAGGCCGCCTTCAAGCTGGAGGCCGCGTTCAACAAGGCCTGCGGCAGCAGCGATCCGGACTTCCTCAAGCAGATCACCACGGAGAACGTGGCCCGCGACCTCGACCTGGTGCGCGGCGCCCTGCACGAGCGGAAGCTGAACTTCCTCGGCGTCTCCTGGGGGACGTGGCTCGGCGCGGTCTACCGCAGCGCGTTCCCCGAGACCGCGGGACGGGTGTTCCTGGACAGCGTGGCGCCGCCGCACTTCCGGGTGGACGACTTCGAGGACGGCCGCGCCATGGCCGCTGAACGCAGTTCCGCCCGGCAGGCCGCGTGGCTCGCGCAGCACAACGACATCTACGGCCTCGGCATCACACCGGAACAGGTGCGCGCCACCGTGCTGGCCATGGTCCGGGACTTCGACGCCAATCCCAGGCACTACACCGACATCCCGATGCCCGTAGACGGCTCGATCATCGCGCAGACCGCCCTGCAGCCCTCGGTGGTCTGGTCGACGGTGGGCGCCATCCTCAAGGAACTGCGCGAATCGACCGGCCCGACCGCGCCGCCGATCTTCAAGGACATCGTCGTGGGGGAGCCGCGACCGCCGAGGCCACCGGACGCGCCGGAACTGCAGAACCCCACGATGAACCACGCCGCGTTCTGCAACGAGGACCCGAGCAGGCTCGACTTCGAGCACGCCTGGGCTGATTTCCAGAAGCGCCTGGCGGACAACCCGGTGACCGGCCGGGCACTGCGGTTCTCGGCCGGGTGCGCCGGGTGGCCGCTGCCCGTCCAGGAGTACCGGCTCCGCCGCGGCACCGGATCGCTGGTGCTGGCAGGCCATCGCCACGAGATCGTGTCGGTGTTCGGGTGGACCGCGGAGATGCGGGCGGCAGTGGGCGGCAAGACCTACACCGTCGAGGACGACATCCACGGGTCCGTGCTCCGGGTGCCCGAGTGCTCCGCCGACCTGGTCGAGTACTTCACCACCGGCCGGATCGACAGCGGCTGCCCTGGCGTTCCGGGGCCTGCGGGAACGACCACGTCTGCCACGATGAGCCTCGACGTGACCGACACGGGACTCACCGGCTCGGGGCCGACCGGTCTGGGCCTGACCGGCTGACCTGAGGGGGTCGCGGCCTGGGCC
>JBDSAJ010000462.1:0-6404 GCA_039922235.1 Umezawaea sp.
GATCAGGTGTGCTGAACAGCGCCTTGTCGCCAAGGACGTCCTGAGTCCGATGTGGTTGGTCCACAACCCTTCTGCGTTACAGAGGACGCGGGATCACCGGCAGGATGATGGCGGACGGTCGGGCGGACTCGTGGAAGATGGTCTGGTGGGCGGTCCGCATGGTGGTGGCGGTCTGCGACGGCTCACCGGTGTTGAGGTTGCGGTCCCAGCGGGGGAAGTTGTTGGAGGTGATCTGGACGCGGATGCGGTGGCCCGCGAGGAAGGCGATGCTGGGAGCGGGGCCAATCGGTGTGCGAGAACCGGCGCAGCACCCGTGCACCACAGTGACCGGACGAGCATGACCACCATCCACAACGGACAGTCAAGCGGAAGGAAGCCGGTCGCTCGGTGATCTTCTTCGGACCACCGGCCTCACGGCGTGGCGTACAGGTCGTGCACAGGTCCCGCGCACAGCGTGCCGTCGAGGACCTCGTGGTGGATCCGGCGCAGGGCGCGGCCGGGTTCGACGCCGAGTTCGGCCACGCAGAACGCGCGGGCCCTGCGGTAGACGGTGAGGGCTTCGGCCTGTCTGCCGGTGGCGTGCAGACCGCGCATCAGCTGGGCCCAGAAGACCTCGCGCTGCGGGTGTTCCGCCACGAGCCGGTAGAGGTCTCCCACGGCGTCGGCGTGCCTGCCCGCGAGCAGTCGTGCCTCGACGGAGCGTTCGACGGTGGCGAGTCGGAGTTCCTCGATCGCCACCGTCTCCGCGAGCAGCGCAGGGCCGGTGAGGCGCAGGCCGTCGAGGACGCTGCCACGCCACAACGCCAGCGCGTGCCCGTAGTGGTCGGCCGCTGTGGTGTAGTCGTGTTCGTGTTCGGCGCGCAGGCCGTGCAGGCGTGACTGCTCGAAGACCGCCAAGTCGAAGTCCTCGGGGCACACGCGGAGTTCGTAGCCGTCGGGGTGGCTCACGATGGCGTTGCCCAGCGCGCGGCGCAGCCCGGCCACGTAGGTGCGCAGGTTCGCGCGCAGCGAGGCGGGCGGCCGCTCCCACACGGCGTGGACCAGGTAGTCCACGGTCGCGACGCGACCAGCCCGGACCAGCAGCGCGGCCAGCACGAGGCGCTGGCGGGGACCGCCCAGCGGCACCCGCGCCCCGTCGCGGTGCACCTCCAGCGTCCCCAGCATCCGGTATTTCATCCGACCCCCCGGTCTCTTCTCTGGTGTACCCATGGTGCTGGTTCGGGGTTCGGGGTTGATCAAGACCGTGGCCTGCGAAAGGACCTGGTAAGCCGGGCGACTGCGGGTTCGGTACGGGAGGGGGAGCTGCCGCATGGGCTACGCGGGGTTGGGCGAGGTCATCGCCGCGCGCAGGCGGGCCGTGCTGATCACGCAGCAGGAACTGGCCGAACGGGCCGGGCTGAGCGTGGGGGCGGTGCGGGACATCGAGCAGGGCCGAACGCGGTCGCCGCGGCCCGCCGCCATCCGTCGCCTGGGCACGGTGCTCGGGTTGACGGCCGAGGAGCTGGCGCCGCACACCGGCAGCCCGCTGTGGCTGAGCGTGCTCGGGCCGCTGGAGGCGTCGGTGCGCGCCCGGCCGGTCGACCTCGGCCCCCCGAAGCAGCGCGCGGTGCTCGCCGTGCTCGCGCTGTCCCCCAACACCTCCGTGCACCGCGACGCGATCGTCGAGGCCGTCTGGGGCGGCTCGATGCCCGACGGGTCCGCAGGCCTGATCCCGACGTACGTGAGCCAGCTGCGGCGGGTGCTGCGCGTGGAGCGGCCCGCGCGGCGGCACGAGCTGCTGGTGTCGGAGGGCAGGCGGTACCGGCTGGTCGTCGCCGACGACGAGCACGACCTGCTGGAGTTCCGCTCGCTGGTGCGGAACGCGGAGGAGTCCGGCGACCCGGAGGCCGAGCTGGACCTGCTGGCGCGGGCGGCCCGGCTGTTCCGGGGCGAGCCGCTGGCCGACTTCGAGGACCTCCGGTCGCTGCCCGAGGTCGCCGCGATCCGGTTCGAGCGGGTCGAGTCCGTGCTGGCGCTCGCCGACGTCGGGTTGGCGCTGGGCAGGCCGGAGGTCGTGCTGCCGCGGCTGCGCGGCGCCGCGGACGCCGAGCCGTTGCACAGCGGGATCCAGGCCAGGCTGATGCTCGCGCTGGCGGCCGACGGGCAGGCGGCCGCCGCGCTGCGGGTGTTCGAGACCGCCCGGCAAGGGCTGGCCGACGAGCTGGGCCTGGACCCGGACCGCGTGCTGCTGGCCGCGCGGCAGCGCGTCCTGCGCCAGGAGCTGTCCGCCGCGGCGGAACCGCCGGTGGCGGTGCCCGCGCAGCTGCCGCCGGACACCGCGGACTTCACCGGCCGTCGGGCCGAGACCGCGCGGCTGTGCGGGCTGCTCACCGCGCCCAGCCGGGCGACCGTCGTGTGCGCGATCACCGGCGCGGGCGGCATGGGCAAGACCACGCTCGCAGCGCACGTCGGCCACCGGGTGCGGCACCTGTTCCCGGACGGCCAGCTGCACCTCGACCTGCGCGGCACCAGCCCGAACGCGGTTCCGCCGAGCGAGGCGCTGGCCGAAGCACTGCGCGCCCTCGGCGTGCCGGCGTCGTCGTTGCCCAACACCGAACGGGAGCTGGCGACGCTGTACCGCAGCGTGCTCGCCGACCGGAAGGTCCTGGTGGTGCTGGACGACGCGCGGGACCCGGCGCACGTCCGCCCGCTGCTGCCCGGTTCGGCGGGCAGCGCGGTCATCATCACCAGCAGGCACAACATGGCGGTCCTGCCCGGTGTGCGGACGTGCGGGCTCGACCCGCTGTCCGAGACGGAGTCCGTGGCGCTGCTGTGCCACGTGGCAGGTTCGGGCGACACCGCGGGGGCTCGCGCACAGGCCCGGCGGTGTGGCGGCCTGCCGCTGGCACTGCGGGTGGTGGGGGCACGGGCGGGCATCGGTGACGGGTGGGCCGCCGCGGGCGGGCTGGCCGAGTTCGAGGTGGACGACCTGTCGGTCGCCGCCAGCTTCGGCGTGAGCGTCGACCTGCTGGACGACCGGGCGGCGGCGCTGTTCCGCGCGCTCGGCCTGCTGGAGAGCCCGCGCTTCTCGGTGCCGGTCGCCGCGCGCCTGCTCGACGTGGACGAGGCCGACGCCGCCGCGGCGTTGGCCGCGCTGACCCGCGTGCACCTGGTCGACCGGCGCCTGGGCATGCACGACCTGGTCCGGTTGTACGCCGCCGAGTGCGCCGCCGCCGAGCCCGAGCCGGTCCGGCGCGCGGCGCTGCGCCGGGTGCTGCGGTGGTACCTGGCGTCCGCGCGCCGGGCGACCGTACTGGTCAAACCGGTGATCCAGCTGCGGGAGGACGGCACGGACGGCGAGTCCGGCGCACCACTCGCCACGGCGGACCAGGGGAGGGCGTGGCTGGAGTCGGAGCGGGTGAACCTGATGTCCCTGCTGCGGCAGGCACTGTCCGATGTGGGTCTGGACGACCTCGGTGTGCTGCTGTTGCGGTCGCTCCAGGCGGTGTTCAACGAGAGGGGCGTGAGCGAGCGGTGGGAGGAGCACCTGCGGCTGGCACGTGAGGTCACCCGGCGCACGGGCGACCTCGCCGAGCAGGGGAACATCGTGCAGGCCCTCGCGCGGTCCGTCGGGTGCTACGACCTGGCCGCGAGCACGGATCTCTACGTCGAGGCGATCGGGCTCTACCGCGCGGCGGGCGACCACTGGCACGAGCTGCACGCCCGGATCAACCTCGGCGTCTCGCTGCACAACTCGGGCGACCTGGAGGGCGCGGTCTCCTGCTACGAGGAGGCGCTGGCGGGCGTGCGGGCGGACGACCGGCGGGTGGAGGGCTACGCGCTGGTCAACCTCGCCGCCGCCCACCGCGACCTCGGGCGGGCCGATCTGGCCGTCGACCAGGACCACCGGGCGCTGGCCGTCGCCCGCGACCTCGGCGACCGGCACCTCGAGTTCGACGTGACCGACGACCTCGCCTGCACCTACCGCGCGTTGGCCGACCACCCCGCCGCCGTGGCGGCCCACGAGGCCGCGCTCGACCTGGCGCGGGAGCTGAACGACCCGATCCGCGAGGCGATCGTGCACTCCAGCCTCGGCTCGACCCTGCTGGCGAGCGGTGACGCCGCCGCCGCGACCGGCGTGCTGGTCCAAGCCGTGACGGCGCTGGAGGAGAGCGGCGAGGAGCACGAGCACGGCCGCGCGCTGCACCTGCTCGGCCGCGCCCACCTCGGGACCGGCCAGCGCGGAGCCGCGCGGTTGTGCCTGCGGCGCGCGCTGGCGCTGCTGACCCGGCTGAAGTCGCGGGAGGTCGACGACGTGCGCGCACTGCTCGCCGAGGTCACCCCGACACGGTGAGGCGGGTCCGTTGGCACCGAGGTCCGATCAGGCTGACCCGAAGTCGTCGGGCTGTCGATCCAGGAATCCGGCTCCAGCGGGAGCACGGCTGTGCCATTCGCCTTGCGCTGGCCGCATTCCCGATAGCATCGACGGCCATGACTGCGGGGACGATGCCGGTGGCCGACGGCGAGTTGGCGTACGAAGTGCGGGGCGAGGGCAGCCCGGTCGTGCTGCTGCACGGCGGTTTGCTCACCGGCGACACGTGGGACGCGCAGGTCGCGCTGCTGGAGCGGGACCACACCGTCGTCCGGTACGACGCCCGCGGGCACGGCCGGTCGTCCACGCCGACCGGACCCTTCTCCCACCACGAGGATCTGCGGCAGCTGCTCGCGGGTCTCGACATCCCGTTGGCCTCGCTCGTCGGGCTGTCGCAGGGGGCTCGCACCTCGATCGACTTCGCCATCACGTTCCCCGACCTGGTCGACCGGCTCGTCTTGGTCGGTCCGTGAATCAGCGGCATGGTGTTCCAGGACCCGTTCATCCTGGACCTGCTCGGGCATCTCGGCGGCGCGGGTGGGGCGGAGGAGGTGGTCGAGCTCTTCCTGCGGATGTGGGTCGACGGCCCACGCCGCGCGCCCGACGCCGTCGACCCGCAGGTCCGGGAGCTGTGCCGGGACCTGATGATGGACAACGTCCTGAAGCACGGTGCGGCGGTGCGGCAGTTCGTGACCGAGATCGGCGCGATCGACCGGGTGGCCGAGCTGAGGGCACCAACCCTGCTGCTCGTCGGTGACCTCGACTCGTCCGACATCCACGGCGTGGTCGACCTCGTGGCGGCAGGGGCTCCGCGGGCGCGCAAGGTCGTCGTTCCCGGAGCAGCGCACGTGGTGAACCTGGACCGTCCCGAGGACTTCGACCGCGAGGTCTCGGCGTTCCTCAGCTGAGCAGGCGTGCGTTGGCTGTCGTGGTCACCGGGTGACGCGTCGACGGCGGGCGCGCTGGCGGCAGGTCGGACCGCAGTAGCGGCGTGGCCGTCCAGTGGTTCGAACGTCCAGTTGGACGCCGCATTCCACGCAGTGCGCGGGGGTTTCGTGACGCTGGCGCGAGGATGTGTCACGAAACCCGATCGCTTCGCGGAAACGCTGCGCCGCGGCCGTGAGCCGACCCCGGCGCGCTGTGCGATCCGGCCCAGCGACACGTCCAGCCCGTCCTCGGCGAACACCCTCGCCGCCGCGATCAGCGAGGCCACCGGCGTTCCGGCGTTGACTGGCTCACCGAATTCGGCGCCGCCGCCATCCGTGCCCACGTGGCCCCGCCTGGTCGCGACACCTGAGCACGGCTCGACCACAAGTCCAGCCGCACGGCCATTTCCTGCGATCGGCGCGCCGACGGTCGACCGCCTGCACCCCGCTCCTCCGCGGCCTGCGGTGCTACGCGGTCTGAGGGTGCGAGTAGTTCCACCGATGTGATCGCGCCGCGAGGTGTCGCACGATGGTGCATGGTCGCTCGGTGGAATCTGGTCGCGCACGTCGCAGCGCTGGTGGTGTCGGTCTGCCTGCGACTGACCTGGGGCGGGTGGGAGACGGTCGGGTTCGCCATGTCGATCATCGGACCGGGGGCGATGCTGATGCCCAGCATCGTGGCGTGGGGGCTGCTGCGGCGCCGTCGGCTCGGGGCGAACGTGTGGGTGCCACTGGCGGGCGCGTCCGGTTCCATGGTGCTCGCCAGTGCGCTGATCGCGGGGACGGGTGATCTGACGGAGCCGACCATACCGCTGTTCGAGGTGCTGGGGCTGCCGGGGAACCGCAGCGAGTGGGGAGACTGGACCAGTCCCGTCGGGCTGGTCTGCGCGGTCGCTTTTCTGGTGTTCCTCGGCTGGGCGCTGCTCGAAGTCATGGCATCGGGCTCCGTCGCCCGAGGAGAACGCCCGATGCTCCCCTGACGAGTGTGGCTTGACGGCTAACGTTGTTAGCCCTACGGTGAGGCTAACAACGTTAGCCGCTGCTTGGGGGTCCAATGTCGGTCGTTCTCACGCCCGCTCGCCAAGTCGCCAAGCGGGTGGCATGGGCCGCTCTGGCGGCGTTCCTGC
>JBDSAJ010000463.1:0-6740 GCA_039922235.1 Umezawaea sp.
CGGCGGGTCGGGGAGTGGATTGGAAAAGCGCTTGGGTGGGTTGGGTCGGGGATTGGAGCGGTGGGTGATGTGAGGTGGTGGGCGGGGGCGGAAGTCGGGTTGGCGTCGAGGCTTGAGTGCATCGTGACTGTTGGCTGTCTGGTGCGTTGAACGGTGAATGCTGCTGTCCCGGCGAGCAGTAATGCTCGTGGAAACTTCTACGGCAACACGGGAATGGAGTTGTTTGGAACCAGGTCCGGGTTCCTCGGACCGCTCGCATTTATGATATTCCGGACGCCGAGCAGGTGTATCGCCGGGTAAGCGAGGCGCACGCCACTAAATCTCATTAGGGCGTCTGGATAAGTGCGCGAGTGGTGTCTTAAAGCGCTACTTCCACGCTCGCCTTCGTCCATGCTCGTGCCTGGTCGGTCAGCGTGATTCCCAAGCCGGGCCGGGTGGGTAGGAGCATTCGGCCGTTGCTGGTCTCCAGGCGTTCGTTGAACAGTGGTTCCAGCCAGTCGAAGTGTTCCACCCACGGCTCGTGCGGATAGGCCGCTGCCAGGTGCAGGTGGATTTCCATGGCGAAGTGCGGTGCCAGCTGGAGGTTGTGGTGGTCGGCCAGGGTGGCCAGCTTGAGGAATTGGGTGATGCCGCCGATTCGGGGTGCGTCGGGTTGGATGATGTCGGTTCCGCGGTCGCGGATGAGGTTCCAGTGTTCGGCGACGCTGGCCAGCATTTCGCCGGTGGCGATGGGGGTGTCCAGTGCTGCCGCCAGTGCGGCGTGGCCTTCGGTGTCGTAGGCGTCCAGGGGTTCTTCGATCCAGGTGAGGTCGAAGTCCTCCATGGCTCGGCACAGGCGTTGGGCTGTTGGGCGGTCCCACTGCTGGTTGGCGTCGACCATGATCGGGACGTTGTCGCCGACGTGCTCGCGCAGGGCTGTCAGCCTGCGGAGGTCCGCTCCGGGTTCGGGGTTGCCGACCTTGATCTTGATGCCCCCGATGCCGTTCGCCAGGGTCGTCGTCGCGTTCTCCAGCACCTGGTCGGTCGGGGTGTGGAGGAAGCCTCCCGAGGTGTTGTAGCAGCGCACGGAATCGCGGTGGGCACCCAGCAGTTTGGCCAGTGGCAGGTCCGCGCGCTTGGCCTTGAGGTCCCACAGTGCGATGTCGAAGGCGGCGACGGCCTGGGTGGCCAGGCCGCTGCGGCCCACTGAGGCGCCCGCCCACACGAGCTTGATCCAGATCTTGCCGATGTCGCTGGGGTCCTCGCCCAGCAGGACCGGCGCGATTTCGGTGGCGTGGGCGTAGAGGCCGGGCCCGCCCGCGCGTTTCGAGTAGCTGAAGCCGATGCCCTCGTGGCCGTTGGCGGTGCGGATCTCGACGAAGAGGAACGCGACCTCCGTCATCGGGCGCTGGCGGCCGGTGAACACCTTGGCGTCGCTGATCGGCGTGGCGAGGGGCAGGGTGACGGAGGACAGCCGCATCCAGGAGATGCGGTCGGGCTCCGGCGTGTTCTCGTGATCGACCATGACCCCCACCCTGGTGGTTCGGCGGGGCGCAGGCCAGTGCTGTTTGCCGGATTGGCAAGGTTTCGTGCGGTTTTGGGGACGGTTTCCGCACCATGGTCGTGGAGGTGGTGACCATGGAGCAGGAATCGTCCGAAGAGGTGTTCACGGCTGAGATGGAGGCTCGCGTGTGCGAGATGGTGATCGGTGACCGGCGGCACGGCCTGACCTGGCCGACCGGGTGAGCCGCGACTACGGCGTAGGTGGGCAGAACACCTGCTGGAGGCCGAGTCGGGGTGCGGGTGGGAGGGGTTCGGCGCCGTCGGCGCGGAAGGCGTGCAGCATCAGGGCCACCAGTCGTCGGGACGCGGCCAGCGTCGCTTCCGGCGACTCGGCCGTGATGCCGCGGTTGGCCATGAGCAGGAGCGTCAGGTCGTCCAGTGTGAAGTCGGCGCGCAGCGCGCCCGCCTCCTTCGCCCGCTGGGCCAGTTCGGTGAAGCCGTGCTCGGCGCGGGCGCGGAGGCGGTCGTAGCCGACGGCATCGGGGAACTCCGAGATGAACGCCTCGGCGAAACCGCGGTCGACGGCCTGCATCGCGCACACCTCCTCCAGGACCGTGCGGAACGCGCGCCACGGGTCGGAGTCGGCGAGCGCGTCGTCCACGACGGAGGCGCACACCTCGATCTGCTCGGCGAACGCCTCCGTGATCAGCGATTCCTTGGTGGGGAAGCGGCGGTAGAGGGTCGCGACGCCGACGCCGGAACGGCGGGCGATGTCGGTCATCGTGACGTCCAGCCCCGATTCGGCGAACAGTTCGCGGGCGGCTTCGACGATGCGGGTCCGGTTGTGCAGGGCATCGACACGCAGCCGCACGTCGGGCATCCGAGAGGACTCGTTCGTCACGCCTCTCACTTTAGCTCAAGTGGAGGGCACCCTCCGGTTGTCGTGTTAGCGTCGAAGCAAGCGGAGGACACCCTCCACTTGCTTCGACGAGGAGAACCGTGAACGAGATGCGCGTGGCCCTGTACGACCGCTACGGGCCGCCGGAGGTGCTGTACGAGGGCAAGGCGCCGATGCCCGAGGCCAAACCCGGCGAGGTGCTGGTCCGCGTGCACGGCGCCAGCGTCAACGGCGGCGAGCTGCACATGCGGTCGGGCAAACTGAAGCTGCTCTCCCCGCGCGGCTTCCCGAAGCGCACGGGGATCGACTTCGCGGGTGAGGTCGTCACGGCCGCGCAGGGCGTGCCCGGCCCGAAGGTGGGCGACCGCGTGTGGGGGATGGTGGCGTCGCCCCTGGCCGGGGGGGCCACCGCCGAGTACGTGGCCGTCCGCCCCCGCAGGCTCTCCCCGCGCCCGGCCGGGCTCGACCTGGTGGAGGCCGCGGCGCTGCCCGTCGGCACGACCGCGATCACCGCGCTGCGCGACCACGCCCGCCTCAAGCCGGGGGAGCGGCTGCTGGTGCGCGGCGCGGCGGGCGGGGTCGGCAGCATCGCCGTCCAACTGGGACGGTCCTACGGTGCGCACGTCACGGCGCTCGCGAGCGCGAAGAACCTCGACCTGGTCCGCGAACTCGGCGCCGACGAGGCGTTCGACTACCGGACCACGGGGCCTGCCGAGCTGGGGGAGTTCGACGTCGTGCTGGACACCTTCGGCTCGCAGTTGCGGGCCTACCGCGGGCTGCTCGGGCCGGGCGGGCGGATGGTGGCGATCGCCGTCAGGTCGGTGGCGGATGCCGGGTACATCCTGGGGTCCACCGCGTTCGGCCCGCGGCGGGCGCGGTTCTTCAGCGGCAACCCGACGCACGCGCTGTTCGCCGAGCTGACCCGGCTCGTGGAGAGCGGCGCGATCCGGCCGGTCGTGGACACCGTGCACGAACTCGGCGACATCGCCGAGGCGCACCGGGCGCTGGAACGCGGTGGCGTTCGCGGGAAGCACGTCATCCGGCTCGTGTAGGTGGGGGTCGCCGTCCACCCTGGTCGGCCTCTTCGACCTGCTGGGGGAGACGGTGGCCGTGCACGGGCTCACGTTCCGGCAGCGTGGCATCCTCGTGGTTGCCTGCGCGTCGGCGCACGGTGATTGGTACTGCTCGCTCGCCTGGGGCAGCAGGCTCGCCGACGCGGTGGACCCGGACACGGCCGCCGCTGTGCTGCGGGGTGGCGACGGGAACCTGACCGCCGCCGAGCAGGCCATGCCCGCGACCCGAACGGCACCACGGCCGCCGACGTGCAGGTGTTGCGCGACAACGGGTTCACCGACGCCGAGGTGTTCGTCCTCACCGTGTTCACCGCACTGCGCCTCGCCTTCTCCACGGTCAACGACGCGCTCGGCGCCCGTCCCGGCGCGCAGCTCGGTGCATCCGTGCCCGCGGCGGTGCTCGACGCGGTGTCGTTCGGACGTCCCGTCGCCGAGTCGTGACCGCGGGTACTCTCCCCCGATGACGTCATGTGCACGGCCCCCCAGGTGAGCGCCCGGTTCGAGGAGTTGGACTGGCGGCCGACACCACTGGGTGAACTCGTCCTGCGCCGCCGTCGCGACCCGCTGGACGGCAAGGACATCTACGAGATCAAGCTCGGCGGCGAGTTCCTGATGTCGAGCCTGTTCACCGTGGCCGAGGAGGATCTGTCCCGGCTCGCGCTCGCCGAACTGCCCGGCACCGACCTGGACGTGGTCGTCGGCGGGCTGGGCCTCGGCTACACGGCGCTGACCGTGCTGGAGGACCCGGACGTGCGGTCGCTGGTGGTGATCGACGCGCTGGGCGAGGTCATCGAGTGGCACCAGCGCGGCCTGATCCCGGCGGGCGCGACGCTGGCCGCCGATCCCCGCTGCGAGCTGGTGAACGGTGACTTCTTCGCGCTGACGCGCTCGCCGGAGGGGTTGGTGCCCGGACGGCGGTTCCACGCGATCGTCGTCGACATCGACCACTCGCCACGGCACCTGCTGCACCCCGACAACGCCGACTTCTACGAACTCGACGGCCTGCACCGGATCGCGGCGCTGCTGCACCCCGGCGGGGTGTTCGCGCTCTGGTCGAACGACCCGCCGGACGACGAGTTCACCGCCTTGCTCGCGCAGGCGTTCGTGGACGTGCGAGCCGAGGTCGTCAGGTTCCCCAACCCGTTGCAGGACCGCGAAGCCACGAACACCGTGTACCTGGCCAAAGTGCCGTCCGCCTAGAACTCCGGCGAGTCGAACACCGTCATTCACGCCCGGCAGACGTGAATGACGGTGTGCCCGCGAGTTACAGCCGACGCGCCGCGTCGACGTCCTCCTGCGTGCACCAGCCGACGGCTTCGTCCGGGTCGAGTTGGGTGACCTGGCAGAGGTAGTCGGGCTGGCCCATCGACGTCCACACGCGACGGCCGGTCCGGAGCGGGTAGATGACGAGGTAGCCGCCGTAGTCCTGCAGACCTCGGATACCGCCGACCGCCCACACGCCGTCGGGAGCCGTCGGGTTCTTCTTGAGGTGCTGCTCGGTGACGCCGTACACGGGCTCCTGGCAGGTGCCCGCCGCCTCGTTGGTGGTGCGGTGGCACACGTAGTCCAGGTGGTTCGCCATCAGCTGCTTGAGTTCGGACGGCAGCAGGTGCTTGGCGTTGCGCCTCCTCGGCCCGCTCCCGCCGGACCCCGACGTACCGCTGGGGGCGCGGAGCGGCTCGACGGGGGTCAACAACTCCGCCAACCAGCTCACCAGACCCCCGGCGACCAGCTGTCTGGTGTCGGCCAACCAGAGCCCGAACTCGTCGTGCAGGTGCAGCGGGAACACCGGGAACTGCTGGCGGATCAGCACGATGTGCTGGAAGCGCCGCGTGGTCAGCCACACCTGGTTGAGCACTGCCCGGCGCACCACGAGGCGACTGGCGAGCGGGATCATCGCGGTCATGACTCGCCCCAGCCCGGCTTCGCCAGCCCGGCGAAGGCCTCGTCGATGTCGGCGGCCACCCAGGCCGCCAGGTCGGCCTTGGTCACGCCTTTCAGGTCGGGGTCGGTGGCGATCAGGTCGCGCAGGTTCCGCTGCAGGTCGGCGAGCACCGCCTTGGCGAACTCCTCCCGCGGGGGCAGCGCGGCGCGGAACGCCTCGCGTTCCTTGGTCTCCGCTTGCTTCGTGGACGGCTCGACCTTCGCGGTCGGCTTCGCGGGCTCGACCTTCGCGGTCGGGGTGGTCGTGGCCACCGGTGCTTTCTGCTCCATCGGGCATTCCCTCGGTCGGCGGACGGAGTGACAACCGGACACTCGTCAAGATCGTCGACACCGTTAGCCGACCGGGGACCCGCGCCACCCGTTCAGCTCAGGTGGTGAACCTGGGGCAAGCCATAGACAGGTGTGGGAATTCCCTCGTAACGGGCCTTGAGCTGGAGTGCGAGGTAGAGCGAGTAGTGCCGCGACTGGTGCAGGTTGCCGCCGTGGAACCACAGCGCCTCCTGCCGGGTCGGCTTCCACATGTTGCGCTGCTCGCCCTCCCACGGGCCGGGGTCCTTGGTCATCGCCGACCCGAGGCCCACACCTTGCCGACCCGGTCGGCGACCTCCTGGGAGATCAGGTCTGCGGCCCAGCCGTTCATCGAGCCGTAGCCGGTGGCGTACACGACCAGGTCCGCGGGCAGTTCCTCGCCCGCTGCACCATCGTGACGTCTACGTCGTTCTCCCACAGCGCGGCGCAGATGTCGTGCGCGGAGTTGTTGGACCCGATGACGACGGCCCGCTTGCCTCAGTAGGGGTCCGGGCCGGGGTGCCGTGAAGAGTGGTGCTGCTCGCCCTTGAACTCCTCCGCGCCCTCGAAAATGGGCACGCTCGGCTTGCCGGACATGCCGGTAGCGAGAACAAGTTCCTTGGGGCGCAAGGTGATCTCCTCGCTGTTCCGGCGCACGAGCGCAGTGTCCACACCAGACCGTCCCGCAGCCGCACGTGCCCGACGCACCGGCCGACGGCCGTCTCGAACGCGATCCACGACTCGACGACGCCCTCGGCCTCGGTCGGCTCGCCGAGGTCGTCGGCGATGCGGAACGCGTGCCGGTGCACGTGCGCCAGCGTCGCCGCGAGCATGTCCCGCACGCCGTCACGGCCTTCGACCGTGATGATGTTCCAGGTGAACACCACCAGGTCGCGCCAGTAGGAATCCTCGCCGAACAGCTCCACCGAGGCGCTCGGGTCGCCGGTCGCGAGGGCCGACTCGAAGTCGGCGAGCCACGTGGTGACCTTCGCGGCCGCGTCGGTCTGGGTCAGGGGCTGGGACATCAGGCGACTCCGGTTCTTCTCGTGGGAACG
>JBDSAJ010000464.1:0-15861 GCA_039922235.1 Umezawaea sp.
CGAGCACCAGGCGCTTCATCGGATCTCCACCACTCGGTCGACCTCCGCGAGCAGCGCGGGCCGGTGGGCGACCAGGACGGTGGTCCGGTCGCGGGACAGTTCGCGCGCCACCCGCAGCACGGTGGCCTCGGTGCCGCTGTCCAACCGGGCCGTGGGCTCGTCCAGCAGCAGCAACCGCGCCGAGGGGCGCACGAGCGCGCGGGCGATCGCGACCCGCTGCCGTTCACCGGAGGACAGGGTGTGGCGCGCGTCCACGAGCGCGCCCAGCCCGACGGCGTGGGCGGCGGCGATCTCGCCGGGGCCGCCGACGCGGATGTTGTCGGCGACCGTGCCCTCGAACACGGTCGGCGCCTGCGGCACCCACGCGAGTTGGCGCAGCCACGCCGTGCGGTCCACGTCCCGCAGGTCGATCCCGCCCACCAGCACCCGTCCCGTGACCGGGGTGATCTCGCCCAGCAGCAACGAGAGCACGGTGGACTTGCCCGCGCCGCTCGGGCCGACCAACGCGATCCGCTCACCCGGCGCGATCCGCAGGTTCAGGCCCCGCAACGACCGGACGCCGACGTCCTCCAGCACGATCTCCGCGCGGCTCAGGTCCGGCGGTCGCCGGACGGCCGTGACGGGTGGGGGAACGGGGACGGTGGCTTTCTCCAGCACGGCGAGGCCTTCCGCGCCCGCGTGGAACTGCGCGCCCGCCGCCCGCAGCGGCAGGTAGGCCTCGGGGGCGAGCAGCAGCACCAGCAGCGCGACCTGCAGGTCCACGCCGCCGCCGAGCAGCCGCAGGCCGACCGGCACGGCGACCAGCGCCACGGACAGCGTGGCCACGAGTTCCAGCACCAGCGCGGAGAGGAACGCGACCCGCAGCGTCCGCATCGTCGAGTCGGCGTGCGCGGTCGCCATCGCCCGCACCGCGCCGGCCTGCGCGTCCGCGCGGCCGAACAGCTTCAGGGTGCTCAGCCCCGCCACGACGTCCAGGAAGTGACCGCCGACGGTGGACAGCTCCGCCCACTGCCGCCGGGTGCGGTCCCTGGTGTGCGCGCCGACCAGTGCGGCGAACACGGGGATCAGCGGCAGCGTCACGAGGATCGTGAGCGCGGCGGTGAGGTCCGCGAACGCGAGCCGCAGCAGCACCGCGAGCGGCACGACCGCCGCTATCGCCCGTTGCGGCAGGTACCCCGCCACGTACGGCTCGATCGCGTCCAGGCCCCTGGTCACCAGGGTGCTCACCTCGCCCGCCCGGTCGCCGCGCCTGCTCGCCGCGTCGGCCAGCACTTCCTTGCGCAGCCGGGCTTTCACCGACGCGGCGGTGCGCTGGGTGCAGGTCCGCTGCACCCACAGGAGTCCGGCCCGCGCCACCACGACACCGCCCAGCAGCGCGATCCCGTCGCCGCCGCTGAGCACCCGCGCCAGCAGTTCGGCCTGCGCCAGCACCAGCGCGGCCGTCGCGGCCGCGAACACCCCGAGCAGGACGGCGTACCGCCGGTCACGCATGGCGGGCCCGGAACATCCACCAGGTCGCCCACTGGAACAGCAGCACCAGCGGCAGCACCGCGAGCGCGACCGGGGTCAGCACGTCGAGGGTGTTGGTGTGCGCCATGGTCCCGGCCTCCACGACCCCCTGCGCCGCGAACGCGACCGGCACCGGCAGCGCGCACGCCCCCGCCGTGCACAGGAACGCTGTCCGGCCGGAGGTGCCCCACGCGCCGAGCAGCAGCACCAGCACCGCGACCGCGCCTGCCACGGCGGGCTCCGGGTGCCGGACCGGTCCGGCGAGCAGGACCGCCGCGGGCACGAACACGGCGCACGGCAGCACCAGCGACTGGGCGAGCGCGCGGGCCCGGTCGCCCGTCCGGCCGGGTAGCCGCCACGCCAGGAAGGTGCCGCCGTGCAGCGCGAACAGCGCCACCAGGCCCGCGGCCCACAGCGGGGCGGGAGCGCCGGTCAGGTCGGCCGCCAGCACGCCCCAGCCGACCGCGACCGCCAGTGCGCCCACGACCAGCGGCACGTCCCAGGCCGGACTGGTGCCGCGCAGCTGCACGGACGCGGTGAACACCACGAGCCCGGTGATGATCGTGACGAACACCCCGTGCCGGCCGGACAGCAGTTCCCCCTCCAGCCGGGGGAAGGCGCCGAACAGCACGCCGACGGCGGCGACCAGCCACACCTCGTTGCCCAGCACGAAAGGCGTCATCGCGCCGAGCGCGCGGGTCCGCTCCCGCTGGTCGCGGCTGACGAACCGGAACAGCAGGGCGGTGCCGTAGTCGAAGCCCGCCAGGGCGAAGTAGCCCGCGGTCAGGAAGCCGAGCAGTGCGATCCAGAGCGTTTCCACGGTCGATCCCCCTTCACAGGGCCAGCGCGAGGGCGGACACGGGTTCGGGTGCGGACTCGGGTTCCGGGCCGCGCCTGGCGATGCGGGAGATCAGCAGCCAGTCCGCCACCGCGAGCACGGCGAAGACCCCGGTGAACGCGATGAACGACGCCAGCATCCCGCCCGCGCTCACCGGCGACAGGGCGTCCTCGGTGCGCAGCAGGCCGTAGACCAGCCACGGCTGCCTGCCGACCTCGCGGACCACCCAGCCGCCGATCGCGGCGATGAACGGCAGCGGTATCCCGAGCACCATGAGGTACAGGGGGAAGCGCAGCCGGATGACGGCGTCGCGGACGAGCAGCGGCAGCGTGACCCAGCTCGTCAGCATCAGCACGACGCCGATGAGCATCATGACCGTGAGCGGCAGCCCGATCCCCGGCATCGCCTCGAACTTGTCGGGCTGGAACTCCTGGACGACCGGGAACTGGGCGATGCCCGCGCCGACGAGGAACGGCGTGCCGATGGCCGTGGTCACGACGCCGAGGCGCAGCGACCGGCGGAAGAACTCGACCTCGCTGGTGCGTCGGACGAAGTGGTACGCGCTGACGCCGACCACGAACACCCCGCCGACGGTCAGCGCGGCCCCCACGACGTGCAGGAACGCGGCGGTGAACGTCGGGTTCGCCAGCAGCGCGCCGAAGTCGACGAGCCGCAGCACCCCGTCGTGCTCCTGGTAGCCGACCGGGTGCTGGAGGAAGCCGTTGGCGACCATGATCCAGAACGCCGAGGCGTACGCGGTGATCGTCACGAGCCAGATCAGCGCGAGGTGGACCCACCGGTCGAGCCGGTCCCAGCCGAAGATCCACAGGCCGAGGAACGTCGACTCCAGGAAGAACGCCACCAGCGTCTCGATCGCCAGCGGCGCGCCGAAGACGTCGCCCGCGTAGGTCGAGAGCCCGGACCAGTTCAGCCCGAACTGGAACTCCATGACGATGCCGGTCGCGATGCCGAGCGCGTAGTTGACCACGTAGATCCGGCCCCAGAACCGGGTCATGCGCTCCAGCACGGGTCTTCCGCCGAGCGTCGACCTGGTCTGCATCACCGCGACCAGGGTCACGAGCCCGAGCGTCAGCAGCACGAACAGGAAGTGGAACGAGGTGGTCGTGGCGAACTGCGCCCGTGCCAGGTCGAGGGTGTCCATGAGTCGACACGCTATACGTAGTCTGGCTACCTAACATCCGGGATTTCCCCGATGTGACCCCTTGGTCGGACCCGTAGACTCGCTACTCATGAAGTCCGACGCGCTGCGCGGCCACCTGGACGCACTGCTGCTCGCCACGCTCGACGGCGGCCGGCTGCACGGGTACGCGATCATCGAGGCGCTCCAGCGGCGCAGCGGCGGCGCGCTGGACCTGCCGACGGGCACCGTCTACCCGGCGCTGCGCAGGCTGGAACGGGCCGGGCACGTCGCCAGCGAGTGGAGCACCGTCGCGGGCCGCGAGCGCCGCACGTACCGGCTGACCAGCGCGGGGCAGCGGGCGCTGTCGGACGAACGCGCCGCGTGGCGCGAGTTCACCGTCGCGATCGAAGGCGTACTCGGAGGTGGCCCGTGGCCGAAGCCGGCGTGATCTCGCGGTACGTCGACTCGCTCGACGACCGGCTGCGCGGGCCCGCCGCCGTCAAGGCCGACCTGCTCGCCGAGGCCCGTGACAGCCTCGCCGACGCGGCGGAGGTCCACCGCGACGGAGGCCTGTCCGCGGTGGACGCCGAACGCCGCGCGGTCGAGGAGTTCGGCCCGCTCGCGGTCGTCGTCCCCGAGTACCAGGCCGAACTGGCCGTCGCGCACGCCGCGACCACGCTGCGCACGGTGGCGGTGCTGATCCCGCTGACGTACGTGCTGTGGGAGCTGAACCAGATGTTCTGGATCGGCCCCTGGTCGGGTTTCCACGGCGAGACCCCGCCGGACTGGTACCTGTTCGCCGCCCACGCCAACGGCTACCTCCCGTGGATCATCAGCGCGTGCGCCGTGCTGTCGCTGCTCACCGGACGGCTGCTGTCCCGCCGCGGCGTCGACGGGACGACCCTCGGCAGGCTCGCGGGCGCGGTCGCCGTGGGCTGCGTGGTGCTCGCGGTGTCGTGCAACCTGGCGATCGTCACGGGCACCGCCGCACTGGACGCGACGAGGCTGCTGATGCCCGCACCGGTCATGGGGGCGGGGGTCCTGTTCTACGTCGTCTTCATCCGCGTGGGCGTACTGGCGAAGCGCTGTCTGGCGCTGTCCGCAGTCTGATCGCCCGCGATGTGCCACGATCGTCGTCGTGACCACCGCGCTCATCTACCTCGTCGTCATGGTTCTCGTGGCTGCCGTGGTGTTCCTGTTGTCCGCGCTCGTGTTCGGCCGCGGCGAGGAGCTCGCTCCGCTGCCGCCCGGAGCGTCGCCGACCAGGCTCCCGGCCGAGGACGTGACCTCGAACGACATCCGCAGCCTCCGCTTCCAGCAGGTGCTGCGCGGCTACAAGATGACGGAGGTCGACTGGGTGCTGGAACGGCTCTCGACCGAGGTCGACGAGCTGCGCGCCCGGATCGCCGAGCTGGAGGACGGGCACCCGGAGCCCGAACCGGAGCCCGAACTGGAACCCGAACACGTCCCGCAGCACGCGGCCGACAACGGCAGTCCGACGTGACGGAACTGGAGCTGCGGGTGCCCGTCGCCGCTCCCGCCGAGACGACGTGGGCCGCGCTGACGGACTGGACCCGGCAGGGCGAGTGGATGCTCGGCACGTCGGTGCGGGTGACCGGGGGCGACGGCAGGGGCGTCGGCTCGACGCTGGCCGCGTTCACCGGCGCCGGGCCGCTGGGCTTCACCGACACCATGCGGATCACCGAGTGGGAGCCGCATGGGCGCTGTGTCGTGCTGCACACCGGGAAGGTCGTGCGCGGCACCGGCGAGTTCCTCGTCAACGCCGTCACGGACCGGACGTCGGAGTTCGTCTGGGTCGAACGCCTCGACCTGCCGCTCGGCGCCGTCGGCAGGCTCGGCTGGCCGCTCGTGCGGCCCGCGTTCACCTGGGGCGTCCGGAGGTCGCTGACGGCGTTCGCCCGGTTCGCCGAGGGGTACGGCCCGTGATCGTCCGCTGCGCGTGGGGCGACAGCACGCCCGACTACGTCGAGTACCACGACACCGAGTGGGGCGTCGAGCTGCGCGGCGAGACCGAGATGTTCGAGCGGCTGTGCCTCGAGTCGTTCCAGTCCGGCCTGTCGTGGATCACGATCCTGCGCAAGCGCGAGTCGTTCCGGAAGGCGTTCCAGGGGTTCAAGCCCGCCACCGTCGCCGAGTTCGACGAGGACGACGTGGAGCGGCTGATGGCCGACGCGTCGATCGTGCGCAACCGGGCCAAGATCAACGCCGCCATCCGCAACGCCCGCGCCATCGCCGACCTCGACGTGCCGTTCGACGACCTGCTGTGGTCGTTCGCGCCCTCGAAGGAGGGCCGCGTGCGCCCCGCCACGATGGCCGACGTGCCCGCCGTGACGCCCGAGTCCAAGGCGCTCGCCAAGGAGCTCAAGCGCCGCGGCTTCGTCTTCTTCGGCCCGACGACGGCCTACGCGCTGATGCAGGCCACCGGCATGGTCGACGACCACGTGGCGACCTGCTTCAGGGCTACTTCCCGGTGAACTTGGGCGTCCGCTTCGCCACGAACGCGGCGACGGCCTCGCGGTGGTCGTCGGTCGCGCCCGCCATGGCCTGGGTGCTGGCCTCGATCTCCAGCGCGTCGTTCAGCGTCCCGCCCGAGCCGACGGCCAGCGCCTTCTTGATCATCGCGTAGGACGTCGTCGGGCCTGCCGCGAGCCGCCGCGCCAACGCCTGCGCGGTGCTCAGCGCCTCGCCGTCCGGCACAACCTGGCCGACCATCCCGGTCCGCAGCGCGTCCTGCGCGTCGACCGGCTGGGCGAGCATCATCATCTCCATCGCCCGGCCGTGCCCGATCAGCCTCGGCAGCGTCCACGCCGCGCCGGAGTCCGACGTGAGCCCGACGTTCGCGAACGCCATCAGGAACTTCGCCGACGCCGCCGCGACCCGCAGGTCGCACGCGTACGCGATCGACGCGCCCGCGCCCGCCGCCATGCCGTTGACCGCGGCGATCACCGGTTTCGGCATCCCGATGATCGCCTTGATCAGCGGGTTGTAGTGCAGCTCCACCGTGTTCAGCGGCGCCGGGTCGCCCGCCTCCAGCAGCGCGATGTGCTCCTTGAGGTCCTGGCCCGCGCAGAACGCCTTGCCCGCGCCGGTGATGACCACCGCGCGCACGGACTCGTCCTTCGCGACGTCCAGTACGGCGCCGAGGAACGCCTCCTTCAGCGACACCGTGAACGAGTTGAACGCCTCCGGGCGGTTCAGCGTGAACGTGCGCACGCCATCGGCGTCGTCGACGAGGAGTTCGGGCACGGCGGGGACCTCCAGGTGGTGGTTCGGTGACTACCTAAGCAGTGGACTCGTTCCGCGCCGACTTGTCCAGGCAGTCGTCCACGAACCGCCGCACGGCGGGAGCCAGCCGCGCGGTGTGCCGGTCGAAGAACTCCGCCGCGCCGGTGCCCGGCCAGTCGGCGGGCAGCAGTTCCAGCGGCAGGCCCGGATCCCGGAACAGGAACTTCCGCCAGGCGTGCAGCAGCCGCTGCGACGCGGCGAACGACCCCGGCGGAGCCGAACCGTCCACACCGGACATGACCGGCGCCCACTCCGCGACGAACGCCGCGTAGTCCCGGCCCAGCGCGGCGAGGTCCCACGCCCGGCCCGCGAGTTCGCCGTCGTCGCCCTCGTGTCCGCCGTGGAACGTGCTCGCCGCCACACCCTCGGCCGCCAGCACGTCCGCCAGTTCCGGCGACGGTCGCGGTGCGATCCACGTCACGGGGCCCAGCGCGCCGTAGCCGAGCAGTTGCAGCGACGAGGCCAGCCGCTCGCGCGACTCGCGCCCCGGCAGCTCCTCCAGCACCAGCACGTGCCACCGACCGTCCCACGTGGACGGCCGGGTCCGGTAGATCCTCGCGGCCGCTTCGTCAAGCCGCCGTTCGGCCCTGGGGGTCATGGCGTAGCCGGGGCCATCTGCCAGGCGCACCGGGTGCAGCCACCCCTGCCGGACGGTGCGGGACACCGCGGTCCGAACGGCGGGCGCCGCGAAGTCCAGCGGCTCCAGCAGCCGCACCAGGGCGGCGATGGTCGCGGCGCCACCGCGTTCACGCAGGTGGCCGCCGTACACGTCGAACAACGCGGATCGGGCTCGCACGACGGTCGAGTCTGGCAGGCCCGACCCGGCGCGACCAGGGCGGGCCGTCGGGCCGGGACGCGCCGGATCCGGTGACCTGCGAGAGAGAGGTGGATCACGAACCGGTGACGGTGATCGTCTTCGCGGAATCCCTTTGCAGCACGGCGATCCAGCCCCTGAACAGGGACAAGTCAAGATCGAGAATTGGTCACGGGGAGCACCGAAAGATCGGTTCGGTTTCGCGGCTGAGTCCGGATAGGGGAGAATGGCTGCGGATCCGGCCGGGTTTCGCGAACCAGGTCGGACGGGGAAGGGTTTTGACGGAGGGAGCACGCTATGGCGGCCATGAAGCCCCGGACCGGCGACGGTCCCCTCGAGGTCACCAAGGAGGGACGCGGCATCGTGATGCGCGTTCCGCTCGAGGGTGGTGGGCGCCTCGTCGTCGAGATGTCGGCGGAGGAGGCCAGCGCCCTGGGCGATGCCTTGAAGGCGGCCGTTGGCTGATCCCAGCCTCGAGAAGCCTCGGAGCCCCGGTTTCCACTGTGGAACCGGGGCCTCACTTCGTCGTGATCCCGCTGACACCGCTAGCTGAGGAGAACCGCCGTGCGCACCTCCGTGCCCACCCCGCTCGTGGAGGTCGAGGTCGCTGAGGCACCCCGGCGTGGTGTGCCGAAGGTGGTGCTCACCGAGGCCGAGGTCGGCAAGACCGGGCGGGACGGTGCCGGGTGGGAGCTCGGTGTCGGTGACGGCGAGCCCATGACGTGGCGCGCGGCGGGCGCGAGCCTGGTCCGCGAGCTGAACGCCGCCGACGAGGCGAAGACCTACGACGTGCTGCTGCCCGACACCTCGGATGCGGAACGGGTGCGCGCCTTCGTGCTCGGCGCGGCGCTCGGCGGCTACCGGTTCAAGGTGACCAGCGAGGCCCCGCCGCCGCGGATCGCGTCGCTGCGGCTGGTCGTGCCGGATCCCGGCTACGCCGAGGTGCTGGCCGCCGAAGCGAGCCACGCGTACGACCTCGCGCTCGCCACGGCGCTGAGCCGCGACCTGGCGAACACGCCGTCCAACATCAAGGACCCGCAGTGGCTCGCGAGCACCGCCGCCAAGCAGGCGGCCAAGGTGCCCGGTCTCAAGGCGACCGTCCACGACGAGAAGTGGCTCGCCGCCCACGGCTTCGGCGGCGTGCTCGCCGTAGGTAGCGGCTCGGTCCGCCCGCCACGCCTGCTGGAGCTGTCCTGGTCGCCCCGCTCGGTGACCGGGCAGGCCCCGCACGTCGTGCTGGTCGGCAAGGGCATCACGTTCGACACCGGCGGCATCTCGATCAAGCCCGCCGACGGGATGCACCTGATGCGCACGGACATGTCCGGTGGCGCCGCCGTCATCGCCGCGCTGCTCGCCATCGCCCGCCGCGGCCTGCCGGTCCGCGTGACCGGCCTCGTGCCGTGCGCGGAGAACCACGTGTCCGGCTCGGCCTACCGGCCGGGTGACGTCGTGCGCCACTACGGCGGCACCACGACGGAGATCACCAACACCGACGCCGAGGGCAGGATCGTCCTCGCGGACGCCCTCGCCTACGCCGTCGACCAGCTCAACCCCGACCTCCTGGTCGACGTCGCCACCCTCACCGGCGCGATGAAGGTCAGCCTCGGCCTCCGCACCGGCGGCCTGTTCGCCACCTCCGACGAGCTGGCCTCGCGCATCACCGCGGCCGGTCGGCGCGTCGGCGAGAACTGGTGGCGGATGCCGCTGCTCGAAGACCACGTCGACGCCGTCAAGAGCGACGTCGCCGACGTCCGCCAGTGCCCGCCCGGCCCCGGCGGCATCACCGCGGCCCTGTTCCTGCGCACCTTCACGGCGGGCCTCCCGTGGGCCCACCTGGACATCGCGGGCCCCGCCCGCGCCGAGACCAACCACGACGAGGTCGTGCCCGGCGGTACCGGCTTCGCCGCCCGCACCCTCGTCGAACTGGTCGAGAGCTACACCCACTAACTCGCGAGTCCCTCACTCGGACACACCGTGTCCCTCACTCAGGCACCCCGAAACCCTCACTGGTACATCCCACAGCCCGAGGTCGGGGTGTCCGAGCGGTCAGTTCGAGGTGTCCGAGTGAGGGACACGCGGTGTCTGAGTGGTCGACTCGCGGAGGGTGGCTCTGGCGTGGTCGCGGAAGGCGGCCACGGCGGGTGGCAGCGGGATGGCCGCGCGCCAGGCCAGGGCGAACGTGCGGGTGGCTCGTGGGGTGATGGGCAGTTCGACGACGTCCGGCGCGGTGGTCAGCTCGGAATGGGTCAGCAGCGCCACGCCCAGGCCCGCGCCGACCAGGCCACGCAGGGTCTCGATCTCCTGACCCTCGAACGTGACGCGGGGGGTGAAGCCCGCGGCGGCGCACAGGTCGTCGATGATCTGCCGCATCCCGAAGCCGTGTTCGAGCACGACGAAGTCCTCGTCGGCCAGTTCGGCCAGCCGCACCTCGGTGCGCCCGGCCAGCCGGTGCGTGGCGGGCACGGCCAGCACCAGTTCCTGCTCGTGCAGCAGCGCGGTGGCGAACTCGGGTTCCTCGGGCGGGGGCGCGACCAGGGCCAGGTCGATCTCGCCGCGGGCGAGTTGGTCGAGCACGGCCTGGCGGGAGTTCTGCACGAGGCGGAAGCGGACGTGCGGGTGCACGGCGCGGAACCCGCGGACCAGCTCCGGCACGAGGGAGCGGCCGAGCAGGTGCAGGAAGCCGAGCACCACCTGGCCGCGTTCGGGGTCGACCTCCTCCGCGGCCTGCCGCCAGCCGGCCTCCAGCACCGCCATCGAGCGTTCGGCGGCGTCGGCCAGCAGCCTGCCCGCGCGGGTCAGCCGGACGCCGCGGCCGACCCGCTCCACGATCGGCGCCCCCAGCTCGTCGCCGATCGCGGTCAGCCAGCGGCTCACGGTCGGCTGCGGTAGGCCGACGACCTCGGCGACCCTGGTGACGTGCTCCTCCTGCGCGATGGCGCGGAGCACGGCCAGCCGTGGAGCGAGCGACATCTCATCCATCACCGTATGGATTCTGCCAGGAATTCGCATTGGACGTATCAGTTAGCGTCGAGGTGTGACACGTCGAAGGCGAATCACGTTCGCCGTAACCGCCGCAGGCCTCGGCTCGTTCGCGCTGCTCTACGCACCTCAACCGGTGCTGCCGCAGCTCGCAGCGGAGTACGGGCTGAGTCCAGGCGGGGCGTCGCTGGCGGTGAGCGCGGCGACCGGCGCGCTGGCCGTCGTCGTGGTGCCGATCGCGATGCTGTCGGAACGGGTCGGCCGTCGGCGGGTGATCGTGGCCGCGGTGGTCGCCGCCGCGCTGACCGCGTTGCTGCTGCCGTTCGCGCCGACGTACCCGGCGCTGATCGCGCTGCGCGTGCTCCAGGGGATCGCGGTCGCCGGGGTGCCCGCCGTGGCGATGGCCTACCTCGCCGACGAGGTCGGTCCGGCAGGGGTCGGGGCGGCGATCGGCACGCTCATCGCGGGCAACAGCGCGGGCGGCATGATCGGGCGGCTGGTCTCCGGCATCGGCGTCGACTGGCTCGGCTGGCGCGGCTCGCTGGGGGCCGTCGCGGGGCTGGGCGTGGTGTGCGCCGCGGTGGTCGTGGTGGCGCTGCCGCCGGACAGCGTGCGGCCCACGAGGGCGACACGGGGGCTGCGGGCCGCGATCAGCGACCGGGTCCTGCTCTGCCAGTACGCGATCGCGGCGCTGGCCGTCGGCGCGTTCATCTCGCTCTACAACGTGATCGGCTTCCGGCTCGCCGCACCGCCGCTGGACCTGCCCGCGCGGTTCGCCGCGCTGGTTTTCCTCGCCTACGCCGCGGGCGGCGTCTGCTCCGCGGTCGCCGGACGGCTGGCGGACCGGCTCGGCCGTGGCCCCGTGGCGCTCGCCGCGCTCGGGGTCACGGCGACCGGAGCGCTGCTGACGCTGCCGGACTCGCTGGTCTCGGTCGTGATCGGGCTCGCCCTGTTCACCGGCGGGTTCTTCGCCACGCACTCGGTCGCCAGCGGCTGGGTCGGCGCGCGGGCGCCCGCCAACGCCAAGGGGCAGGCGTCCGGCGTGTACCTGTTCGCGTTCTACGTCGGCAGCAGCGCGGGCGGCACGGCGGGCAGCGCCGCGTTCGGCGCGTGGGGGTGGGGCGCGCTGGTCGCCGCGGTCGTCGGCTGGCTCGCGCTCGCCGGGATCGCCGTGCTGGTGGCTCAGAAGTCCAGCGGGATCTTCACCGGCCCGTCGACCGGCGTGATCGACGTCGAGCCGACGATCGGCAGCATCACGGTGCCCTGCTCCAGCGCGAAGACCACGGACTTGGCGTCGGCGGGCACCTCCACGACCAGCGCGACCGGGAACGGGCCGCCGTCGTAGCGGATGCCGACCTGCGGCGCCACCGAGCCGTCCGGCAGCGTGACCTTGAACAGGCCCTTCGTCGCGTCGCCGCCGACGGTGTCCGGGAAGCCGTCGCCCTTGGCTCTGATCCGCAGCTCCAGCAGCGCCTTGTCCGGCGCGGACGCGGTCGCCACCTGGTACTCGCCGTTGACCTTCACCGGTCGTTGGCGGCCGAGCCGAACGCCGAGCACCTTCAGATCGCCCTGCTTGCCGCCGATCTCGATCTTCTGCTTGACGTCCGCCTGCTTGGCGGGACCGGCGGGGCGGCGGAGCACGCGGGGGATCTCGGTGGTCGGATTGCCGGACGGCAGCTCGACCCGCTGCTCGAGCGACTTCGTGCCGATCGTGTTCAACGCCAGTGACTCGCCGCCCGCGGTCCCGGTCGCGACGGTGTAGACCACGAACACGGTGCCGTTCTCGGGCAGCCGGTCGGCGGGCAGCTGCTGCCGCCTGCCGGGCAGTTCCAGCGCCAGTTCGGACGGCTGCGGCGTGTACCCCTGCCACGGGAGCTGGTCGAACGCCGGGTCGGTCTTCATCAACTGCTCGACCTTGAGCCGCAGCACCCGCAGCTGCAAGCCGGGACCGGGCTTGAGGTGGCTCTTGCCGTTGGGGAAGCTGTCCGGCGTGCCCCACCCGGTCGCGGTCGCGCTGAGCAGGTCGTCGCGCACCTTGAGGTCCGGCGCCGCCGTCAGGCCGAGGTTCTCGTTGGAGGACTTGCCGTCGTCGGGCAGCACGGCCAGGAAGTCCGGGCCCGCCTCGCTGCTCTCGGCTTCTTCCTTGGTGGGGTCGGACTCGCGGCCGTCCGACCGCACCAGCGAGCCGACGGGTGAGCTGCGCGTGCCGTTCTCCGGGATCTGCGGCGGCTGGACCTCGAACCGCGCGCCGTCGGACTCCTGCTTGGTCTCCTTGAGCGGAACGGGCACCCAGTCCGCCGAGGCACTGGTGCCCGGCACCTGCACCGGGCCGCACCAGAGCCTGGTGTCCACCTCGGACTCGGCGTTGGTGCGGGCGAACCAGCAGTTGACCGGGCGGCTGCCGGTGCGGGCGACGTAGCCGAAGTTCAGCGTGAAGGTCAGCTCCTCCTCGGCCTGGGCCTGGAGGAGCGGACCGTCCAACACCGTCTTGCCGCCGATGGTCAGCTTCTTGGGCTCCGGAGCGCTCTGGGCAGGCGGGGTCGAGCAGCCCGCCGCGGCGAGGGCCGCCGCGACCAACCAGATCGAGATGCGTCCGAAACGCACAGCCATACCCCCGGTAGATGGGTGAAAAGTCCTACTACCGGTTTAAAGGCGGTTACGGGCCGTCGCGGTTGCACACATACGAGTGTGACCCAAGTCACTCATGTGATTGTCGCTGGTGGAGGGCTTAAGTGTGAACAGCCCCTCGGTAGACTTCGACGGTCTGCTCGGCGACGGTCGCCCACGAGAACTCCTCGATGGCCCGTCGCCTGCCCGCCGCGCCGAACTCCGCGGCCCGTGCCGGGTCCGCCAGCACCTCGTTGACCGCGTCCGCCAGCTCGGTCCGGTACTTCGAGGTGTCCGCCTCGTCGTAGTGCACCAGCAGACCGGTCTTGCCGTGGTCGACGACCTCGGGGATGCCGCCGACGTCCGACGCGACGACCGCCGTGCCGCACGCCATGGCCTCCAGGTTCACGATCCCGAGCGGCTCGTACACCGACGGGCAGACGAACACCGTCGCGTGGCTGAGGATCTGCCGCACCTCGGCAGGCTGGAGCATCTTCTGGATCCAGAAGACCCCCGAACGGACCGCGGCCAGCTCGGCGACCGCCAGCCGCGTCTCCTCGGCGATCTCCGGGGTGTCCGGCGCGCCCGCGCACAGCACGATCTGCGCCTCCGGCACGATGTGGTGCGCGGCGGCGACCAGGTGCCCGACGCCCTTCTGCCGGGTGATCCGGCCGACGAACGCCACGATCGGCCGCTCCGGGTCGATCCCGTGGCTCACGAGCGCGTCCGTCTCGGTCACCGGGTGGTAGGCCTCGGTGTCGATGCCGTTGCGCACGACGTGCACCCGCGCCGGGTCGAGGTCGGGGTAGCAGGCCAGCACGTCCAGCCGCATCCCCTCGCTCACCGCGATGACCGCGTCCGCCGCCTCGTACGAGGTCTTCTCCACCCACGACGAGACGCGGTAGCCGCCGCCCAGCTGCTCGGCCTTCCACGGCCTGCGCGGCTCCAGCGAGTGCGCGGTCACGACGTGCGGTACGCCGTGCAGCAGCTTCGCCAGGTGACCTGCCATGTTCGCGTACCAGGTGTGCGAGTGCACCAGTTCGGCGCCCGCCACCGCCGCGGCCATCCCCAGGTCGACCGACAGCGTCCGCAGCGCCGCGTTGGCGTGGTCCAGCCCCGGCGCGGTCTCGTGGGCCTGGGCGTCGGGACGTGGACCGCCGAAGCAGTGCACGTCGACGTCGATCAGCTCGCGGAGGCGCGGCACCAGGAATCCAACGTGGACTCCGGCTCCGCCGTACACCTCCGGGGGGTACTCCCGTGTCAGCAGTCCTACTCGCACGGGCCTCACCGTAACCCCGGAAGTGGGGCAGCCGGGTGAACGAACCCGGAAAAGACCAGAACCTCTTCCTTCCGCCATTGGTGGCGCCGCTTCCGCACGGTTAGGGTCATGGCGTGAAAGGGCAGCCGCACGTACTCGGAATTGTGCTGGCCGGCGGGGAAGGCAAGCGGCTCTGGCCGCTGACAGCCGACCGGGCCAAACCCGCGGTCCCGTTCGCGGGGAACTACCGCTTGGTCGACTTCGTGCTGTCCAACCTCGTCAACGCGGGCATGGTCAAGCTGTGCGTGCTGACGCAGTACAAGTCGCACTCGCTCGACAAGCACATCTCCACGACGTGGAGGCTGTCGAACGTGCTCGGCCAGTACGTGACGCCAGTGCCCGCTCAGCAGCGGCTCGGGCCGCGTTGGTATACCGGCTCAGCCGACGCGATCTTCCAGTCGCTGAACCTCGTCCACGACGAGCGGCCGGAGCACATCGCCGTGTTCGGCGCGGACAACGTGTACCGGATGGACCCCAGCCAGATGCTGGAGCAGCACGTGGACAGCGGCGCGGGCGTCACCGTGGCCGGGATGCGCGTGCCTCGGGCCGAGGCGAAGGCGTTCGGCTGCATCGACTCGGACGAGACCGGGCTGATCACCCAGTTCCTGGAGAAGCCGTCCGACCCGCCGCACGTGCCCGACGACCCCGAGGTCACGTTCGCCTCGATGGGCAACTACATCTTCACCACCGAGGCGCTGCTCGACGCGCTGCGCTCGGACGCGGCGAACCCGGACTCCGACCACGACATGGGCGGCGACATCATCCCCATGCTGGTCGACGCGGGGAAGGCGCACGTCTACGACTTCGCCGACAACGTCGTGCCCGGCGAGAGCGAGCGCGACCGCGGCTACTGGCGCGACGTGGGGACCATCGACGCCTACTACGAGGCCCACATGGACCTCGTGTCGGTCCGGCCGGTGTTCAATCTCTACAACCAGGCGTGGCCGATCCGCACCGCCACCCCACCGCTGCCACCCGCCAAGTTCATCGCGGGAGGCAGCGCCGAGGACTCCATGGTCGGCCCCGGCTCGATCATCTCCGGCACCATCCACGGCTCGGTCATCAGCTCGGACGTGGTCGTCGAGGTCGGCTCGGTCGTGCAGGGCAGCGTCCTGCTGCCCGGCGTCCGCATCGGCAAGGGCGCCGTCGTCCGCCGCGCCATCCTCGACAAGAACGTCATCGTCCCGGACGGCGCCCTCATCGGCGTCGACCAGGCCATGGACCGCCAGCGCTACACCATCAGCGCCGGCGGAGTCACCGTCCTCGGCAAGAATGTGAGAGCCCAGTAACCCGCGAGTCCCTCACTCGGACACCGCGAGTCGAACACTCGCGCACCTCGTGTCGAACAC
>JBDSAJ010000465.1:0-10381 GCA_039922235.1 Umezawaea sp.
CCCGCAGCGGGTGCACAACCCGGTCGACGGCCACGACGTGCCGGTACCGCACTTCGGCCTGATCCTGACGGTCCCGGAGTTCGGCGAACTCGCCGACCGGCTGCGCGCGGCGGGCACCGAATTCGTGATCGAGCCCTACGTGAGGTTCGAGGGGCAGACCGGCGAGCAGTGGACGATGTTCCTGTTCGACCCCGCGGGCAACGCGCTGGAGTTCAAGGCGTTCGCCGACGACTCCCAGGTCTTCGCCGCCTGAAGATCAGCCAGCGGGCCGCAGCGCGAACAGCTGGCCGCCTGCCGCGACGGCCAGCACCGCGACGAGCGCCGCGGCGGGCATCCAGGGCGACACCACCGCGGCGGCGAGCGGCAGCAGCACACCGAGCGCCCGCAGCGGCCATCGCCGGGTGTGCGCCGCGAGCAGATTGATGACCAGCAGGAACGCGGCCAGCCCTCCGCTCAGGAGCCACGCGGTGGACGGCGCGAGGTGCTCGTCGAACCCGGCCGCCGCCGACCCCAACCCGGCCGCGACGGTCGTGATCGACGCGATCACCACGAAGTGCGCGGGCAGCACGAGCGCGGGCGGGAACCTCGTCCCCTCGGCGAACCCGTGCCGGACGTTCAAACCCCACAAGGTGATCAGCAGGCCGAACGCGGACACCACGGCGAGCAGCAGCAGCCAGCCGTGACCGCCGCCCGGCCGCCAGTCCTCGATGTCCGCGACCGCGCCGACCGCCTGCAGCATGGCCTCGCCGAGCACGATGATCACGAACAGCCCGAGCCGCTCCCCCAGGTGCCCGGAGTCCAACTGGGCCGCGACGACCGTCGGCCGCCGTACGTCCCGGCGCCGCCGCGACGCCCGCTCCGACAGCGCCTCGTTCATGCGCTCGACCATCTCGCCCTGGTCGCCGCGGCTCGACAGCACGCTGCCGGACACGGTGAGCGCGATGCCCAACAGCCAGAGCCCGAGCTTCCACCACGGGTCGTCGGCCCAGAACGAGGCGATCCACGGCACCAGACCGGCGTTCCGCGACGTCGCCATCCACGACAGGAGCACCCGCCCGGAGCGCTGGAACGCGCCGGAGCCGACCGCGTTGGTGATCAGGTAGGCGGCGGCGAACACGTTGGCCCGGCCGTCCGTGCTGTGCGGCACGGCGGCGGCCATGGTGGCGATCCCCGCCATGCCGATGAACACCGCCCGCAGGTGCACCTTGTCGGCGACCACGTTCGAGTACAGCATGAAGGTCGTCCACAGCAGCCAGACCGCCAGGTACAGCGCGAAGAACGTGGTGATGGCCAGGCCACCTGGCCCGTGGTGCGCGTCGCCGTGCAGCAGGTGCGCGAGTTGGGCCACCGCCACCACGACGACGAGGTCGAAGAACAGCTCCAGCCAACTGGCGTGCCTGCCCGCGGTCTCCGGCTCGGTCATGTGCGGGAGACTATCCAACGGTCCGCTGTGGACTCAGCCGCGCGGTCCCGCGCCGCACCCACTCCAGGTCCGCCGCCGGGTCGAGCAGGCCTTCACGCTGAGCCCGGACCAGCAGGTCCATCGTCCGAACGTTGATGTCCGCCCAGAGCGCCGCGGCGGCGGGGGTGTGCATCGCCGTGCTGCCCAGCGTGTACCGCCACGCGCGCTTGACCCGCAGCACGTTCGCCGTCACCCGGTACAGCGCCACCAGCGCCGGTGCCGACTCCGGCCGGGCCTCCTCGATCGCGTCGGCCAGCTGCTGCTTCGCGCCGAGGGACAGCGCGTCGATGAGCGACTGCCGGTTCGCGAACCGGCGGTGCACCGTGATCCTGGTCAGCCCCGCCGCCTCGGCGATCTGCTCCATCGACGCGCTCGGATCACCGGCCAGCACCCGCTCGGCCGCCTCCAGGATGGCGCACTGCGTTCGGCATCCGCGCGCAGCGCTCGCACCATGGTCGTCTCCCGCCTGATCCGTTACCTGAAGTGTGAGCGGATGTGAGCCCGCCCTGGTCAGGCAGTCGTCACCTTGCGGTGACGGCGTTGGCCCGGACGGGGTCCGGGTCTTCCCGTGGCAGTACCCGCCGCCCGCACAGTGCGAGTCTGACGTGGGTTTCCAGCGGGCTCGTTTCGGGTCGCCCCGCAACTCCGGGAGGACCTACCGCCCGCGACCTCGTCCACCAGGCGGGCGAGGTTGCGGGCGGCGTTCAGATCACGATCGAGCACCAGCGGACACTCCTCGCAGCGGAACACCCGGTCGGACAGGCCCAGCTTGGCTTTCACCGTGCCACAGCCCGAACAGGTATTGGACGACGGGTACCAGCGATCCGCGACATGCACGGTGCCCCCGACCCAAGCGGACTTGTACTCGATCTGGCGACGCAGTTCGCTCATACCGACCCCGGCGACATGCCGGGCCAGACACCGATTCTTGAGCATCCCGGCGACGTTGAGATTTTCGATCACGATCGTGCCGTGGGCGCGGACCAGGCGGGTCGAGAGTTGGTGCAGGCCGTCACGACGGGCGTTCGCCACAGCGGTGTGCAGGCGCACGATACGGACCTGGGCGCGCTGCCACCGCCGCGAAGGCTGCCGCCGGGTACGGCGATCAGGACCGATGCGGCGTGCGGCCTGGCGTTGCAGGCGCCGCAACTCTCGTTGTGCCACCTCGAGGTGACGGGGGTTGGCGATGACCTCGCCGGTCGACAGCACCGCCAAGGACGTGACACCCAGGTCGACCCCCACCACCGAATCGGGTCGGGTCGGAACCGGATCCTGTCGGTCGATCTCGACCGACAACGAACAGAACCACCGCCCACCCTGATGGGTGACCGTGACCGACCGGACGCGGGCGGTGCCGCGCTCGACGTGCCGAGCCAGCTTCCGGGTCGACTCGTGCGTGCGAACCACACCGATCCGGGGCAGCCGCACATGCCGCCGGTCACCGTCGACCAGCCCGAAGCTGCCGGTGGTGAACCGACACGCCATCGCCTTGCGCTTCCCTTTGAACCGTGGGAATCGGATCGTCGGCCCCGCACGGGTGCCGGTCCTGGACGCCTTCCAATTGCCCAACGCGGTCGCGAGGTTCGCCAAACCGCTGGCGTAAGCCTCCTTCGAGTTCTCCGGCCACCACGACGCAATGTCCTCTTTGGTCTGGTTCCACCGCTTGCGCAGCGAGAACGCCGACCACGACACCGCCGCGGTGAGCTGATCACCGGACAACCCGTACGAGCGCTCCGCCTCCCGCTGCCCGAGGTTGGCCCTCACCACCGCAAGACCCCAGTTGAACGCGAACCGCTGCCCACCACACTGCGACCGCAGCGCAGCTTCCTGCCCCGCGGTCGGATCGAGCGCAAATCGATACGCCCGAATCACCATGACCATGACACCGTCACCGTAGCGTCCGACACCGGCACCAAATCCCACCACCACGCACAGACGCTCACGGGTGCAGATATTCGCTCACGACCCACCCAGCAGTTGCGTACCCCGTCTTCGAGGTAGAAGGTACTGCCCGGTCAGGAATCGGCGGACACCATGAACCGGATGGCGCCGTCGATCTCCAGGTCGATCAGCCGCTTCGCCTCGAGCGCGCTGTTGTCGAACACCCCGGTGAGTTCGAGGCTGACGATCCCGTGCACCCGCGTCCAGATCAGGATCGCCGCCGTGGCGGCGCGGGGCGTGGTGTCCGGGCGGTCCTGCGAGCGGGCCCACAGCCGCAACTGCCCGTCCAGGGCGCGGTCGCCGGTGGAGCCGTCGGCAGGCGCGCCGTCCTGGATGGCCACCAGCAGGTCGACGAGCAGCGCCATCGCCTGGTCCAACGGGGTTGGCCCGGACGTCTCGCCCGGCGTGTCGTCGGCGCGCTCGGCGAAGAGCATCCCGTAGCGCCGCCGGTGGCGCAGCGCCCAGTCGCGGTACGCGCCCACCAGCGACCGCACCCGCGTGCGCGGTGTCCGCCTGCCGCCTTCCGCGGCTTCGCTCATCGCCGCCGTGAGCTGCCCGTAGGACAGGGTGGTCAGGTGCTCGACGAGCGCGTCGCGGGACGCGAAGTAGCGGTAGAGCGCGGGGGCGGACATCGCCAGGCTCCTGGCCAGCGCCGCTATCGACAGCGCGTGCACGCCGTCCGCGTCGATGATCGCGAACGACGAGTCCTCGATCTCCTGGACCGTCTGCGCCCGCAGGCGGTCGCGCCTGCTCATCGCCTGCGGCGGGTTGGTCATCATCGCATCGTAACGGGCCGTGCGAGTTCGGACGGGGACTTCGTGGTGCGACGACCCGTAACGCGTCACGCCGTGGCGCCGTACCGGTGGCTCAGGCTGCCCACCATCGCCTCGACCTCGGTCCGGTAGAGCAGCCCCGTGTCGATCCCGGTGGCCGTCAGGTGCTGCCCCAGTTCGAGGCTGACCAGCCCGTGCAGCCTGCTCCACCAGACCAGCCCGAAGTGCAGCACCCCTGGCGGGAACGCCTGCTGGCCGCCGCCACCGTTCCAGCGCCGGACCTGCTTCTCCAAGGAGGCCGGGACCGGGGCGCCGGACGGCACACCGGCCTCGGCCACGGCGGTCAGCAGCACGGTCATGCTCCGCAGCGCGGCGGGCCTGATGCGGTCGGCGGCGTGCTCACGGCCCGAGCCGTGGGTGGACCCGTGCGCCAGGCGGTAGGACTGGGGGTCGGACAGGGCCCAGTTCCGGTAGCCGTGCGCGACCGCCCGCACTCTGGCCACGGGGGACGCCGCGCCCGCGGCGGCGGTTTCGAGCGCGACCGCCAGGTCGAGGTGGACGTCGGCCGCCAGTTCGGCGAGCAGTTCGTCCCGGCTGTCGAAGTAGCGGTACAGCGCGGGCGCCGACATCCCCATGCTCCGCGCGATCGCGTTGAAGGACACGGCTTCCGGCCCGCCTTCGCGCACCTGGGCCACGGCCGTGGACTTGATCTCCTCGATGGTCCGACGCCGGTGCCGCTCGCGTCGGGTCTGCTCCTGTCCGGACATCGTGAGCCGCCCCACTTCGAGTTACTGGTTGACGCAGTATGACATGTCGGTACATAGTTACGACCATTAACAGAGCGACGCACAGTCGCACACCTGAGGAGCAGCCATGTCGGAGCCGAACACCGCCACCACGACCGTCACCGAAGTGGTCCTGCCTGGCAAGGTCGGGCCGTCCGGGCTGGAGCTGGCCCAGCGCTCGCTGCCCGCACCCGCCGCGGGCCAGGCGCTGGTGCGCGTCGAGTCGACCGCCGTCTCCTTCGCCGAGAGCGCCATGCGCCGGGGCCGGTACTTCGGCCAGCCCGCCTTCCCCTTCGTGCCCGGCTACGACCTCGTCGGCGTCGTCGACGCCGTCGGCCCCGGTGTGGACAGCGCGCTGCTCGGCCGCCGGGTCGCCGCGCTGACCAAGACCGGAGCCTGGGCCACCGCCGTGCTGCTGACCGCCGCCGACCTGGTGGAGGTGCCCGACGGGATCAGCGCCGACGACGCGGAGACGCTCGTCGTCAACGGTCTGACCGCCTACCAGATGCTGCACCGCTCCGCGAAGGTGCGGGCCGGGCAAACCGTGCTCATCACGGGCGCCAGCGGTGGCGTGGGCTCGATCCTCGTGCAGCTCGCCCGGCACGCCGGCGCCCGCGTGATCGGCACCGCGAGCCCGCGCCACCACGAGGCGCTGCGCGAACTGGGCGCCGAGCCGATCGACTACCGGGACCCCGACGTGGCCGCCCGCGTCCGGGAACTGGCCCCCGACGGCGTGGACGCCGTGTTCGACCACCTGGCGGGCACGAGTGCGACCACGTCCTACCGGCTGCTCAACAGCACCGGCACCCTGGTCGTCTACAGCATCGCCAGCAAGCTCGACGACAAGACTCCCGTGCTGGTCAGCTTCATGGAGCTGCTGGCGAAGCTGACGTGGTGGAACACCCTGCCCACGGGCAGGCACGCGAGCTTCTTCGACGTGTGGGCGGGCTCGGGCAAGCCGGACTCCGCCAAGCGCGAGGCGTTCCGGGCGACCATGCGCACCGACCTCGCGCAGGTGTTCGACCTGCTGCGCACCGGCGTGCTGAGCGCGAAGATCGCCGCCCGGTACCCGCTGGCCGACGCGGCCGCCGCCATAGAGCTGTCCGAGTCCTCGAACCGGACCAACCTCGGCAAGATCCTCCTCGTGCCCTGACCCGTTACCCGCGCACGGGTGGGAGGGCGTCGGCGGTGGTGTCCCGCACGCGGCGGGTGCGCTGGGTCAGCACCACGCAGGCCAGCACGACCAGCGCCGCCGCGATCGACGCCGGGGTGACGGCTTCGCCCACCAGGAGCGCGGACCAGAGCAGGGTGAGCACCGGCTGGGCGAGTTGGACCTGGCCCACCTCGGCGATGCCGCCGCGCGCCAGACCGGCGTACCAGGCGAAGAAGCCCAGGAACATGGAGATCGCGGTGAGGTAGCCGAACGCCGTCCAGGCCGTGGCGTCGGCGCGCGGCGGGTGAAGCACGCCCGCGACGAACGTGATGGGCAGGGTGGCTGGAAGGGCGAGCAGGAGTGCCCAGCAGATCGTCCGGGCGCCGCCGAGTTCACGGGCGAGCGCGCCGCCCTCGGCGTAACCCAGTCCGCACAGGACGACCGCCGCCAGCAGGAACAGGTCCGCTGTGGACAGTGCGCCGTGCACGGCCCCGCCCGCGACCAGGAACGTGAGTACCGCCACCAGTCCGCCCGCGCTGGCGACCCAGAACAGCAGGGGCGGTCGCTCGCCTGCCCGCAGCACGGCGAACACGGCGGTCATGGCGGGCAGCACGGTGATGACGACGGCGCCGTGCGCGGAGGTCTGGGTGGTCAGCGCCAGCGACGTGAAGAGGGGGAAGCCGACGACGACGCCGATGGCGACGACGGCCAACCGCCGCCACTGGCTGCGGGTCGGTCGCGTCGCGCCGGTGAAACGGAGGTAGGCCCACGCGAGGAGCGCCGCGCCGACGGCCCGGCCGAAAGCCACGAACCACGGGTCCAGTTGCTGCACGGCGATGCGGGTGGCGGGGAGCGACACGCTGAAGGCGAGCACCCCCAGCGCGCCGAGGGCGAGACCGACGACCCGATCCGCCGTTACCGTGATGGCAGCAGTAGCGCTACTCTTGGCCTTCATGGGTTACGGTAACGCAGTCGACCGCATTGTCCAAGATCTGCGCAGGCTCGTGGCCGCGGCGGACCAGGGGACGCGCCTGCCGTCGGTGCGCGAGCTGACCGCCCGGCACCACGCCTCGCCGGTGACCGTCACCGAAGCCGTTCGCCAACTGGTGGCACAAGGCCTGGTAGAAGCTCGCTCGGGCAAAGGGACCTTCGTGGTCGGCAGGCCGGACGAACGACGTGCGCCCGACCTGTCGTGGCAGACCGTGGCACTCGGTGCCCGGCTACCGGGCGAGGAGATGCAGGCGCTACTGGAGTTACCGCGATCGGGAGCGATTCCGCTGTCCGGCGGGTACCTGGACGCGGACCTGCAACCCGCCGCCGCGCTGGGCGCCGCGCTCGCCCGTGCCGCCCGGCAGCCCGCGACCTGGGCGCGTGGGCCCGTCGAGGGGCGTGAGGACCTGCGCGCCTGGTTCGCCCGCGAAGCCGGGGGCAGGCTGCGCGCCGACGACATGATGATCTGCCCCGGCGGGCAGGCGGCGCTGTCGTCCGCGCTGCGCGCGCTCGCCGCACCCGGCGACACCCTGCTCGTCGAGTCCCCGACCTACCTGGGGGCGCTGGCCACGGCCAGGGCGACCGGGTTGCGGGTGGTCCCGGTGCCCGCCGACGCCGACGGCGTGCTGCCCGACCAGCTCGCCGCCGCGTTCGCCCGCACCGGCGCGCGCTTGTTCTACTGCCAGCCGCTCTACGCCAACCCGACCGGTGCGACGCTGGCCCTCCACCGCCGAGCCGAGGTGCTCGCCGCCGTGAGCGCCGCCGGGGCGTTCCTGATCGAGGACGACTACGCCCGTGACCTCGCCATCGACGGGGAGGCCCCGCCACCGCTGGCCGCCGACGACCAGGACGGGCACGTGATCCACCTGCGCTCGCTGACCAAGTCCGCCGCTCCCGGTCTGCGGATCGCCGCGATCGGCGCGCTCGGCCCGGCCGGTGCCCGCCTGCGCTCGGCCCGGCTGCTCGACGACTTCTTCGTGTCGGGCCCGTTGCAGCAGGCCACGCTGGAGTTCGTCACCGCCCCGGCGTGGACCCGGCACCGCCGCGCCCTGCGCCTCGCGCTGCGGACCCGGCGCGGGGCGTTGCTGACCGCGCTGCGCACGCACCTGCCGGAGCTGGATCCGCCGTCGGTGTCCCACGGTGGTCTGCACCTGTGGGTCCGCCTGCCCGACGGCACCGACGACGTCGCGCTGGCCGCGGCGGCCTCCGCCGAAGGCGTCGTCGTCTTCCCCGGCCGCCCCTGGTACGCGGCCGAACCCCCGGCACCCCACCTGCGCCTGACCTACGCCGCGTCCCCGCCCGACCTCATGGACGAGGCCGTCCGACGCCTCGCCCGCGCCTTCCACCAGGGGCCATAGCCGTCACCAGACGACCGGGCCGAACCGGTCGAAGAAGCCGCCGGTCGGGCCGTCGGTGCCGATGGTGGCCAGGCTGACGATGGCGGTCGCGCCCTCCTCGACGCTGCCGGTGCCGTGGTGGCCGTTCATGTCGGTGGCCGTGTAGCCGGGATCGACGGTGTTGAACCGGATGGCGGGGAACGCCTTGGCGTACTGCAAAGTGATCATGACCAATGCGGTCTTGGACGAGTTGTAGTCCAGCAGGGCCACGTGGAACTCCCTGCGGTCGGGGTCGGTGGTCACGGCGAGCGAGCCGAGCCCGCTGCCGACGTTGACGACGACCGGGGCGTCGCTCTCCTGGAGCAGGGGCAGGAAGGCGTGCGTGACGCGCACGACCCCGAAGACATTCGTCTCGTAGGTCGTCTGCAGGTCGGCCCCGGTGACCTCGCCGACCGGCTTGCCCGAACCCAGGATCCCGGCGTTGTTGACGAGGATGTCGAGGCGGCCCGCGTCCTCGCGGACGAACTCGGCGGCGGCTTTGACCGAGTCCTCGTCGGTCACGTCGATCCGGACGAAACGGGCGCCGAGCCTGGCGGCCGCTGCCTGCCCGCGCCCGGTGTCACGGGCGCCGACGTAGACGGTGTGCCCGGCCTCGACCAGGCAGCGGGCCGTCTCGTAGCCGAGGCCCTTGTTCGCTCCGGTGATCAGTGCGGTGGTCATGTGCTCGCTCCGGTGTTCGCTGGGGTGGTGCTGTGCCCACCCTCGCCAGGCCGTGAACGAACAGGCAGTACCCGACCTTGCCTGTGGACTGGCAGTACCAGGCTGTTCGGGCGCAGATGGGGATACTGGGGAGGTGGACGAATCCAGGGAGTTGGGCAGGGCGCTGCGCGGCTGGCGCGATCGGACCGGTCCCGTGGAGGTCGGCCTGCCCGTCAGCGGGGTCCGGCGCGCCGCGGGGCTGCGGCGCGAGGAACTGGCCCAGCTCGCCGGCCTGTCGGTGGACTACGTCGTCCGGCTGGAGCAGGGCCGGGCCACCTCACCGTCCCAGCAGGTCCTGTCCGCGCTGGCCCGCGCGCTGCGGCTGTCGGTGGCCGAGCGCGAGCACCTGTTCCTCCTCGCGGGTCAGCAGCCGCCCCGTGCCGGACAGCTGTCGACGCACATCCCGGCGAGCGTCCAGCGGCTGCTCGACCAGTTGGACGGCACACCGCTGAGCGTGTACGACGGCGCGTGGAACCTGGTCCGGTGGAACCGGCTGTGGGCCGCGCTCTTCGGAGATGCGTCGGATCAGCGGGGCCACGAGCGCAACATCGTGTGGCGCCACTTCACCCGGCAACTCTGCCCAGTGAGCCACACCCCCGAGCAGGAGGCGCGGTTCGAGGCGGCCGTGGTCGCCGACCTCAGGGCCGCGACCGCGCGCTACCCGGCCGACGCCGGCCTGCGGTCGCTGATCAGGGAACTGCGGCGGGCCTCCACGTCCTTCGCGCAACTGTGGGACACCGGCATCGTGGGCGTCCACGAGACCGACAGCAAGACCATCCACCATCCCGAGATCGGACCGATCGAGGTGGACTGCGACGTGCTCACCGTTCCTGGCAGCGACCTGCGCATCGTCACCTACACCGCCGCTCCCGGCAGCGAGGCCGCCGACAAGCTCAAGCTGCTCGATGTGATCGGCACCCAGGTCATGACCTCGGCCTAGTGGTGTGACCAGCGGCAACCGCAGGCCCAAGGTCGTCGTGAGTGGCGCCAGTGGTACGCAACTGCCGGGTGGTGACGGCCAACCTCGTGCAGCGGGAGGCGGAACGCTTCTACGAGTTGGCCGGTGATCAGGTTCACCAGTGGCAGTTTCGGTCTGGTCGACGGTGACTGGCGGCAGGTGCGAGCAGGGGTCCGGCAAAGTCCCTTGCGCGTGTCTGCGGCTTGGGCGCCGTGAAATCCCC
>JBDSAJ010000466.1:0-7584 GCA_039922235.1 Umezawaea sp.
GGCCGCCGCCATCCTGTTCTGGCAGGCCCAGCGCTGGGCCGAAGGCGTGTCCGATCCGGCGGCCGCGGTCGACCTGTTCGTCACGCTCGTCCACCACCAGTTGGCCCGCTACCTGAGCACCACGAGGCATCCTGCGCCCATGCCGGTGTCGTGGCGGCTCGTCCGGGAGCGGTGGGCGGACCACTGGGACAACGTCGTCGGCACGCCGGGCCACGCACCCGCCATCGATTCCGGCCGCGCCGAAGAACTGTGCGACCTGTTCGACACCCTGGAGCCGGGTCGGCTGGTGATCGTCGGCGTGCCGGGCTCGGGCAAGACGGTGCTCGCCGCGCGGCTGAGCGAGCATCTGCTGCCCCGCGCCCGGCGGGATCCGCTGCGCCCCATCCCCGTCGTCGTCGGCATCGCATCCTGGGATCCGGAGACCACCGCGTTCGCGGACTGGCTGGCCGACCGACTGGCCCGCGACTACAAGATGCTCGACACCCGCGACCGCCGAGGCCGCAGGCTCGCGGACGTCCTGGTGAAGGACCAGCGGCGGGTGCTTCCCGTCCTCGACGGCTTCGACGAACTGGCCGGCCACCTCCGGGCCGCGGCGATCGCGGGGCTCAACGCCGACGTCCGCCTGCCGCTCGTGCTCACCGGCGGGCTGGACGAATACCGCGAGGCCGCCGGAGACGAACCCCTCAAGGCCGCCGCGGTCGTCCGGCTGGCCCCGCTCGACCCCGAGGACGTCGCCGCGTACCTGGGGCGCAGCACCCAGCGCCACACCGCCGACGGGAAACCGTTCTGGGACGGCGTGATCCGGGCGCTCCGGCGCCAGGCCCCGCTGCGCGACGTGCTGACCAGCCCGCTCATGGCCTTCCTGGCCACCGCCTCCTACGTGGAACGGCCCGGCCAGGACCCCGCCGAGCTGATCCGGGCCTCGGCGAGCAAGGAAGACTTGGAGGCCCACCTCGTCGATCGCTTCCTGCCCGCAGTCTACCAGGACCCGCGCCGGCCAGCCCGGTGGCTCACGGGACTGGCCAAGCACCTGCACGCCACCGGCACCCGCGAAATCGGGTGGTGGCAGCTGGAACACCTGGTGTCCGACGGAGCGCAGATCCTCGTCGTGGCCGGGTTCATCACGCTGACCTCGATCCTCGGCGCGGTCGTCTCGGGCGCCGTCGCGGACCACGGTTTCCAGGGAATCCTGGTCCACGCCCTGGGAGGACTGTCGATCGGCTCGCTTCCCGGCGTCGTCATCGGCCAGGTCACGCTGAAGTTCCGCCCTGGGCTGCTGCGCTACCGGCTCCGCCTGACCACGGAGCAACTGCGTGCCGGGGCGTTGCCGCTGGGCATCGGCCTGATGGCCTGGGCGCTGGGCACGGAACTGGGCGTCCAGAACATCACGGCCGTCGTCGCCGTGACGACGCTCGTGGGCGTAGCCGGGACCGTCTTCGTCGTCCCCGACCCAGGCAAGCGCGCGGCCAACCCGGAGCGGCTGCTGGCCCGCAGCCGCACCACGGCGCTGATCAACCTCGCCCTCGCCGCCACCGCGGGGATCGTCGGTTCCCGGCTCCTCGGGCTGACCGGCGTGGGCACGTTCACGTGGGCACTGCCCATCGTCCTGCTGGCCTCGGTCTGGGGCCGCTGGGTGTTCTTCGTGCGGATCTGGCTGCCGTTGCGCGGCAGGCTGCCCTGGCGCATCCACGGATTCCTGGCGAAGGCCTGCGAACTCGGGGTGCTGCGCCGGTCCGGCGCGGTCCACCACTTCCGGCACGCGCGGCTGCAAGACGGCCTGGCCGGGGTCGCCCCGAGCCCGGCCTTCGCCAGGGTGACCGGCTTGATCTCCCGGTCCCTGGCCGGATCCGGCGGCACCACGACCCTGGCGCGGCTCGCCCAGGACTTGAACTGCGACGTCCCGACCGCACGCGGACTGGTGGAAAGCCTCGTGGGAATCGGCGCGGCGAGCGCGTCACGCGGCGCCACGCCGCAGCCGGTCTCCTTCACCGAACTCCCCGAGCACGCCCGGTTCGCCCTTCGGCTCACCCCGGCGGGCGAACGGGTCTGACCGGATTCCGACCCGCCGATAGACGGTTCAGTTTTCAACTAACAGGCACTACTACAAAGATCGACCAGGTTCCCGATGACTACCCGCCGAGATCCTGCGAGGCTGGAAGCGCGTGCAGTTGGCGGACTACGACAGCACCCGCCGCAACTGGTCGATCGGAGCCGAGGAGGTCCAGGAGGCCATCGCCCCTCTCGACTTGGACGCGGCCATCGAGAAGATCAACGCTGTCGTGCCGTTCAATCCTCGGATGCGTGGCCGGGTCGGAAACTGGCAACTCGCCGTCCGTCGAGAACACGGCCTGCGCAGTTCCCGGTTCACGCCCCTGGTTCCGGTCGGGCGCAGATCGGCGGTGCTGGGCTGGATGGCCCTGCGCGATGACCCGATCGTCGAGGTGCCAACCGGACAGGTCCGCGTCCTGATGGCCCGACTCGGGGCGGGTAAATCCGAACACGCGTTGCGGTGGTGGAGCCAGGGCCTTGAGGACGCGGAGAACGATCCGGACACCGACATTCCCGTGTTCCCCGCCGCCCGGCACATCACCACCAGTCTGGAATCGGCGATCCTCAGCGCACTCGGTGGCGATCCCGCCCGTCGCTGCCGCGTCGTCATCGACGATCTGGACAGCGTGACGCTTCAGGAGGCCAGCAGGCTGCTCGCCGAAGCCCGGCAATTCGTTCATGTGTGGCCTGGTGTCAGCGTGCTGGCGACTGCTCGGCCGGGGATCCCAGTGCCCGACGAGGAGCAGATCCTGGTCGAGCCTTGGTATACCCGGCGCGGTGCCGAACTGGTCGAGGTGGCCCTCGGCGGCGATGTCTCCTGGCATCGATGGAACGCTGAAACGACGGATCTGCTCAGCAGCCCGCTGACGGCCCTCGGGATGGCGGCCCGCATACGCGCCAGCCGAGATATGACGGTGTCCCGTGCGCGACTGTTGTCCGGCCTCGACGAAGACGTGATCGGTCCGAAGGTGGGTGAGTCTCGGAAGTCACTTGGCGAGACCTGGCGCGCTTGGTTGTTCGGATACTCGGGCAGTCCGAGCCGGTTGCCGCCGCCTCGTTCGGCTCTTTGCCACAGCTCCGTCTCCTGACGGCCACTGATCTTGTTGTCGATGACCCGCCAGTCCCGAAGGACTGGCGCTGCGTTCGGTCCGCGCTTAACTGGGTGATCGGTAGACTGTTTCGATCCTCGCCAGCCCCAAAGGGCTGACGCTGCTCCAGCAGCAAGGCGCCGTTGAGACCGATGATCGCCGGAACCGTCGAGGCACGTCTGCGGCCGTCTACATACTCCGGTTTCGAACATCTCGATGGTCGCCGCGCAGACCTCAGCCACCGGATCGAGTCTCTCGAAGTCGACCCACTCCCCGTTGCGGCGCCGGGCTCTGAACCGTTCGTGTAGCGCACGTTCAAGCCGCAGGCCGCCTCCGTGCCGCCACAACACCCGAAGCCGATACGGCGACTCAGTCCTGAGTTGCCCTAACCGCTTGTCCGGCATCTCGGAGTGCCCGATCTTGACAAGCGACGTCTCGTCACTACCGATCACGTACGCGCAATCCACCTGCACCACTCATCACCCAGTGTTCTCATCGGTCACATTGGGTAAAACTGAAGGCAGCCATCAAACATCGTAAAGTCCGTCCGCTGACCACATCCTTCGCGTCCATGGAGCCGTTGCGTCCGAGTCGGTCACCGACAAGTTCTAGGGTTGCTCCATGACGTTCACGCAAGCCTTCCGCTACGAAGTCATCGTGGGCGGATCGACTCCGTTCTCCGAGATCACGGCCTTCGTCGACCGCGCCCGTGACGCCGGCGCGACACCGGACACCCCGGTCGAGGCGGTTCCCGTACCACAGGACGATTCGATCATCGAGTGTCTGACGATCGAGTTGGACACCTCCGTACACCCGACGACATCGACCATCGGCGTGCCCGTCACCGTCCTCCGACAACTACGTGACCTACTCGGGGAAATCCGCAGCTCCGACGGCGACGTACGACCCCTGGCCCGCAGCATCGCCGACGCGCACGAGGCCGTCGTGAAACTCGCGGACGGCGAGGGCATCGGCCAGGAAATCGACTGGACCTGATAGCTGTCGTGCGGCGCTCGCCTGCAGCGTGTGCCGCGGCCCCCGTCATCGCCACCCAGCTTGTCTGCCATCGGCGAGGCCAGGCAGACCGGTTCCGCGCCGGTCGCCTCAGTTCGAGCGTCGCCACCTTCATCTGCCCGGTTTCACCCACTTGCCAGGCTTGGCTGCCGTGAAATCACTCGTGACCTACAGCCTCGTACTCGCGCTTGGTCTGATCGCCCCTCCACAACCGGCGGATCCGCTGGCCGCTCTTCCGCAGACCTCAAGCGGCACGGACGGCCGGCGCAAGCGGCTGCCTCGACGGCGGCACGCACGGACCAGCAGGTCACGAAGCCAGACCAGGCCCGTGGACCGCGTGGCATAAGCCGTGGCAACAACTCCTGGACTCTGTGGGCCTGTGGCAACCTCCTGGAGGAGAAGTTGAGACCATAGATGCTGGCAGGAGCCCTATCGGCCACGAACCATCGGCCTGGCGCTGCTCTCACGCAGCGATGCGCGGTACCACGTGAGGTAGTTGCCTGGTCGGGTCGGCTTTCTGGCTCTGTCGCCTTCGCTTGAGCTTCCGGCAGGGTGGCTCATACGCGGTACGGATGACCTTTGTGGTGTTGGAGTTGGGGATCTTTCACGTGGCTCCGTCCCCGCTGGCCTCCACTGTCAGCGTTGAGACGCGTCCAGATAGCGGTGTCCGGCATCGGTGACTTGGTAGGCCCACGCGTTGGCATCCTCGATGTAGCCGAAGCCTTTCGGACCAAGCGTTCTCGCCGCGGCTCTACCGATTTCAGTCTTGGGCGGCGGTGTGCTGGTTGCCTCGGCTACCACCAGCAACGCTTGATGAAGCCACTCCGGAAGTCGGGCATTCGCTTTGGGGCTCGGACGCTTGGCCTTGGCCGTGGCTCGTCCTTTCGTCGTCAGCCGGACCTCGGTCTGTGGAAGTGGGCCTTGTGCTGTGTCGGCGATCGTGTGCCGTAGGTCGATCAAACCTCGACGGAACAGAGCAGTGAGCGTCGCGCCTGCGCCGGTGTCGTGAAGTCCTTTTGCTGCAAGGAGTTCTTGAGCGAGCGTCGGGATCGCGGGTCGTTGCCTGATGGCGTAGGGGATCCAGCGCCAGTCGGCGGCGTGGTCTCGGTGCAGGTGTTGGTGCCAGCGGCGTTGCTGGCGGCGTTGTTCTTCCTGGTCGAGTTGGTAGAACAACTCCAGATAGTCGTGCTGGCGCTGGTTGAGTTTCGGCGTTGATCGCTTGTTGTCGTTCTGGTGGGCGCGGCGAGAACCGTTGCCGTCGGTGTTCATGATGTTCTCGCCGCGCTCACCAGTCGACATTGTCGTCAGAGTTCCTTGTCCTTCAGCGGTTCGCGCTCATAGGGAGGTAGGATGTACTCGCCTGCCTTGTGAGCGAGGTGCATCACGCCGGGAAGGGTCAACGGATCGGCGACGTGTGCTGCGGTATAGCGCTGCTGATGGGCGTAGGCAGCCCATGCGGTCGGGTCGTCGCCTTCACGTTGAAGTGCGAAGAGGATCTCCAGCATCTGGGGGTTCCACACGTCCTTGAACGTGTCGAACTTCCATCCCAAGATCGGGTTGCCGGCGTCGTCCTTGCCCTTGGTCCTACCCCAGTGGGGCTCCAGTCGTGAGCCGTTCGTTGATCCGCTTGAGCTGGCGGAGTTGGGCTTGTCGGCGGTACTGAAGAACAACCGGTCGTGATGTGGGTGCGCCCATAGTCCCGCGGGGAGACCAGCAACCGTACGGAGTTCGTCCCTGCTGTCGAATCCGTAGTGCTGTGTGGTTTCGTGTCGAAGGTTTGTGCGCAGCCGGAGGTGCCGAATGCCTTTGAGGTTGTCGACCTCGAATGGCTTGCCCGGGTGAAACGCAAGCGTGTCGGCCACCAGGTTGCTGTTCGACATGCCGGCGCAGTTGGATCGGATGTTCTGTGCCAGGGTGAACAGCGCGATGTCGCTGCCGTCAGCGGCCTCGTGGACCACCTCGGAGAAGAAATCGTGCACGGCATCGTCGTCGAACCTGCGGTCGGTATTCCACGTTGCCAGCCGCAGCATGGCACGGCTGTACGGCAACCACTCACTGTCGCTGCCCGGCAGGCGCATGGTGGCGTAGGGCAGGTCCGGCAACCATGCCACCGCTATCGGTAGGACCGCGCGTGCGTCGCCGTTGCGGCGAACGATCCACAGCGCGATAGGTATCACGTCGTTGAGAGGAGAAGTGCTGGTGCCCAACACCGATGGCCGCGACAGCAGACCCGACTGACGAGTCAGTAGATCACCGACCGCCTTGCGGACGCGTTGCTTGCGGCTGGACGCGGTCTCACCGCCTTTCCGACCTTCCTCCACTTCCACGCGTGGGGGCGTGATGTTCTGGGTGAGCACGTCGACCTGTCCAGCGGCGTATTTCACCGGCTGCTTGGGATCCTGGTCACGGCCGAACGCGGCCGCGTCGGCCATCTCGATCAGGGCAAACCTCGTCGGCTCAGCGGGACTCCGGCCACGCAACGCGCGGATCGTCTCCCGGACCAGTTCGCGACGTATCGAGACAGCTTGGGAGACACGGTCCCGGTAGTTCGTGATGGTGCCGTCGAGGCGCAGCGGTGCCGCGATGTCGCCGACAGGAACCTGGTGCACGGCAAATTTCAGGTCTGGCAGGTCGAAAACCACGGAGGTCGTGGCGTCGTGCTCGTCCAGCGGCCACGTCACGCCGAGTGCCGTGGTCACCGCGTCGATGGCCTCGTGGCGCATGATGTCGGTGTCCCACAACAGGGTCAGTTCAACCTGTTCGCTGGTGGCTGCGGCGAGATCCTGTGAGTCGATGGTGAGGACATCGTCCGATGTGGGCCGTCGGCGCGTAGTGACGTGGTGCCTGACCAGCGGCTCGCACGGCGTCGCGAAAGCGGCGAGCGCCGGCGTCAGGGCGTCGAAGATGCGTCGGCGGTCACGGACCGACACACCGTCACCCACCGCGTGCTGACAGTTCTTGCCCAGGCCGTGGCGGAACGGCACCGCGGCCAACGACCGTCCGCCGTCCGCGGGAAACAGGTGCCCGAGCGGATCGCGGGCGAGCTGCGCGGGATCAGGCAGGAACGCGGTGGTGGTCAGTCGTTGCAGCACGGGTGCCAGATCATCGTTCCACCGCATCGCGCCTTGTTTCTTGCCGGACGGGCCGGGCTGCCACTTGACGCTCGCCAGTCCGATCGGGCAGGTTGCGTCAGCCCACGGCGACGGGGTGAACAGGTGGACGCCGATCGAGCGATTGGCATCGAATGCGTTGCTGCAAGCCCACCGTCGCATGCCGACACCGGCGTGCAGTACGAGGCTGCCGTCCAGTGGGATGTTCTGCACGCTCAGCCGCAACGTGAACGACCACGGGTAGCTGTGCTTGCCCTTCCTGGCGACGTGGATGTCGGACAGCAGTTCGGCGCCGACGTCGGACATGGCGGTGCGACGCCAGT
>JBDSAJ010000467.1:0-19064 GCA_039922235.1 Umezawaea sp.
TGGATCAACACCCACATTCCGATCGTGGCGGAGATGCCGCACGGTGGCTTCAAGCGCTCCGGCTACGGCAAGGACCTCTCGCTCTACGGGTTCGAGGAGTACACGCGCGTCAAGCACGTCATGGCCAACATCGAGTCCTGAGTGGAGAGACGGCATGAGCCGCTACGGCAACCAGTTCGGACCGGACGTCACCTTCCTGGGCGTCGACCGGTGCAGCCTCGACGACCCCGCGACCTTCGCCGGGGCGGACGCCGTCATCATCGGCGCGCCCTTCGACGGCGGCACCTCCCACCGCCCCGGCACCCGCTTCGGCCCACAGGCCATCCGCACGACCGACTACCTTGCCCACGACGGGTCCCGTCCCAGCCTCGCGCTGCGCACGGACGGGTTGCGGGACCTGCGCGTGCTCGACGCCGGTGACGTGGAGATGTACTCCGGTGAGATCACGAAAGCCTTGGCCTCGCTGGAGGCGGCGGTCGAGACCGTGGCCCGCTCCGGCGCCATCCCGATCATCCTGGGCGGTGACCACTCGATCGCCTTCGCCGACGCGACGGGCGTCGCCAACGCCATCGGGCACGGCCGGGTGTCCATGCTGCACTTCGACGCGCACGCCGACACCGGCGACATCGAGTTCGGCTCGCTGTGGGGGCACGGTCAGCCGATGCGCAGGTTGATCGAGTCCGGGGCGCTGCGCGGTGACCGGTTCCTGCAGATCGGGCTGCGCGGCTACTGGCCGCCGCCCGAGACGCTGGACTGGATGGCCGCGCAGCGCATGCGGTCCTACGAGATGACCGAGATCGGGCACCGGGGCCTCGACGCCTGCCTGACCGAGGCGTTCGGGATCGCTCTGGACGAGTGCGAGGGCGTGTTCCTGTCCGTCGACATCGACGTGTGCGATCCGGGGCACGCACCGGGGACCGGAACACCCGAACCGGGTGGGTTCTCCGCCCGCCAGTTGCTGGACTCGGTCCGCCGGATCTGCCTGGAGCTGCCCGTCGTCGGCGTCGACGTGGTCGAGGTCAGTCCGCCCTACGACCACGCCGACATCACTGCCGCACTCGCCAACCGGGTGGTGCTGGAGGCGTTGTCCGCGATCGCGCGCCGGCGGCGTGACGCCGCGGACGGCACGCGCTGGGACCCTTCGCTGCCGCTGCTGGCGGACCGGGCGGCCCCACCGGACGAGAGCTGACGGTCACAACACGGACGTCACCGCGGCGCTGTGCACGATCGCGCCGCCGACCACGGTCAGCACGATCGGTGCCTCCGCCAACTCGTCCGGATCGGCCCGCAGCGGATCGAGGGTGAACGCGGTGAGGTCGGCCCGCCCGCCGACGGCGATCCGGCCGCCACCGGGTTCTCCCGCGGCCAGTGCGGCGTGCGAGGTGTAGCCCTCCAATGCCATGCGGGCGGTGAGTCCCTGCGTCGGTCCCACGGGCGGCGCACCGGGTTCGCCCGCCGGGCGGCGCAGCCGGGCCTCGGCGAGGCCGCGGCGTGCGTCGACCGGCGCGACCGGCCAGTCCGAGCCGAGCACGCCCGGCACCCCGGCGTCGCGCAGGTCGCGGCAGCGCCAGGCGCGGTCCGCCCGTTCCCGCCCCAGCCGCGCCGACCAGTTGTCGGTGTGGTCGGCCTTGGTGAAACCGCAGTGCGTGGGCTGCATGCTCGCCACCACGCCCTGCCGGGCGAACCGGTCGATCAGTGCGCTCGGCAGCGTCTCGATGTGCTCGATGCGGTGCGGTGCGGTCGTGGACCGCTCGGCCCCGTCGAGCGCGTCCAGGACGTGGCGCACCGCGGCGTCGCCGATGGCGTGCGTCGCAGTCGCGACGCCCGCTGCGGCGAACGTGCGCACGGCTCTGGTGTAGGCGTGGACGTCGAGCCAGAGGCTGTCCGTCGACTCCCCGAGGGTGTCGGGCGCCTCCAGCCAGGCCGTCCCGTTGTCGATCGTCCCGTCGATCATGAACTTGACCGCGCCGACCGCCCAGCGGCGGCCGCCGCGGCCCTGCATCGCCACCAGTTCCGCGATGCCGTCGGCGTCGACGCCGGGGTCGCACCAGGGCGCGAACCGCAGTCGCAGCGGCAGGTCGCGGAGATCCTCGGCGGCGGCGATCACCTCCGGGCTGTCGCCGAGCAGGTCCATGACGTGGCCACCGGTGAGCCCGGTGGCGGCCATCTCGTCCAACAGCGCCTGCAGCTTGACGGCGCGGACCGCCACCGGCTCCCGCGGGACGTGGTCGAACACCAGTTCCATCGCCGAGGCTTCGAGCAGCAGCCCGGTCGGACGGCCGTCCGGCCCGCAGACGATGGTCGAGCGCTGGGCGAACTCCCGGTGCCCGTCCACGCCGGCGATGCGCAGAGCAGCAGGCGTCACGAGCGCCGAGTGCGCGTCGAACAGCCGGACGAACGCGGGCCTGCCGCCCACGGCGGTCTCGATCGGCGCGCCGGTGAGCGGCCTGCCGCGGAACACGTTCGGGTCGAGGCCCCAGGCCTGCACCCAGGCGTCGGGTGCGCGCGACGCGGCGGCATCGGCGAGCAGCCGGTGGACCTCTTCCGGCGATCGCGCGCCGGACAGGTCGACGTCCGCGACCAGCCCCAGCCCCGCCACCGGGTGGAGGTGGCCGTCGACCAGGCCCGGTGTCAGCACGGCCCGGCCGAGGTCGACGACCTCGGTGCCGGGACCGCACCAGTCCCGCACGTCCCGCCGGGTCCCGACCGCGCTGATCACCCCGGCGGTCACGGCGACCGCCTCCACCGGACGGTCGCTGTCGGTCATGGTGTGCACCGTGTCGGCGCACAGGACGAGGTCCGCTTTCATCCGGCGACCTCCGCCTTGGCGGTCGTGTCATCCGCGCCCTCGCCGACCCGTGCGTAGACCTCCGGCCGACGGTTGCGCAGCCAGACCGCCAGCACGCCACCCACCAGCAGGGTCGCCGGAACGATGCCGACGAGCACGACGTTGACGCTCATCGGCGCGTTGGTGAGCAGGGCGACGTTGCTGATCAGGACGTAGGTCGCCACGGCCAGCAGCACGGCGGAGACGATCGCCGCGGTCACCGCGGCCGGTGTGCTCGCCGCCTTGTTGCGCCGCAGGAAGTACACCGCGCACGCGACCGCGGTGAGCGTTTGCAGCACCACGATGCCGACGACACCGGGCGTGTTCACCCACAGCAGGACGCCGGTGACCGGGTCGGCGCCCACGAGCGCGAATCCCCCGATGACGATCACCGCGAGGACCGTCTGCACGACGCTCGCCCGGTACGGCGACCCGTAGCGCGGGTGGATCCGGCCGACCCAGGCGGGCAGCACGCCGTCCTCGGAGAGCGCGTGGGTGTACCGGGTGATCGCGTTGTGGAACGCGATCTGCGAGGCGTAGATGCTGGAGATCACGAGCAGGCGCATCAGCGTGGCGGCCCATGGCCCGACGTAGGTCTCGGTGGCCGCGAAGAACAGACCGGCGACGTTCTCGCTGGCCGCGCCGACGACCTGGTCGCTGCCGTACCCGACCACCACGGTCCAGAGGATGAAGCAGTAGAACAGCGCCATGAACCCGACGGCGAAGTAGGTCGCGCGGGGGATGGTGCGGTCCGGGTTGCGGGCTTCGCGGCGGTAGAGGGCGGTGGACTCGAAGCCCATGAACGCGGCGAAGGCGAAGGCGAGCACGCCGCCCATGCCGGGGCTGAAGGCCGCGGACGGGGCGAAGGACGCCAGGTCGACACCGGACGCACCGCCGCTCGTGAGGATGCCGACGGCCATCAGCAGCAGGATCCCCGACTCGAGCACCAGCAGGACGCCGAGCACCTTCACGCCGACGTCGATGCCCAGCCAGGCGATCACCAGCACCAGTGCGATGGCGACGAACGCCACGACCGGCCACGGGACGTTCACCCCGAACAGGTCGGCCAGCATCGCCTGGGTCTGCGCGGCGAACAGGCCGTAGACCCCGATCTGCAGCGTGTTGTAGGACACCAGCGCCAGCAGCGCGGCGACGAGCCCCCAACCGCGGCCGAGCCCCTTCGCGATGTAGGCGTAGAACGCGCCTCCGCCGCTCACGTACTTGGTCATGCGGGTGAACGCGATCGCGAAGATGATCAGCACCGCGCCCGCGGCCAGGTAGGCGACCGGTGCGCCGACGCCGCCGATCATGAGTGCCAGCGGCGCGATGCCCGCCATGACGGTGAGGGGTGCTGCGGCCGCCACGACCAGGAAGACGAGGCCGCCCGCACCGAGGACACCGCGTTTGAGCTGCCCCTCGGGCTCGGGGACGTGGCTGGCGCCCTGGGAGGAGGTTCGGGTCATGGCGCGCCCTTTCCGGTGTGTCTGCGATCACTCAGATCGCGATTGCCGAATCATTGGCCAACAGCCCTCCTGGGTCAAGGTTTTCGTAGCAGAATCGACAGTTTGGCACGAAAAGGTCAGTTCTGAACGAGCTATACAACGGAAACAGTTTCCATGAGATGGGCGAGCGCGGCGGCCGGGCTGAGGACGGTCCACGGCGCCAGTTCCAGGTAGGGCAGGTTCTCCGAGAGCAGCCGCCCCCATTCCGGGGTGGGCGGCTGTTCTCCCAGACCCAGGAAGCCGAGCGAGGCCAGCACGAGGACCGTCGTCGGCAGGCGCAGCAACGCGTTGCGCAGCACGGCGGGCAGCAGACCTCGCCGCACCAGGTGCATCCGGCCCGCACCCAGCGACTTCGACACGAGCACGTGTCCGCTGGCCCGCTCCTGGTCGAACAGCGCCGCGGCCTGGATCGCGTAGGGCGTCCACCCCACGACGTACACCGCTCCCGCCGCGTCCCACACCGACGGCCCGGTCACCGCGGTGGTCACCAGCCCGGCCAGGACGGTCGGCAGCGTCGACACCACCTCCATGAGACCCGCGCTCACCCTGCCCGCCATGCCGAGCAGCAGTCCGATGAGGACGCTGACCGCCGTCACGGCGAACGCCAGTCCCGCTGTGCGCAGTGCGCCGTGCCCCAGCCGGGCCAGCAGGTCTCGGCCCAGTGCGTCCGTGCCGAACGGGTGCGCGATCGACGGGGCCACCAGCCGGGCCGCCGTGTCCACGTGCAGTGGATCGCGCAGCAGCCCCGCCGTGACCAGGGTGAGGAACGCGAGGGCGCAGGATCCGGCGATCCACCGCGTGGAGCTGTGTGGTCGGAGTGCGGGCGGGTTCAGCGCGGGCAGGGCGCCGTCCCGCAGCGCCGGGCCGAGCAGTGCGCGGCGCAGTGCGCGCAAGACCACGCCCGCGACGACGCCGAGCAGCACGAGGACCAGCGTCGCGGTCTGCAGCGGCGGGAGGTCCCTCGCCACGGCCGCGTCCAGGGCGAGCCGCCCGAGGCCGGGGATGGTGAAGATCGTCTCCACCGCGACCGCGCCGCCGACCAGTGCGACGACGGTCGGCAGCAGTTGGGGTAGCACCCCGGCCACCGCGACGCGCAGCCCGTGCCGGGCGATGTGACCGGGCGGCAGCCCGCAGGCCTGCCAGGTCCGCACCCACGGCTCGTTGAACCTGGCCGGCAGGGCCTGGTCGAGCAGACCGCCGATCACCGCCCCGGACGGCACGCCGAGCGCGGGCAGCACCATCGACGCGGGCCCGTCCCAGCCGCCCGACGGGAACCAGCGCAGCCACACCGCGAACACGGTGGCCAGCAGCGAGGCGAGCAGGAACTTGGGCAGCGCGGCCAGGAAGGCGGCACCGGTGCCCGCGCGCCCCTCCAGCAGCAGCGACCGCGACGCCAGCCGAAGGGTGCGAACGCAGACCAGTGCGGCCACCGCGATCGTGACCACGAGCGCGCCGCGCATCAGCGTGATCGAGACCCCGAGCGCGGTCGCCACCTCCGGCAGGACCGGTTCTCCCGACACCCATGACACACCCGCGTCGCCGCGGAGCAGCCCGCTCAGCCACTGCCCGAGGTGCGGCAACGGGCCCTGGTCCAGGCCCAGTTGTTCCCGCACGACGGCCAACTGCTCGGGGCTGGGGTCCTGGTCGGCCGAGCGGGCGCGCAGCACCGCCGGCGCGGGGTCCGCCCCGGACAGCCACGGCAGTGCGGCCACGGCCGCCAGCAGGCCTGCTCCGGCGACGACGCGGCCGACGCCCGCCGCGGCGCTGTTCCCCATCCGCCCGCTACTTCAGGTGGGTGCCGACGGCGACCAGCGAGCGCTCGCGCGGGTCGAGCACCACACCCTCGACGCGCGTGCCGATGCCCAGGACGACCTTCTCGTGGACCAGCGGCACGACGGCGTCCGTGCGCAGGACCTCCGCCTCGGCCAGCATGATCTTCTGCTGCCGCAGCGCGGTGTCGCTCTCCTGGGCGGCGGCCGCGATGGCCTGGTCGACGCGGGCGTCCTTGAGGCGGGCGATGTTGTAGACGCCGGTGCTGGTGAAGTCGCTCGCCAGGAACGCGACCGCGTCGCCGGTGTCGAGCAGCGTCACGCGGGAGAAGACCAGCGCGTCGTACTTGCCCGCGAGCAGGTCGGCCTCCATCTGCGTGTACTCGCGCACGTCCTGCTGCACCGTGAACCCGGCCTTCTCCAGCTGCTGCTGGAGGATGGTCGCGACCTCGGGCGGTTCGGCGCGGTTGGTGTAGGCCGCCAGCCGCAGCGCCGTGCCCTGGGTCTTCGCCTTGACGTCCACGGCGGGCGCGGCGTCCTGCGCGTACGCCTTCGCCGCGAGGATGCCCAGCGCGGGGCTGGCCAGCCGCAGCGGGAGCACCGGATCCGCGGTGCCCGTGCCGATCGTGACGGTGTCGGCGTCGTCGGCCTTCGCGGTCAGCGTCACGTCGCTGAGGGCCCGCGGCTTGACCTTGGCCGCGGCGGCGTGGCCGAGCGCGGCGACGACGGACGCCGCGACGGGAGCGGTGCATGGGAGTCCTGTCGGGCAAGGGGATTGGTCGCACCGGTTGGGGCGAACGACTGCCCGAACCTTATTAGGTTAGCCTAATCAACATCACCCTAAGTGGTTGAAGTCTCCATCATGCTCGCCGACGGCAACGAGACCTGGCAGCACCGCGGCGTCTATTTCGGACTGTGCCCAGCAGGCCCGACCCCGACCATTCGGCCACGGCTGCACCCCGTGCGCAGTCCGATGTGGACGCCGATGAACCTGCCCGTCGAAGGGGTCATCCAGCAGCGATCGCCCGGTCGTCTCGACTGGCTCGCCCCGTCCCTGTCCTCGACCTCACCGTTTCCTCATTCGACGACGTGTCCTGCCCGTTTGCCGCGCCTGTATGTTGGCTGAGCAGAAGAAAGTCCTACTCATGCTGAAGGAGCCACGCCAGTGGATGCCGATGCCGCATACGTGCCGTCCGCGTCCTACCGGCCCGGCTACGAACTGGTGGCCGAGCGGATCCTGCAGCTCATCGCCGAACTGGGGTTGCAACCCGGTGACCGCATGCCGACCGAGAACGAGCTGGCCGGGCAGATGGGGTCCAGCCGGACCGTGGTGCGGGAGGCGGTGAAGATCCTCTCGGCGCTCGGGCGGGTGCGCGCACACAAAGGGCGCGGGCTCTACGTGGCCGACGACGAGGGCATGCTCGGCTCCTCTCGCTGGGGTGGCATCTTCCTGCCCACCGACCTCGACCACGTCTACATGCTCTTCGAGTTCCGCCGGGTCCAGGAGACCGCGGCCAGCAGGCTCTCCGCGACCCGCGCGACCCCGGCCGAACTGCGCGCCATCGAGGTCGCCGCCGACACGTGCCGGAAAGGCCACCTGACCGGGCAGCCTGCGCTGTTCGACCGCGGCGACGACGACTTCCACCTGGCCATCGCGGCCGCCTCGCACAACCAGTTCCTCGTCGCGGCGGTGCGCGAAGCCCGCCGCCTGCAGCGCCAGTCCAACACCATCGGGCTGCAGGGCGGGATCGGCAATCATGTCCCGGAGGCGGTGGAGGAGCACGCCGCGATCTACCAGGCCATCCGCGACGGCGACCCGGAGGCCGCAGCAGCGGCTGCGGCCGTGCACGTGGACAGGACCCTCGACGACTACCGGCGGGAGATCAAGCGCCGCGTTTTCGGCTGACCCGGTGACCGGTGCCCTTGCAGGGCTCCAGGTCGCCTTCCCAGGGGACGGTCCCCGAGTGGAATACCGTCTCCGACGTCGACACGTCGCGACGCCCTGCACATAGCTCAACAACATTAGCTAAAAAGCTAAATCTTCCGGAGTGGGCGCCCGGACCGTGAATGTGCAGATAACCGGCCCTGCGACCGGTAGGTCCGGAATTCGAAGCGGCCCTGATCACGCCCGTGCCGGCAGTGCCGGTCGACCCGATGAGTCTGACTCATCCGCGCGGCGGACGGCCCCAAACGGACGGCGCGCAGCGTCGTCACCACACCGGGCCAAGTCGCGCGGAACTGGATTTTTCAAGTTCATCGGTGCTCTTCCCTTGACTTCACTGGCGCGTGACCGCTGTCATAGTGTCGTGGAGGCGGTCGTGGGCGTCGGCCAAATCCAGGCACAAGTCGGGCACCTGCCACCCGATCGACTGCATGAAGAGTCAGACACATCCGACCTGCCCGCGGACGCCAGCGCCCGGCGACCGCACGGGTCCGACCCGCTTTTCCCGATGCCGCCTTTCCCTGCCATTGGAAGGAAAGCAATGTTGCTTTGCACCTTCGACGTCACCCGCGCCACGACCGGCGTGGCCATCGTGAACCACCTGGCGCCATGACCACGTTCAGGCCCGCGGAATTGACCATGCCGCCCGGCGTGGACGACATGGACGCGGTGGAACGCGAACCCACGGCCGCGACACGACGCCTGCTGCGGCTCATGCGCACGGGGGCGATCGACGAGACCATCGCACGGGAGCTGGGGATCAGCCTCCGCACGGTGCACCGCCGGATCACCCGCCTCCAGAACCTGCTGGGCGTGCGTTCGCGCTTCCAGCTGGGCGTGATCGCCTGCGAACGGGGTTGGGTGTGACCTGGGCCGGTTCGACGCCGGCGGTGGCCTGCCGCACCGCCGGCTCCTGGGGAAGCACCGTCGACCGGGATCGGTCTGGTGGCTCGTGAGGCGCTAGATCTGGTTCAGTTCGCTGCCGTGCCCGGTGAAGACTTGCCGAACCACTGGATGACCTGGGCGCGGCCGCCGTCGAGATCCCGTTGACGTCGACGCACCTGCCACTGTGCCGGGCGAAAGTGTGGAACGGCCGGAAGGCGGTTACTTCCGCCCGCCTCCCGTGTTGAGGCGCACCCTCCCGCTCAGCGCAGGGCCCACTGCTGGTTCGCCTGGCCGCCGCACGCCCACAGGATCAGCTTGGTGCCGTTGGCCGTCCCTTGGCCGGAGGCGTCCAAGCACAGGTTCGACTGGACACCGGTGATCGAGCCGTTCGAGTTCACGTTCCACTGCTGGTTGGTCTGCCCGTTGCAGTCCCAGACGGCCACCAGCGTGCCGTTGACCGTGCCCTTGCCGTACGCGTCGAGGCACTTGCCGCTGGACATCAGCTGCTTGCCGGACGTGTACGTCCACGACTGGTTCGGCTGGCCGTTGCAGTCCCACAGCTGGGCCTGCGTGCCGTTCGCGGCCCCGTTCGGCACGTCCACGCAGCGACCCGACTGCGTTCCGGTGATCTGCCGACCCGACGGAGTGGTCGGGTCGCCGATCGAGCCGGGGACGGACCGCAGCGCCGAGTACCAGGTGGCCGCCATCTTGTCGTAGCCGGTAGCGGTCGGGTGGATGCCGTCGATCAGGTCGGCGGCGGTGAGGGCGGCGTGCATGTCGACCAGGTGGACGCGCTTGCCCGCGTTCACCTTGCCCTGCACGATGCCGGGGATCGCGGCGTTGAAGGTGCGGACGGCGGACTCCTGGCCGGAGTTGGCGAGCGGGATGATCGTCGCGACGAACACCTCCGCACTCGGGACGGTCGCCGTGATGTGGTCGATCAGCGTGGACAGCCTGCCCGGCGCACCGGCGACGTTGGAGTTCTGGAGCACGTCGTTGGTGCCGATGTGCAGCAACACGGTGTGCGGGTTGGTGTTCCCCAGCCAACCGACGATGTTGGCGTCGATCTGGTCGATGCGCCAGCCAGGGTGGCCCTCGTGATCGTGGTCGCCGAGCGAGGCCGGGCCGTTGAACTGCGACCCCACGAAGTCGACCCGGTAGCCCGCGCCCGCGAACCGCTGCCACAGCCCGATCCGGGACCCGCCGGGGACCTGGGTTCCCTCGGTGATCGAGTCGCCCAAGGGCATCACCCGCACGCCGCCGTTCGATTCGGCGACCGCGGTTCCGGCCGACGACACCAACCCGGCAGCCAGGGCCGCGACGGCGACCAGCGATGTGACGAGCGTCCGCATTGCTCCTCCTCCATGTGCACAAGGCAATGGCCGCAACGGCTTGGGAAGACTGCATGTTCCCGCGCGGCCCACGCGGATGGCCAGGACTGGCAACAACCCGCCACGGCCGCGGGCGGGGCCTGCCCCATGCGCAGGGCGTTCGACGGGCTTCGACGAAACGGTGCGGCCATTCGACGTCGGCCACGGGTCGACCGGCGTTGACAGCCGCGGAAATCCCTGAGCAGAGTCATCTCGGCCGACTTTCGCACGGAACCGACGACTGCCGTCGAGTAGTCGCCGTCGCACCGTTCGAGTTCCACGTCGTCACGCCTCGGATTCCCGGTCACCACCGAACCGCTGCCGCGCTCGGCCTGACCACCTGAAGGAGGAGTCGTGAAGGTTCGACGGACCACGCTGCTGGCCATCGCACTCATGACCACGAGCGCACTCACCTCGGTGCCGTTGGCCGCCCCGGCGGAAGCCGCGGCACAGGGACCGTGCGAGATCTACGCGACCGGTGGCACGCCGTGCGTGGCGGCGCACAGCACCACGCGTGCGCTGTACGGCACGTACGACGGTCCGCTGTACCAGGTTCGGCGCTCGTCGGACAACACCACGCGGGACGTCGGCCCGCTGGGCGCGGGCGGGGTCGCCAACGCCGCGACGCAGGATTCCTTCTGCGCGAGCACGGCCTGCGTCATCACCGTCATCTACGACCAGTCCGGTCGCGGGAACCACCTCACCCAGGCGCCTCCCGGCGGGTTCCCCGGCCCGGCTCCCGGCGGCTACGACAACCTCGCCGACGCGAAAGCGGCTCCGGTCACCGTTGGCGGGCAGAAGGCGTACGGCGTCTTCATCTCGCCCGGCACGGGCTACCGCAACAACAGGACCAACGGCGTCGCGACCGGCGACCAGCCGGAGGGCATCTACGCCGTCGTCGACGGCACGCACTACAACGGCGGCTGCTGCTTCGACTACGGCAACGCGCAGACGACCAACACGGCCGACCGGCCCGCCATCATGGAGACCGTCTACTTCGGCTCCAACCGGCAGTGGGGCACCGGCGACGGCGCCGGCCCCTGGGTGATGGCGGACCTCGAGTGGGGACTCTTCTCCGGGGTGAACGCGGGCTACAACCGGAACCCGACCATCAACCACCGCTTCGTGACGGCCATCGTCAAGGGCGAGTCGAACCACTGGGCCATCCGGAGCGGGAACGCGCAGTCGGGCGGCTTGTCGACCGTGTTCGACGGGCCACGCCCCAACGGCTACCACCCGATGAGGAAGCAGGGGGCGATCCTCCTCGGCATCGGCGGGGACAACAGCATCTCCGGCGCGGGCACCTTCTACGAAGGCGTGCTGACCTCCGGCTACCCGTCCAACGCCACCGAGGAGGCCGTGCAGGCCAACATCACCGCCGCCGGGTACGCCCCCGGTCCGGCCGCACCCACCGGCGCGGTGCGCGCGACCGGTGCCAACAAGTGCCTCGACGTCAACGGCGCAACCAAGACGCCGGGGACGCAGTTGCAGGTCTGGGACTGCAACAGCGGGGCGAACCAGACCTGGACCCGGACCGAATCGGGCGCGCTGACCGTCTACGGCGGGGGCGACCTCCGCTGTGCCGACGCGTCCGGGCAGGGAACGAGCAACGGCACCCAGGTGGTCATCTGGAACTGCAACAGCCAGACCAACCAGCAGTGGCGGTTCAACGCCGACGGCACCATCACGAGTGTCCACTCCGGACTGTGCCTGCAAGTCGCAGGCTCGGGCACGGCCAACGGCACCAAGGTCCAGCTCTGGACCTGCACCGGTGCCGCCAACCAGAAGTGGAACCTCGGCTAGCGGATCGTGACGAGGCGGGAAAGGGTTCGTCATCCCGCCTCGCTCCACCGGTGTCGTCGCGGCGGAGCCCGTCGCGGGCAGGTCGAGGACTACCGGACCGTGCCAACAGAGGGGCAGCCGGGGAATGGCCACTGGGCCGAACGAGCGACTTCGGCATGTTCGCCGCTCAACGCAACGAAGTCGAACAACCATTCGATGAGGTCAGGGTGTTGGCAGCGGAGTGAACGCTAACACCGTGGCAGAAAGCCGACATTGCTTCCCCGCGTCTGGCCTGGCTAGGTTGCGGTAAAGGCGTCGGCGCCCCGTGGACGCGGTGGGCCGAAGCCCGGCCGCTCGTCAATGATGACGTTGGGGACTTTCGATGAGTCGAACATCCGCTTCGCCTTCGCGGTCCCGCGCCGACCGGGACGAGCATCGCCGTCGCGCGCGGCACGGCCGAGATGACCATCGCCAACGCGAGCCGGTACCCGGACGTGTGGGCCAGCTCAGAACGACGGCACGCAGGTGGCCCGGCGACGCGGGCGTCAACCAGAAGCGGACTCGCGACCGGCTCCACATCAGTCCACAGTGGACTCGGCGCGACTGCCCATGCCCACCAGGGAGTCCTCGATGAGACGAATGTTCCGCGCCTTGGCGGCCGCGGTGTTGCTGCTGCCGCTCATCGTCGGCACGGCCCTGGTGACGGCCGCTCCGGCGTCGGCCGCCACGTTGACCAGGGTCACGAACTTCGGCACGAACCCCACCAACCTCGGCATGTACGTCTACGTGCCCGACAACGTCGTGCCGCAGCCCGCGTTGCTGGTCCTGGTGCACTACTGCGGCGGATCGGCGAGTGCGATCTTCAACGGCAACGGCCGCGACTTCGCGACGGCGGCCGACCGGTACGGGTACGTCGTAGTCGTACCCGAGGCCACCCGCGACGGGCACTGCTTCGACGTGTCCACGCAGGCGGGGCTCACCCGCAACGGCGGCAGCGATTCCACCGGCGTCATGTCGATGGTGTCGTGGACGCGGCAGCGCTACAACGTGGACCCGGCTCGCATCGTGGTCAGCGGCTTCTCCTCCGGCGCGATGATGACCAACGTCCTGGCCGCCGAGTACCCGGACGTCTTCTCCGCCGGTTCCGCCTTCTCGGGTGTGCCTGCCGGCTGCTTCGCCACCACTGACGGCTCGTTGTGGAACGGCCAGTGCTCCGGCGGGAACATCACCAAGTCACCGCAGCAGTGGGGCGACCAGGTTCGCGCCATGTACCCCGGCTACACCGGGCGCTACCCGCGGATGCAGCTGTGGCACGGCGACCAGGACACCACCCTCGCTTACCACAACTTCGGCGAGGAGCTCAAGCAGTGGACCAACCTCAACGGCCTGAGCCAGACGCCGTCGTTCACCGACCACCCGCAGTCGAGCTGGACGCGCACCCGGTACGGCGACACGGGAACCAAGGCCACGATCGAGGGCATCAGCATCTCGGGCACGGGCCACACCCTGCCGCAGGCCGGGATGTTGGCGTACGCCATCTCCTTCCTCGGCCTCGACCAGGGAGGCGGCAGCAACCCCAAGGCAGGCGCGCTGCGCGCGGTGGGTGCCGGGAAGTGCCTCGACGTGCCCGGCCAGACCACCACGCTCGGCACCCGGTTGCAGATCTGGGACTGCCACGGCGGCACGAACCAGCAGTGGACCTCCACCGCGGCAGGTGAGCTGACGGTGTACACGGGGAGTTCGCAGCGGTGCCTGGACGCCGAGGGCGGGGGGACGACGGCGGGAACGGCGGCGATCATCTGGTCCTGCCACGGTGGGGCCAACCAGAAGTGGCGGCTGGGCGCGGACGGCTCGGTGACCGGAACGCAGTCCGGGCTGTGCCTGGAGGTCACCAGCTCCGGGACCGCCAACGGCTCCGCCGCACGGTTGTGGACGTGCACCGGTCAGAGCAACCAGCGGTGGACCCTCGGGTGAGCGGGGGTGGCTGCGGCAAGCATCCTGTCGACGACTGGAGGCAACTGTGGTGGGTACTCGGCGATGGCGGAAGCCACGATCGGTCACGGCTGCCGGCCTGGCGGCGTCTCTCGTGGCGGCGACGTGCACGGTCCAGGTGGCCACGAGCGCCGAGGCGGCGACCACCGGGCCCGCGCTGTCGGTGGACGTGTCCGCCGCCCGGCACGCGATCAGCCCTGACATCTACGGCCTCAACGGCGGCGATCCGGCGTTCAACGCCGAGATCGGCCAGTCGGTGGCGCGCTGGGGCGGCAACGCGTCCAGCCGCTACAACTTCAAGAACCACACGTACAACACCGGAAGTGACTGGTACTTCGAGAACATCGTCGCCGACGAGCAGCACTCCGTCGAGGGAGTGGTCAAGTCCAACCTCGACCGCGGCATCAAATCGGTCGTCACCGTGCCCATGAGCGGGTGGGTGGCCAAGGACTCGCCATCGTCGCACCCGTTCACCTGTGGTTTCCCGGCGACCCGGTTCCCGCAGCAGGACAGGTTCGACGAATGGGACCCCAACTGCGGCAACGGCCAACTCGGCCAGCAGAACCTCACCGCCGTGCCCACCGACAGCTCGATCGAGGCGGGCCCGGAGTTCGACGGCGAGATGGTGTCGCACCTGGTGGACAGGTTCGGCACGGCGGCGCAGGGTGGCGTACCGATCTACGAGCTCGACAACGAGCCGGTGCTGTGGGCCAGCACGCATCGTGACGTGCACCCCCAACTGGTCACGTACGACGAACTGGGCGGCAAGGGCACCGCGACCGCCGCGGCGATCAAGGCCGCAGACCCCAGCGCGGCGGTACTCGGCCCGTCCGGCTGGGGGTACTGCGAGTGGGTCGCGTCCGGGCTGGACGGCTGCGGGCCGGGTGCCGATTCCGCCGCGCACGGCGGGCTCAACCTCTCCCAGTGGTACCTGAAGAACATGAAGGACTACAGCGACGCCCACGGGGGCAAGCGCTACCTCGACTACTTCGACCAGCACTTCTACCCGCAGATCAGCGGCGACAAGGATCCCGTGACCAACGCGTTGCGGCTGCGCTCCACCCGATCGCTGTGGGACCCGACGTACGTCGAGGAGTCCTGGATCGGCCCCGGTGGTGTCAACGCGCCGCCACTGCAGTACATCCGCACTGCGAAGTCGTGGATCGCCCAGTACAACCCCGGTACCAAGACCGCCATCACCGAGTACAACTGGGGCGCGCTGGACGACATCAACGGCGCGCTGGCGCAGGCCGACGTCCTGGGCATCTTCGGCCGCGAGGGTCTCGACCTCGCCACCATGTGGGGCGAGCCCAAGCCGACCGATCCGGGTGCGTACGCGTTCCGGATGTACCGCAACTACGACGGCGCGGGCAGCCGGTTCGGTGACGTCAGCGTGTCGTCGACCGCCGCCGACCAGGACCGGCTGGCGGTGTACGCGGCACAGCGCTCCTCCGACAAGACGCTGACCGTCATGGTCGTCAACAAGACCGGCGGCGACCTGACCTCGCCGCTGTCGGTGGCCGGGTTCGACAGCACCGGTGCGGCGCAGCGCTTCACCTACGGCCCGGCTGATCTGTCCGCCATCGTGCACGGCGACGATCTCCAGGTGAGCAACGGCAACGTCGACGCGACGTACCCGGCGAACTCCATCACGCTGCTGGTCCTGCCGCCTGCCGGGTGTTCGGCGAGCCTGCACGTCAACGGCGACTGGGGCACCGGGCACGTCGCGACGGTGACCATCACCAACGGTCGCCGCACGGCGATGACCGGGTGGCGGGTGAGCTGGACGTGGCTCGGGGGCCAGCAGGTCACCAACTCGTGGAACACCGCCCTGGAGCAGAACGCCACCGGCGTGGTCGCCGCGGACGTCGGGTGGAACGGCTCGATCGGCGCGGGCGGCAGCACCACCTTCGGGTTCCAGGCCACCGGCAGGGCAGCGGCACCGACGCTGACGTGCACGCCCACCTGAGGACTGCTCCACCCCCAGTCGTGGAACAACTGGGCGGCATGCGCTGCGAGCTACGCCTTCTCTTGCGTGAGGTGGTTGACGTCGTTGAGCTCTACGACCTGATGGCTGTAGTTGCGAGAGTCCTTGCGCAACACACTGATGCTCCCGGACGAGGCCTTGAAGTGGACCCGGCCTGCCGCATCGATGGGCATGCCGATCCAGGCTGCGATCAGCAGCGTGATCGTGCCACCATGGGTCACGATCACCTGATGCTCCCCAGGCGACGTCTGGACGCGCGCCATGGCGTCATAGGCCCTACGGGCCAGGTCCATCCGGGTCTCCGCGCCGGCGATCCCCTCGTCGTGGCGAAGTCGCTCGCCGGACTCCGGCAAGGGAACGGCGCGTTCCCTGAGCCAGGCCTGTGGGCGTCCCTCGGCCTCGCCGTACGACTTCTCTCGCAGGTCGCCATCGATCGTGAGGGGACCCGTCAGGCGCTCCGCGACGATGTCCGCGGTTCGGCGGGCACGCAGGAGATCCGAGGAGAAGATCTCAACGGATCTCTCATCCAGACGGGCGTGGAGCGCGCCGGCGATCTCCACCGCTTGCCTGACTCCCCGGTCCGTGAGATCGGAGTCGAACCATCCCCCCACCACACCGTCGACATGATGCGTCGCCTCCGGGTGCGCGACGAGGTAGATGTTCCTCAACTCGAATCCCTTCACAGACCGATCCTCATGCCGGGCGGGCAGACTACGCGACCCGACATGAGCGAACCGCTGAACATCGACAAACCGCGACAAGGTCATCCGCGCCCTGGAATCACCGAAAGCGCTCTCGATGCCACTCGACTTCATCGCCTGAACGGATGCCGCGATTTCGCCGCGATCCGTTCCTGCCTTGCCATGTTCGCCGGCGTCGGCACTTCCCCGTGATGGTGCCCGGCTAGGGCTTGAGGGCTGTGGTCAGCCAGTTCGCCGCGAGTTCGGTGAGCTGCGCGGCTCCGCGGTCGTTGAGGTGGATGTGGTCGATGAGCAGTTCCCGGCCGCCGCTGCGGGCGATGTCGTCCCAGCTTTGTCCGAGCACGTAGTGCCGGGTCGCCGCGGTGAGCGCCAGCGGGAAGCTGAAGTCGTACGGTCGGCGGTTGTCGTGCCGGGCGAGGATGTCGACCATTCGTTCGTGCACCGGCACGTAGTCCACTTCTGTCCGCGCGGCCGTCTCCTTGATCGCGGCGTTGTACCCGGACAGTGTGCGGTTGATGTCGGTGTTCAGGTCCTCTCCGAGTGGTGGCAACGACATCAGTGAGATCCGGGCGGTCGTCCGGGCTTTGAGCCGGTCGACGATCGCGGTGAGGTTGTCACGGTACTGGTCCGGCGATGTGCCGTTGCGGACGTCGTTGCTGCCGATCAGGATCGTCACCGCCGCCGGGCGGCACGCCACGATGTCGGTGTCGACGCGGGCGAGCAGGTCGGCGCTGGTGTTGCCCCGCGGCCAGCCCCGCTTCCGCACCGTCGGACGGGGCAGACCCGGCAGCCTCACCGCCGAAGTGCTTGGTGATCGACGCCGCCAGCCCGCGCAGGCCGTCCACGTCAAGTTGGTCGACCCGGCCCAGGTTCATCAGCACGTCCGGTTTGACCTTGCCGTCCACCCGGCGGTTGTGTGCCAACGCGGCGTAGCGGACAACCGAGCCGTCGGCGGTCGCCCGCTGCGTGAACCGCAACTACATGACCACACTCAAGCACAACAATCTCGGCCAGTACTAGAGAGTGTTCTCAAGTCGTGTTACTACACTTTCGGACTCTCCGGGGCAGGATCGGCGGATCGCAAGTCTTCGACCTGTGGGTTCGCCTTAGCGATCAACGTCGTGTGGCCACGAACTGCGGAAGCCGGGATGCTCACGCGGTGCTCAACCAGGCGCGGAAATGCTCAACTTGCCGCGGAACCTACAGCGCGATAGAGGTTTGTCGGGCGTGCCGTAAAAGACGAGGTCGCCCGGCAGCAGTGGCTGTCCCGCTGGGATGCGGGGACCGGCGTTGCACTGGTTTGGGCGGTGCGTGGCAGAGTAACTCCGGCGACGGCTATTCCACGGGGATTTCAAAGTCCGTTCGGGCTGGTAGCCGCTGCGATCATGGGCAGGACGGCTTTCGCCCTTGGCGGAAAGGAGATTCGCGGCCGTCGAACTGTCTACGGTGGGTTGGCAGGCCACGAAACCGTAGGGGACGCATGGAAACGATCACTGGTACCGCGGCGGGCGTACCGTTCACGGCGCTGCCACCGACCGACGGCACTGACGGCCCCGCGCCGTTGATCGTGACCTGGCACATGCTGGACGCGCCCCGCACGGACGCGGCCTTCGCGGCCGCACTGCCGATGACCGGGGTGCCTGCCTGGCGGGTGCACCTGGGCATGCCGATGTGTGGCGCACGGATGGTCGATGGCCGCGTCGATGCCGTCGTCGAACTCATCCGCAAGGACCCGATGATGGCTTTCTTGGCGCCGTTCGTCCACCAGGCCGCCGATGAATTCCCTGCTGCACTGGCTGCGCTGCGCGATCAGCTCCCAGTCGACGACGAGCCGATCAGCGTCCTCGGCGGTTCGCTCGGCGGAGCCGTGGCACTGGAGGTGCTGACCACGCAGCGGACTCCGATCAAGGCGGTCGCGCTGGTCAGCCCGGCTGTGCGGATGCGATCCGCCATCGAGGTCATCGAGGCCAGCTCCGGGCGGGCATACCCGTGGACCGCCGAGTCCCGCAAGACCGCCGACGAACTGGATTTCGTCGCCCGCGTCGCCGGAGGCGTTACGGCACAACCGCCGTTGCTCATCGTCAGCGGCGAACTGGACCACCCGGCGTTTCGGACGGACGCGGCTGCTCTGGTCGACGCACTACGCCAGCGGTACGCGCACCCGGACGACGTCGAGCTGACGAATCTGCCGGACCTGTCGCACCCGCTTGCTGAGGAACCCGGCCTGGAACCGGCCCCGCAACTGCCCGCGACGAAGGTGGTCGACGAGATCCTGACGCGGTGGTTCCTCCGGCAGCTCACGGCGAA
>JBDSAJ010000468.1:0-5882 GCA_039922235.1 Umezawaea sp.
CACGCGGGCGGCGCCGCCGGTCGGCGAACTCCACGTGCAGGTGGTCCGCGAGTTCGGTGCGGGCCGTGACGAACGCGTGACGCCGCACCGGGTCCCGTGCGAACGACCCGGCGAACGACGTGATCGCCTCGGTCCAGCGGACGAAGTCTGCCCGCCGCGCGGGCGCGACACCGAGCAGCCCCGCGAGGGTGCGCACCGCCAGCGGCGAGGCGAGTTGCTCCACGATCCGCAGCTCCCGGCCTGCGGCGTCGAGTTGCTCGTCGATCACGCGCTGAACGGTCGAGCTGAGCGCCGCGACGGACCGGGGCGCGAACGCGCGGCCGACCAGTCGGCGCAGCACGTGGTGGCGGGGCGGATCCATCGCCATGAGGCTGCCCAGGATCGGGTTGTCGTGGTGCGGCACGGGTTGCGCGCTGTGGCGCAGTTCGTCGGAGGAGAACACCTCGTGGTCGGCGAGCACGCGTTCGGCCTCGGCGTACCGGTGCACGGTCCACGCGCCGACCCGCTCGTCGAACCGGACGCCGTCACCGGCGAGCCCATCGGTCGCGGTCTGCTCGTACCAGTGCAGGATCTGCTCACTCATACGCCGACGATGCCGCCGCCGCGCACCGTCCTGCTTGGAGAAAACGGACGTCAGCACCGCCGAGCAGGGCGTTGGGCGGCACGCCGACGGCGTGGCGGAACTCGCCGAGCAGGTGCGGCTGGTCGTAGAAACCGCTCGCGTGCGCGATCCGCGCCCAGTCCGGTCGCCGCCCGGCGGCCACGTCGTCACGGGCGGCGGCGAGCGCGCGGTGCAGCCGCACGACCCGGACGTAAGCCTTGGGCCGCAGGCCGACCGCCGTGGTGAAGCGCCTGCGCAGCTGTCGCTGCGACAACCCGGCCGCCGCGGCGTGCCGTCCGACCGGTGAGCCGGGGGCGGCGTGCATGCCCGCGAGCACCTGCTGGACCTGGTGATCCGGTGGGCGCGTCGAGCGTCCGGCGAGGGTCCGCAGGACGTGCAGCGCACCCGCGAGACGCGGTCCCGCCACCGCACCGACACCAGCACCCGGTAGCTCGTGCAGCGGCACACCGCCCAACGGCACCTCGTCGGCGGCGATCCCGAACAGCGCCGCGCCACCCGGCCGCAGCCGCACCCCGACCAGCGACCCGCCTGGCGGCAGCGGTCCCCGGCGCGTGCGCGTCTCGGGGCCTGCCAGCCACGGCGTGCCGTCCGGCAGCACGAGCAGGTCGACCGCGGGCTGCGGCAACGCGCGTGGCACCTCCCCCGCGCCACGCACCCACAGCCGGTCGACGTGCACAGCGAGGTCTGCAGGTGGGATCCATTCGGCGTATCCAGCGGGCAGCACCCGGCCAGTCAATCCCGTCGGGCCTGCGTGCGCGAGCGGATACCCGGCGTTTCCTCTCGCATCAGGGACATCGCACACCTGGTCCCGTCAACGGTCGAACGTCCCCGTCGAGCACTTCCCCCACCCCCACCGACCTCGCCCGTCAACAGACCGCCGCGTCGCCCACTACTCGCGCGCCGGGAGGTCGAGCGGACCGTGCTCGAACCAGTCGAACGACGCGGTGCCCGCCGTGACGTACATGCCGATCACCCGGCCCGTGAAGCCGGTGGCGACCTCCGTGGACAGGTACCTGCCGTCGAGTTCGGCGAGCGGCTGCGGCTCGTCGCCGACGTGGAAGGCGATGAGGTCGGGCGCGGCGACGTGGAGACCCGACGGTTCCCCGACGGCCGGTGGGCGTTCCACAGCCGGGCTGGTGGTGATCACGAGGGTCACCGGGCCCGTGGGCGCGGTGCAGGTAGCCGTGCTCTGGCGCAGGGGACCGATGCGGGCGATGACGCTGACCAGCCCGTCCGCGACCTCCAGGTCGTAGTGGTGGGCCTCGTCCAGTCGGACCGACAGTCCGGCACGACCGTTGCCGGGGTCCAGCAGTACGGCGGTTCGGCTCGTGGGGTGCTGCTGGCGCCTGCCTATGAAGGTGCAGCCGGGTCGGTCCACTGTGGACCCGGTGGCGTGCAGGGTCAGCCACCCCGGTCGTTCGGTGAGCGACCAGGAGTCGTCCGGGCGCGATCGCGGCGAGATCCACCGGGGATCGAGTCGGGGCACGTCGAAGTCGTCGCGCTGCGGGGTGGTGTGCGGCTGTGGGCGGCCCGGCGCTCGTTCGCGGAGGTTCACGGGGCCGACGCGCGGCCAGCCGTCCTCCCAGCGGACGGGGGTGAGGAAGGTTTCGCGGCCCAGCACGTGGAAGCCGGGGGTGTACCCGCGCGGGCGGGTGGCGAGCAGGACCATCCACCACTGGCCGTCCGGGGTGGTGACGAGGTCGGCGTGGCCGGTGCTCTGGATCGGGTGTGCGGTGCCCCGGTGGGTCAGGATCGGGTTGTGCGGCGCAGGCTCCCACGGGCCGCGCGGTGACCTCGCGCGCGCCATGGCCACGGTGTGGCCGCGTTCGGTGCCGCCCTCGGCGATCATCAGGTACCACCACTCCCCGATGCGGTACAGGTGAGGCGCCTCCGGCCACTGCAACCCGGTCCCGGACCACGCGGGGAGCGGTCCCTCCAGCACCTTCCCGGTCTCGGGGTCGATGCGGGCCACGCCCACACCTTGGTAGGCGCACCAGCAGTTGCCCTCCTCGTCCCACGCCAGGTCGGGGTCGATGCCGGGCAGGTCGATCCACACCGGATCCGACCAGGGACCTTCGGGCCGCTCGGCGGTGACGATGAAGTTGCCGCCCTGCGAGACGTTCGTGGTGATCATCCAGAACCGGCCGTCGTGGTACCGGATCGTGGGAGCGTAGATGCCGTCGGAGGCCGCCGCGTCGGGTGGCAGCGGGAGCTGGGCGGGCCGGTCGAGGACGTTGCCGATCTGCCGCCAGTGCACCAGGTCGCGGCTGTGGAAGACCGGCACGCCGGGGAAGTACTCGAAGCTGGAGCAGACGAGGTAGTAGTCCTCGCCGACGCGGCAGACGCTGGGGTCGGGGTGGAATCCGGGGATGACGGGGTTGTCGTAGTACCAGTCGGTCGTCGGTCGTTCGGGCACGGGTCTCGTCGCTCCAGGTGTCGTGGGAGAGGTCCGTCAGCCCTTGAAAGCGCCGTCCAGGATGCCCGCGACCATGCGCCGCCCCACCAGGACGAACACCACGACCAGCGGTGCGGTGGCCAGGAAGGAGCCGGACATGGCGAGCCCGAGGTCGACGGTGTAGCTGTTCTGGAGGGCTTTGATGGCGATCTGGGCGGTGTAGCGGTCGGGTGACTTGAGCACGATGAACGGCCAGAGGAAGTCGTTCCACGCCGTGACGAAGCCGAACAGGCCGAGCACGAACGCGGCGGGGCGCACGATGGGGAAGGCGATGCGCCAGAACACCTGCCACGAGTTCGCGCCGTCGATCGTCGCGGCCTGCACCAGCTCGTCGCTGATTGTGGCAGTGATGTGCTGCCGCATCCAGAAGATGCCGAACGCGCTCGCCAGACCGGGCACGACCAGCGCCTGGAGGGTGTCCACCCAGCCCAGCCACGACATGATCAGGTACTGCGGGATCACGGCCAGCTGGGTGGGCACGGTCATGGTGAGCACGACGACCAGGAACAGGGTGTTGCGGCCGGGGAAGCTCAGCTTGGCGAAGGCGAACCCGGCGAGCGCGCACAGCACCGCCTGGCCCGCGCCGATGGCGGTGGCCACGAACAGGCTGTTGAGCAGGGCCTGCACGAACGGCACCGTGTCCAGGACCACGCCCACGAGGTGGAAGAAGTTGCCGCCGGGCACGACCTCGGGCGGCATCCGGCTCGCGGCCGCGGTGTCGGTGGTGGCGACGACGAACATCCAGTACAGCGGGAACAGGCACACGACGGTGGCCGCGGTCAGCAGCAGGTAGGTCCACCAGCGGACCCGGCCGAGGCGTCGGCGACGTGGCACGGCGCTCGTCATCGGTCCGCCCTGATCCGGCCGGCCAGCAGGTAGTTGATCGCGGCGATCACCACGACCATGACGAACAGGGCGACGCCGACCGCCGAGCCGTAGCCGAAGTCGAACTCCCCGAAGCCCTGTTCGTAGAGGAACAGCGTCAGCGTCTGGCACTGCCGCACCGCGCCGCAGGTCAGCGGCGCGCCTGTGGCGATGAGCAGTGGCTCGGTGAAGATCTGGAGCCCGCCGATGGTGGAGGTGACCACGGTGAAGATGATCACCGGCCGCAGCGAGGGGACGGTGATGTGGCGGAACTGCTGCCACGGGCCCGCGCCGTCGATGGCCGCTGCCTCGTAGATCGCGAGGGGAACCGCTTGCAGCGAGGCGAGGTAGAGCAGCGTGGTGTAGCCGAACCACCGCCAGATGACCATCGTGGCGATCAGCACCTGACTGCCCAAAGTGGACTGGACGAAGTCGACCGGTGCCACGCCGATCAGCCCGAGCAGCCAGTTGAGCAGCCCGTAGTCGCGGTCGAACAGCTGCGCGAACACGATCGCCGTTGCCGCCACCGAGGTGACGTAGGGCACCAGCACCGACATGCGGAAGAACAGCGCGAACCGCAGCCGGGCGTGGTTGAGCACGTGGGCCAGCAGCAGGGCCAGCAGCAACTGCGGGACGGTGGACAGGAACCAGATGTTCACGGTGTTGCGGGCGGCGTTCCAGAACCTGGGGTCGCCGAGCATGCGGGTGAAGTTGTCCGCGCCGATGAACACCTGGTCACCGATGGGGTTCCAGTCGAACAGGGCCACGTAGAAGGTGAAGGCGAACGGGAACAGCCCGAACACCGCGAAGAGGACGAAGAACGGGGCTATGTAGGCGTACGGCGACCAGCGCTCACGCAGTCCCTGCGTCCTCCGGGAAGCGAGGGGCGGCGGTGCGACCGGCTGCGGGGGGACGAGCGTGACGGCCACCGCTCACCCGCCGATGGCGGTCTTGATGTTGCGCACCGCGTCGTCCCACGCGGTCGCCGGGTTGCCGCCGCTCTGCTCGACGTTGGTGATGGCGTTGAGGAACTCCTGGCCGATGGTCGCGCTGTCCGGGCCGATGTAGAACGGCTTCAACCCCAGCAGCGAGTCGGTGTAGATCTTGCCGGTCGGCGCGTCGGAGAAGAACGGGTCCTTCAACGAGGCCAGCTTGTCGTCCTGGTAGACCGAAGGGGTGGAAGGCAGGGCGCCGGCACGGGCGAAGTGCTCCAGCTGTCCCTGAGGCGACTGCATCTCCTTGATGTAGTCCCAGGCGGCCTGCGGGTTCTGCGCGCGCTTGGGGATGGCCAGGTAGCTGCCGCCCCAGTTGCCCGCGCCACCGGGGATCTTCGCGATGTTCCACTTGCCCTTGGTGTCGGGGGCGGTGGTGCGAATCGCGTTGAGCATCCACGACGGCGCGGCCACGGCCGCGTACGCGCCCTGCGCCAGGCCAGCGCTCCACGGCGCCTCGAACGACGTCTGCCCGGCGGTGATCCCCGAGGTGGCCGCCTTGATGCCGACCTCGAACGCCGCCTTGACCTGCGGGTTGCGGTCGTAGACCAGTTCACGGGCGTCGCTGTAGTACTTCTCGGAAACCTGGTTCACCGCCTGGTAGAACACGCTGGTGGCCGCGTTGTCCAGGAACGCCTTGCCGGTGGCCTGCTTGTAGCGCTTCCCGGTCTCGATGAACGCGTCCCACGTCGGCCACAGCGCGCTGACGGCCGTCGGGTCGGTCGGCAGTTGAGCGGCGGCGAACAGGTCGGTCCGGTAGGCGATCGCCATGCCGCCCACGTCGGTGGGGATGCCCAGCACCTCGCCGTCCTTGGCGACGCTCTGCTTCATCACCCAGTCCAGGTAGTCGCCCTTCATGCCGTCGGCGCCAAGTTCGCCGCACGCGTCGTCTGCCCCGGCGACCCCGAGTGGCCGCACGGCCTGGACGATCTCGCGGCACCGCCCTACT